>JAUVHU010000020.1 GCA_030593145.1 Desulfobacteraceae bacterium
TTAACCGCGATGTGAGTATTGTTTTTGCGAATCTTTTTGATGATCTTAAATTAAGCTTGAATAAACAGAGGGAAATAATAACTCTGATTAAAGAAATATCCATTCGTGATGATGTCTCAATTATGGAAGTCTTACATGAAACCGATTTTCTGAAAATTCTAAATGATAATAATCTTGATCGATCACAAAAGAGCCAAAAAATAAGATTTTATTTAAAACAGCGTCGTTATCCTGAAATAACAACCGCTGATAAAAAGTTTAAACAAAACATTAAAGAGCTAAAGCTTGGAAATAATGTTAAACTGGTTCCGCCCAATAATTTTGAAGGCACCACTTATAACTTAAAGTTATCCTTTAACAATCCAAAAGAGCTTCAAGACAGCCTGGAAACTATAAATAGTATCCGTCAAAGGCGCTTACTTGATAAAATTTTTACTACCTGAATCCTGACGATCAGAAATTTACAAACTCAAAAAAGTGAGTTTTATAATACCATTACTCCGCAGACAGACAATTAAATTTGAAAAAGTCTGAAACTCACGCAACAAGTGACCCTAAGAGAAAAAACAGCATACAAAAACATAACAAAACTGCTTTTGTCAGTTGAAATTAATAAATAATACCAAAAATGTCTTATGATCGGCTGTTTTTTCTTAAGACTCACTAATGCGTTCAAACAGTCAGCCATTTTCAAATTTAATTGCCTGTCCGCTCCGTAGTAAAAATGAGTTTGTAAATTTCTGTTTAAAGGTGAACAGGGGTGTTAAATCTAAACACTAAGTATTGTTATATTTCACCGGCGGGGATCTTTACAGGTGGTTTACAAAGTGGTGAAATTGGTATTTTTTCAAACTTGGTTTGACTGAGTTATGATGGATGTATTTTCGACGATTTTAATATATGTGTTTTTGTGAGGTCGAAAATTTTATGCCGAATTATTATTTAGATCGTATTCCCTTTTTTTATTTTCCCACGGGTATAACTTTTCTTTCAGGATATTCTTCCTTTTCCTCTAACAATTTATCTTAATCTTATATTCCATAACATCAATAAACTGTGCAGAAACACGTTGATACCATTTTATATCTAAAAATTCTGATTTATCATAACCCATTGCTCGTAATAATTCGTTATGGCAGATTGAATCCAAGACTTTAAGTGGTGTTGGTTCATCAGCTTCAATATCTAATCGTTGACTTATAAAATTAATCAAGTTTTCTTCTGTAGTTTCTTTTATAGAAACGACAGCTTTTTCAAGATTAATAAATTTACGTGCCAGGTCGTCATGGAGCCTTGCTGCCCTGGCGGTGCCCACCACAAGATCAATAATTGAAAACATAGCGACAAGAGCGGCAAAGGTGATTGTTAAGGCTGATCCTGCTTCGGCAAGAACAGCAGCTATTGTTGCGGTTCCGCTTAATGCTGAAAGAAATGTCGATGTTTTATGGACATTATCAAAAAACCTTCTCCTCCGGAGGTGATAACGAATTGACCGGCGTACACTAAATAAAAGATTATCAAATTTTTTATTTATTTCAGTATCCATAATACTCTCTATTTTTTATCAGGTTTTTTGTCAGGTGAAGGATGGGTGTCTATAATTGAATTAATATCCTTTATATTTCTTTTAATAATTCGACCCTGTTTTACTCGATGCTCCGTAATATTAGACTTTTTTTGCGAACCAGAGTTTTTTCCACCTTGTTTCTGTGTTGTATCTTTATCAGCCATTACTTTTCCTTAATTTAATAGAAGATTATTTTTTAGTGAAATTATTTAAAACACAAATAATAAAAAGTGATATTAACCAAACCAGAAAAAAAGCGTAAATAATATTAAAAATTTTCATGCTCATATTTCATACTATCAATCGGTAATTTATAATGTTCGATAATTGTGTTTAACCGAATCCAGTATTTTAGGTCTTTAGGCGATTCGAGGATTAATACTATTCCGGGACGCTTTCCTGTTTGTAGGCCGTAATGCAGCGCCTGGCCTATCGCTTCAGCCCACTTATTACCAAAATCAAACTCTATCGCATGCGTGTCTGTTAGACAATCACAGCGGGTACGATCAGGCAATACAACTTCGAGTTGCCCTTTGTGTTCCTTACACCATTTATCCTGGTACCATTTTTCAGAATGCAGGCGTCCTGCGAAACATAAACCACTAAAGCATATACAGATAAAAAATAAGATAAAAAATCTATATAGTATTTTTTTATTCCGAAACTTCAAACAACCCTGTAAATTTTTCACTAAAATTCTTAATATATTGTTTTTGATCCGCTGTTAATTTATCTTTATTTTCAGAGATATATTCAAACTCCAAGAATGAATCTACTACCTTATTAAACACCACATAATTTTCATCGAACGTTTTTATATCTGAGATTAATTCTATCCCGACAATACAGGTGTCATCCCCCTGGCACCCATACATCATATATTCGCTTCTCATCTCTATTTTATTAAATTCTGTTTCATAAGAGAATCTTTCAGTATATTTTTTCAGGCTAAAAATTTTATAAGAGTAGTTTTTTATACAACTATCTTTAATGAGTTGCTTTTTGCGTTTTTCAAACTCCTGTTTCATTGGTTGATATGTATATATATCCAAAAATGAACCCGGAATAATATTATCAAAAGAAGGTGTTTCATTAAGAGCGGAAACTGGAATTGAGGGAACGGGCTTATCACTTATTATACAAATCATTCCATTAGTGTTATTATTAAAAAACATTATACGTATCTGTGACCTTTTATCTTCATCCAGCATATTTTCAACCCACGCAGGAATCTTTTCAGTCTGGAGCCAGCCGTCAGGCACTTCTATATTAAAACCATACTTATAGTTAGTGTAGCGGCCGTTTGATATTTCGGGCGGCGGGAATGATGCGCAGGATGTGAGAAGAAAGAAACATACTGCTAATATTATCAGTATTCTTTTCATTTAACACCTTCCTATAGTTGAAAAAGCGCTTAAAATTGTAGTTTTTTCAACCAAATTTAAAAGCAGACAAAGATTACATTACTCGTTTTTTTATAAACTCCTCTTTTTCTGTAGGCGGGTCTTCTTTTCTGATTTTTTTCGACTGTTTTAGATGTTGCTCCAAGGTGGCCATGCGAGATTCCACCCCATTTAAACGGTTTTCCGTTTTTATGGCGTGATGAAACGAGCGGACATTTGCGGCCAGGGAGGCTGAATAGTCTGTATCAGACTTAAGAATTTCCCTGGTCATGGATATTAATCCGGCAGTTTCAGAATCCTCCAGCTCTTCCATTCCTTTATATATAGGCGATTTTCCATCACGTATTTTATCATGATATTCTGCCAGTTCTTTTTCGGTCATCCATGATGGGTCTTCAAGTATAAATGCCTCTTTAATATAGGGAGATTCCTCACCAATCAATAGCCAGTCAATAGAGCATTTCAATACTCGTGATAATTTAGCAAGATATTTACCTTTTGGGATTATTCCCGATTCGTAATTTTGGATAGTGGTTTTAGACACACCAACCTTCTTGGCTAACTGAACTTGGCCTAATTCAACCTCATTTCTCTGGAATTTTACACGAAGTCCAAAATTTTTTGATAGTGAATCATACATTATAAAGGGTTACCTGTTTTTATGGCCAATTAGCTTTCGTTTGAAAAAACCAAGTAAAGTTGTATTTTATGCTTGACAGGCCAAGTCAACTTGTATTAAACGTTATCTAACTTTTAATAAAAAATAGACAAAGGGGTTAATTTATCATGACACCTGATGCAATTAAAAAAGCTATCAGAAAAAAAACCACGCAAAGGGCACTTGCCGAGAAGCTTAAGCGGTCTGAAATGAGCGTGTCTCTGGTTATACGCCGCGAGAGGATATCGGATTACATTATGCGGGGCATAGCCAAGGCCATCGGCAAAGAGCACACCGCGGTGTTTCCGGAATATTATCTTAAGCCGCCAAAGCGAAGTACGTCGAAAACCGTGCGGCCATATATACCGGCAAAAGCGGCTTAAATAAGCGTTAATTACATAACCTCAAAAAGCGTGGTGTGTCAATGTCTAAAAAGCGGCGAAGAATAGACAGCAAACAGTTGAATCTTTTTGATTATATTAAGCAGCTCCAGAGCGAGGATCAGAAAGAAAATACCGAGGGTACGCTGAATGTCCGGGATTCCCTTCGCCGGGTTTTAAGCCGGGCGTTAAAAGACTGCCCGCTGTCGAGACATCAGGTTGCCGGTGAAATGAGTCATCTGACGGGTGTACCGATCACAAGATGGATGTTGGACGCGTGGACGGCGGAGAGTAAAAACAGTCACCGGATACCGGCTGAATATGTTCCCGCGTTTTGCGAAGCAACAAAATCCCGACTGCCGATTTCGATAATTAATGAGGCAGCCGGGATTTTTGCGTTGCCCGGGCCGGATGCACTGAGAAGCGAGATCCAGAAATGGGATGAAAAAGAGAAAACAGCGAGGGCGGAAAAGCGGAAACGGCAGATATTTCTCAAAGAAATTGAAAAAATGAGCAAATAAGGAGGTCTTTAATGGAGATGTTTTTGAATGTAATGCATGCCTTGTCAAACAGCAGGGGTTGGGCGCTGCCGATACTGTTAATTTGTACAGTAGTTATTCTGGCGGTGGTAATAATGACGACTGTTCAGGAGGAGATCGATGACAAGCTATAAACGGATCGGGGCTGTAAAGATAAGTTTACAGGTACTGCGGTTTTTGTCCGACCAAAAAGAGCCGGTATCAGGCAAGGAGATTTCGCGTGCGCTGAACATTCCTCATGGCACGGTGATGTGTTATCTCGCAACACTGGAGGATGGCCAGTGTGTCAGCGGTATTGGCGATAAGTATGAGATTGGCCAGGGCATTGCCTATATCTGGGCACGGTACAAGGCAAGCCTTGAAGGAAAAGTTAACAGGTTAACAGACGAATTACATCAATTGGAGGTATAAACATGGCAGGGAAAAAGAAAATCGATGCTGTATCAGAGGCCGCTCTTTCAACAGTAGAGATGCAGATAAAAAGAGAGCAGATTAAAGATGCTGAGCAAAAAAAAAGGGAGTTGCTGATTTCTCAGTGTCATGAGGTTATCGGACGGATTCAGGCAACGAATATGATGTCAAAATTCGGGGATATTGCCGGTTTAGTCTGGTTAAAACAGGTCAAAGAATTAAAGCTTTATAGAGACCTTCCCAATGTTGGAACATGGGAAACCTTTTGTAATTACACGGGGAAATCACGGCGGATGGTCGATGAACAGCTTCAAAATCTTGACAAATTCGGTGAAGAATTTCTGGCGACGCTTCGCCAATTTTCGCTGAGTTATAAAGACCTTCGTAAGCTCCGAAAATCTGTTTCAGACGGCGACATGATTATCGAAGGTGAGTTCGTTATTATCGGAGAGGAAAAAATCCACCTTTCACCGGACAGTAAGGATGATCTTGAGGCTGCGTTTGAGGTTTTGGTCGAGGAAAGAGATCGGAAACTCGAAGAATCACAAACCAGGCTCAAGGTAAAAGACCGGATGCTTGTCGAGAAGGAACGGGTGATCCAGAAACAGGAAAATGATCTCTCTAAATTCACAAAAGAAATCGAAGCGAGGGATTACAAGCCTGGTGAAAAAGAATTTATCAAGCAGATGGAAAACAAGCAGCTCACAATCACCGGGATGTTCCTGGAGCTTGATCCTGAAAAGCTGCCTGAAGATGCAACCCCGATTATGATAGCAAAATATATCGAAGTCTTGAGCTATTTCAAGCGGGCAGCTCACGCGTATCTTGACACGGCCCTGGAAAATCATGCCCAGCCCGATGACATTGCCTGGCAGCAGCCTGACCTTAAAAAGGTGGGTGCAGACACGTAATCCAGCGGAGAGATAGCAAGAGAGATAATGAACCTGGTTGGAGAATAACAATCATGTGGGAACAGGCTTTTGTAGAGCAATTGGTTGCCGCGAAAAACGGCGGAAAACAAAAAGTGATCGACAGATATATGGTGATGACAGGGAAAACAGCCCAGAGTTTATATAGAATTGCCGCGAGAAACGGTTTTAACGCAGGCCGTAAACGGCGAGAGGATAAGGGCGCGTGCGAACTGAATGACAGGCAGATTTCTTTTATCGCTGCCCAGATACAAGTCACGTCCCGTGAAATTAAAGGGCCTATCATGCCGGTGGAAAAAGCTCTGATAATCGCAGAGGATAACGGCATTATAGAGCCCGGAACTGTTTCCGTGTCCAGGATGCAGAAAATCCTGTCAGAGCGGCAAATGAGCGCCGCTGCCATCAAGACGCCCACGCCGCATATTAAAATGCGCTCCCTGCATCCTAATCATGTACACGTGTACGATATGTCTGTCTGCATCCAGTATTATCTAAAAGGTAAGAACAAAGGCTTTGGGATAATGCGCGAGGACATGTTCTATAAAAACAAGTTTGCAAATTTTGCCAAAGTAAAAAAGAAATTGATCCGCTATATATTGGTAGATCATTTTTCACACTGGATCTGGGTAAAATATTACTATGCAGGCGGCGAAACTATGGAAAACCTGTATGATTTTCTGCTGTCCGCCTGGTCAGGTGACAAACATGACAAAATTCCCTTCCGTGGCGTTCCGTTTTACGCCCTGTTCGACAAAGGCGCCGCAAACATTTCCAAGGCAATAACAACGTTCTTAAACCGGTTAGACATAAAAACGCCGGACTCTCTTCCTCATAATCCACGCCGCCAGGGCAGCGCTGAAGTTGCTCAAAATCTGGTGGAATGCTGGTTTGAATCAGGTCTCAAGATGCAGCCCGCGCATAGTGTTAATGATTTGAACGCTTGGGCAACTGACTGGTGTGCCTGGTTTAACGGCAGCCGCAAACACAGCCGTCACCATATGACCAGGACGGAATGCTGGCTCAAAATAAAAAAAGAGCAACTCCGGGTTCTTCCAGAGAAGCAGATCTTGCATTATCTATTTGAAAAGCCGGGCGAAAACCGCCTTGTGCGCGGAGATTACACAATCAGCTTCTGTTACAAAAACCACGATGTGCGTGAATATAATGTAAAGCATATCGAGGGCATACAGCCGAACCGCTCAAGGGTGCAGGTGTTATTACGGCCTTATAACTGGCCGGAAATAGGAGTGGTGCACGATCAGGTTGAATACCTGCTTAAACCGATAGGATACGCAGAGGGCGGATTTCGGGCGGATGCAGCGATTATCGGGGAAGAATTCAAGTCCATGCCGGAAACCAAAACACAGAAGGCCATGAAAATATCAGACAACCTGGCATACGGGGAAGACCGGAAAAAAGACGCTGTGCCGTTTGAAGGTATGCAAATCTATGGCAACCAGGCCGACAAGGTAACCCTGGAATATATGCCAAAAACCGGCGTTGAAATAAGCACAAGTCAAAGCGGTTTTGAAGACAGGGAGATCTCGGTCATGGAATTCCTGCAAAAGCTGCTTTCATCCGGCATCGGAATCACACCGGAACTAAACAAGGCGATTAAAGACATATACGGCAAAACGATCCTGCTTGCCGAGTCAAAAAGATTGCTCGATATAGGAATCGGCACAGGAAAACTCGCACCCGCAAACCTTGGAGGCATAGACAGCGAAAATGCTACTCTTAAAACAGTTGCTTCTTGATTGCGGTGTCACTCAGCAGGAACTCGCGGATATGGCTGGATGTTGCAGGCCGCATATAAGCCGCGCCCTTCAGGGTCGAGTTCCGGTCAAGGAGAAAAAATTCAAAACAAATATAGAGACCGCCATCACCGGCTCAAAGATATTAACCGCCTGGCTGCGAAAGCGCGGCTGCAAAGTGTCAGATATATGGACGGCGGCTGATGACGATTTTTCATTAAGCAGACCAAGGGGATTCGGGAAGAAAATGTCCGGCGCCGCAACAAAATACTGGAAACACCCGGCCATACAGCCCGGAGACCCACTTAAAACAGAAACACACAAGGAGGCTGAGATGATAACACCCAAAGCACTGCGTTACTTCAAGCTGTTCAGGAGTCCGTTCATCAACGATATAACAGACGTTAAAGACATATTCCTGTCGGAAGATCATATTTTCCTGAAAGAAATGATGTTGGACACGGCGCGGCATGCTGGATTTACAGCGGTTTTCGGAGAAGTAGGTTCCGGCAAGTCGATAATGCGGAAAGCGGTTGTGCAGGAGCTGGTGAATGACGGCATTAAGGTGATCTATCCTATTATTATCGACAAAACACGCATAACACCGGCATCGCTGATTGACGCTATTATTATGGATGTATCGGATGAAAAACCAAAGCGGAGTCTGGAGCCCAAAACGAGACAGGCTTTAAAACTGCTAAGGAACCGCGCCATATCAGGCATGAAACAAGCATTGATCATTGAAGAGGCGCACTTATTGAATGTCAAAGCAATGAAGGCCTTAAAACAGATATACGAACTTGAAGACGGGTTTTCCAGGCTGATCGGCATTGTGCTTATAGGCCAGACCGAGCTGAAGTTCCTCCTGGATGAAACCCGTCATCCTGAAATGCGCGAGGTTACACGCAGAGTCACATGCGCGGAGATAGGCGGTCTCGGCAAAGATTTGCCCCGCTACCTCATACATAAATTCGTCAGGATAAACAAAAAACCGGAAGACATCTTCACTGCTGATGCGTACTCCGCAATGGAGCGCAGGCTGTCAGACAAAGTCGGCAGGCGCAATGTAAGCAAAGCACACCCGCTTACAGTCAATAATTTTGCATCCAGGGCCATGAATCTTGCGGCGGAGATGGGTGAGGAAAGAGTTACCGAAGATGTTGTTATGAGTGTGTAGTCTGTTTTTCATCGCCGCCCGCGACCGTGGCGGTAATTACGGCGGCCTCCAGTGTCCACCGGGGATCGGCCTCGGTGGGCACGATGGGGATAGAAAAGATAATCACGAAAACACGAAAGAGCGAAAGCACGAAAAAGGGGAAAATATAATGACTAACGTTGAGACGATCAGGGAGCTGGTACGGGATCTTGAACGTGGGTGTGATGCTATGGATGGCGGGCTGAATCTGGAAGAGGCGCGAAAAATGATGGTTGTTTCGGAATGCATTACGGCCAATATCCAGGCGTATTTGTTTAAATTTTTGGCGGGCGGAGGGCAATAGGGACAGAGGTCAGAGGTCAGAGATCGGGAAGGAATAAATATGAAACATAAAATTGTTCCAAATCTGGAATGGATTCCGTGGTTTCGATATGCACTTTTACTGCGGATTGATGGGAAACAAATTATCAATCTCGGCAGGTTTCGGCTGAAAACGAGCGCGGATCGTGAGACTGATCGTCTCAAAACACTTATAGGTTACGAGCCGCTGGTTGTTGACACTAAAGAATGTAAGATTAAGGAATTTCATGAGGCATATGGGAGGAAGGCACTATGAAACTTGAAGATCTTGGGATTGATTCAAAGACCGGACATCACAACAGGACGCTGACACATATGGAGAACAGTTTTTTAGGGCTGCTCTGGGTTGACCATGTGGGCGCAGAAAACAAGATCGGGGCTAATGAGTTGGCCGTAAGGTTTGATTTTGCCATACAAAACATAGTTCCCTGGCGGGATTGGACTGTCAAGAGCAAAATTAAATGGTACTTAAAATATAACCCAAGAAAGCTTGGTCTGCTGAAACGCACGGTGCGTCACTTGCACAATCACCTGGTCATGATGCATGACAATATTTCAATTCTTTCAAAGGCAGGTATCGGCGGCGGGTACTGGATAGCGGAAAGTAAAGAGGAAGCCGCTGATTTTTACGAGTCATTCAGAAAACGCGGCATGACCGCCCTGTTCAAAGCGTCTCGCGGCAAAAAGGCCGCTCTTGTTGGTATAATGCAGCAGGTCACTTTTGAGTTTGAGAATCTGGCTGTCGATATCGGGATACTTGACTCGACGGATATGTCAGGCGATCCGGCGGCAATAGCAGTTGTGGATTCGTTTCTTGGACGCATGCTGGAAGATCCGGAAAGGTTTTCATCCGGCCTGAAAAAGCTCAGCAAGAAGTACGGGAGTGTGCTTTTGGATAAGACGGAAGTAGCGGCAATGAAGGAAAAGGCGGGTGAGTTGTCCAGGCTGGTTGCGTCGCTTGGAGTGTGAAAAGTCAGAGATCAGAGATAATATGCCTTGTTATAAACAATACAACTCAGAGCGTAAACACACTGGCTTTATTTGCGGGCGACTCGGAGAACATTGCCGCGAATGTGGCGATGTGGCTGACTATCTTTGTGATTTTCCTGTTGGTAACGGCAAGACCTGCGATAGGCCGCTATGTGGACATCATGCTACAGAAATTGGCCCAGGACTGCATTACTGCCCAACCCATCACGCAGAATGGTCAAAATTCAGGAATGACGGCGGTGTTAAGCTGGAGTTGCAAAATGTTCTACCCTACAAGGTTGGATAAATGGAAAAACTGATTACAAACGAGCAGATCAGGTGCATTAAGACCGTGCAGCGCAGGCATCAGAGTGATGATGAATATTATGAGATGCTGGAAAAGCGGTTCAAGGTAACGAGCTGTACGCAACTGACCTGCGCCCAGGGCACCGTGCTTATAAAACTGTACAGGTCGTGGGGATGGACAAACTTCCCGTCAAAGAAAAAAGATGAACGTCGAACATGGAACGGCCAACGTCCAGCATCGAATAAAAAAAAGAAACTGCCCGGCAATGTAACAAGGATGGCGTCTCCTGCTCAGAAAAAGAAGATCGGAGTCCTTGCGAGCATGATTGAATGGCGTGTCAAAGATGGTTTGACTCGCTGGGTTGCAAAAAAGTTTTCGATTGATCGTATAAAGACCGCCCAGCAGGCATGGCAAGTAATAGAGGGACTCAAGAAAATGTTTGAGCGGCAGATGGAAAAACAACACGGCCCTGGATGGCGGGATCTGGATTATACGGACGTCGGTATCAGGCGATATATTGAGGGATAAAAATTAGGCTGAAGGTGGACAAATGCCAGCTATAAATTTTAAAAAACAATTTGCGGAAAAAGTTAAATCTGGGACAAAACATCAAACAATTAGAGCATTGCGTAAAGATGGCCGTAATCCGCGGCCAGGACAAACATTATATTTATATACTGGCATGAGAACCAAATATTGCCGTAAACTTGGCGAGGCAATTTGCAAGAGTGTTGAGCAGATAACTATTGAAGAAAATAGTTCTATTGTCGTCGGAGTTGATTTTTTAGATGCTCCCCAGGAAATTGAGCTGGCAAAAGATGACGGATTTGATTTGCTTGCTGATTTTCTGGACTTTTTTCGTAAAACACACGGATTGCCTTTTTACGGGTTGCTGATTAAATTCAGCCCAACAACCCTGAACCTTGAACCGGAGCGAAGCGACTAATGGACGTAGCGGATTGCGCACAGCGGAGTGAAGGATGGCTGTTGAAGGCAGGTATTGACAGCTATAGGATTAACAATACCGACATAAACGAAACAATAGAATGCATTGATTGCGAGGAAATTATTCCGGCGGCGCGCAGAAAGGCAGCGCCGGGATGCGAGCGGTGCATTGATTGTCAGGAGGTCTATGAAAAAGGTCAAAGGTAAAGAGTTGATGCGGCGTGTGAAGCGTCTTTGTGGCACCTCTGTTGATCTGGTTGATATTAATAATGAAAAAAGTTTGTCTGTATTAGATGCCTGTCTGCAGCATGAAACTCAGTATAGCAAAAGAGTAACTATGATTCAGGCATTAAAGTCTCGTATCAAAAAGCTTGGAGGATAACGATGAATGATCAACAAAAAAAATGCTTTGAAATGGTATATAATTTCATACACGACGAAAAGTTGCAGAGCCAGAACCTAATAGCTTTTATCGACATTTGTTTCAAAGAAAGAGACAGCGATATAAGCAATGTTTTACATGAAGTCGTCAAGCCGTATTTGGCATTAAGGCGGGATGTTGGTGGACATACAATGCAGCTGATATATTTGCTTAATGAATCTATCACAAGAGAAACTATGAGTGGGGCATGATGAAATTAATCTGTCCTTCTTGCGGGGCGGTGCATAGTGCGGATGCCTGGCAGAATGATCCGGTTGCGAGGCAGTGCTTGCTGCTGGCTTGTGAGATGCCTCATTCGGTTTCCAGCCGATGTTTTGCTTATCTGGCTTTATTCCGGCCTGCGGGTAGATCTCTGACCTGGAAAAAGGTTTTGCGGCTGCTTTCGGAGTTGAAAGAGCTAACGACGATGTCGCACATACAGTGGGATAAAAAGGTTGCAAGGCCGAACAGCGCAAATGCGTGGGGCATGGCGATGGAACGGGTGATTGAGTGCCCGCCGAGACGGTTGCCACTTAAAAGTCACGGGTATTTGCGGGCCGTTGCGTATGAGATCGCGGATGATATAGACCGGAAGAAAGAAGTAAAGAAGAATCAGGAAGAGAGGCCTCGGCATATCAGGGGTCAGAAAGAGCCGGAGCGGATTTCCCTGGAAGAAATGCAGGCGATCCGAAAGAAAAATCATAACAAGAGACATCCCGGGAGTGCAAATGGATAGCAAAATATTAAAAGATAAGGTTTTGTTGAGGCCGGATGAGGTTGCTCAGGTTTTGCGTGTGTCTAAAAGCAGTATATATCGCTTGATTAAAGACGATAAAATCAAGAGTGTTATGGTCGGCGGGGCAATGCGCATATTTTCGGATAGTGTGAAAATATTCCTCCAGATCGCCGATTAATCAATAAAAAAACTCGCCGGAAAAATAATCGAATAGCACAAAAAAAGTCCTTGCAGAGTAATCTGCAGGGGCTTTTTTTTGTTTTTTTGCGTTATTTGAAAATAAACTGTGTCAATCGTTGTCAGACGTTGTCAGACGTGCCGTCGGCGGGTTGACTTCCCTCCTGCATAGTTCTTAAATATTCGCATCGTACTTATACGAATAACTTTACTTTTTAAATCAGTGAAGGAATCAAAATGAAGCGCAAATTAAAAGATATTAACGAAATTATAATCCATTGTTCGGCTTCGGATTTTGGAGATGTCGATCTGATAGACAAATGGCACAAAGAGCGCGGATGGGATGGCGTTGGATATCATTATGTTATTACGAACGGCGTAATAAGGCATGGCAATAAGTATGATCCGAAAATGGACGGGGAAATACAAAAAGGCCGGGGTCTCACTACCGTTGGCGCTCATTGCCGGGGACACAATCGCAGGTCAATCGGGATATGTCTGATCGGCAAGCGGCATTTTACCGGCAAACAGCTTTTGGAATCTCTCCCGAACCTATTGTTGATGTTAGGCGATTTCGGGCTGGAGGCACAGGACATTCACGGGCATTGCGAGTTCTCTAAAAAGACATGTCCGAATATCGACCCAGGGCTGCTAAGAATGATGGTGCAGCCCGCAATAACTGCGTATCGTAATTTTCAGAAGACAAAGAATTAAACAATATCGAGGAGAGTAACATCATGGAATGGAAAGGTATTGGTCAAAAATTACTTTCGTTTGCGCCATCCATCGGCGGGGCGCTGCTTGGTCCTGGCGGAGCTGCAGGCGGCATGGCCGTCAAGGCGCTTGCCGGTGCGTTCGGGCTGACCCAAGAAGAAACCACTCCGGAAAGAATCAACAGACTGATTAATTCTGATCCTGAATTTGCACTGAAAGCCAAGATCGCTGACAGTGATTTTCTGGTCAAAATGCGTGAGCTGGATATCAAAGAGTTAGAAACCAGGCTTGAGGACATCAATAGTGCTCGCAGTAGAGAAGTCGAAATCTCAAAGATAACGGGAAAAAAAGACATAAATCTCTATCTGCTGGCATGGCTCGGAGTTATCGGATATCTCGGCCTGATAATCTACATTATCCACTGGGGCCTGCCTGAAATGAGCCCTGAGATTGCCTTAATGGTTGGCAACCTTATCGGAGTCGTAGGGGCTAAGTACAGCGGTATCTATGATTATTTTTTCGGCTCCTCAAAAGGCAGCGCTGACAAAAACCAGGCGCTTATTCCTGGAGGTAAATAATGACGCTGGCTCAGCTTGAACTTATCAAATCTCTGCTCGATCTGGGCGGCACGGCATTTATTGCCAGCATTGTAATATTTTTTGCATATAAACTTCTGGGTAAATTCGGCGTGCCCTTTATCAGCTCACAGCGCGAGATAGCCAAAGCTATGGGCGAACAAGCACAGAGCATGAGCTCCATGACGGATTCCGTGCAGGATTTTATCGGCAGAGACCATAACGAACACAAAGAAATACTCCTGGGCCTCCAGGTGGTAGGTAAAGAACTCAAAACCCTGGTAGAGGAAGTATCGAGGTTAAAAAGCTATGGACATAAAAGTGATAAAACACAACCGAGTCAGAAAGCTGATCTTAGAAGCGTTATCTCCTGATTACCCGAACCCTCTGGACACGCTGATCCTGCGCCAGACGCTATCGAATATGGGCTATCCCATGACCGAAGGCGACATGGCAGCATATCTGGCATACCTGAAAGAGCGCGGATACATTACTCTGGAGACAAGAAAGGGCTTTGACATTGTTCTGGTCGCGATCACGGCAAACGGCCTGGATGTCTTAGACGGCAGGGTTGAAGACAGGGGCGTGGGGGTAGAACTCTAATGGGACATGTGCCCGTAGAAACCAGGGAACTGGCATACAAAATCTGGCGCGAATGTGGTCAGAACCTGTCAGAGTGTCACCGCAAGATGAACGGGGAACACGGGTATGTGATATCCAGGCAAAGCCTCCATGAATGGAAAACAAAATACGACTGGGAGGGAAGAGCCGCAAGAGCCGAAGTAGAAGAAAAAAACATGCAGGATGCGGGGTCAAACAGCGCTATCCTTGCCCCGCTTTTAAAACAAAAAACCAAATATGAAGAATATTTTGACAGCCTGGAGGTCGGCAAAGTCGATAACCAGGCAGTCTATGGTTATAATTCGATCCTTAAAACCATACTCGACATCAAGCAAAAAATAGAAGACCGGAAAAAGGCAGGGGAAGCAGACGGCGGCGATCCCGGTCCTGGCATAGTAATAAAAACTCCGGAAGATGCAGTCACAGCATTACAAACCGCAGTTGAAAACAAGCTGAATGCAATGCTGTCACAGACAGGCTCAGTAAGCCTCAAGACAGTACAGGAGATGGAAAAAGCTCTGATATTGATTGAGAAGATGAAAGCAAAATACCAGGTTGAAACAAAAGAGAAAGAGCCTGCTAATGGCCTATCGGATGAGCTTGCGCAGGATATACAAAATAAGATTCTTGGGGTATCAAATTGAACCCAACAGCCGACTTTAAAAAACTAAAAGACACTGAAGGCGGCATCCTTCTTTCATATCAAAAGCGATGGATAGAGGATACTGCCGATGTCAAGATTATTGAAAAGTCAAGGCGCGTCGGCATTTCATGGGCTGAGGCTGCTGACAGCGCCCTATACGCTGCATCCGAATCAGGCGATGATGTTTGGTATATCGGTTACAACAAAGACATGGCCCTTGAATTTATATCCGACTGCGGCAACTGGGCGCGTCATTACTCAATGGCGGCCTCAGAGATGGAAGAGGAGGTCTTTAATGATGAGAACAAAGACATTCTTACTTTCAAAATCAAGTTTGCATCCGGACACAAAATTACGGCGTTATCCAGCCGTCCTACAAATCTTCGTGGAAAACAGGGCCGCGTAATTCTTGATGAAGCCGCATTTCATGAAGACCTTGCAGGGCTGATAAAAGCGGCTATGGCGTTACTGATCTGGGGCGGCCAAGTGCGCATTATTTCGACGCACAACGGCGACGCAAACGAATTCAATTCACTCATTCAGGATGTCAGGGCCGGGAAAAAACCGTACAGCATTCACAGGGTAGATTTTGACGAAGCCCTTGAAGCCGGTTTGTATCAGCGTATTTGTAAAGTTTTGGGTAGAGAGTGGAGTCCTGACGCTCAGACTAAATGGCGGCAGGATGTTATCGACTTTTACGGTGATGATGCTGATGAAGAACTCTTTGTCATTCCGAGCCAGGGCAGCGGTATTTATTTGACACGGGCATTGATAGAGACCTGCCTCAGTTCCGATATCCCTGTAATCCGGTATGAGCAGACCAGGGCATTTGCGGAAATCGCAGACGGCTTAAGACGTTCAGAGGTAGAGGCTTGGTGCGAAGAAAATTTAAAACCTCTTTTGACAGGTCTTGACGAAAAACGCCGACATTATTTTGGAGAGGATTTCGGGCGAACCGGAGATCTTTCCGTAATCATACCTCTCGCTGAACAGCAAAGCGCAAACTTCAAGGCTCTCTTTGTATTGGAGCTGAGAAATATACCGTTTCAGCAGCAGGAACAAATACTTTTTTACATTGTGGACAGGCTGCCCAGGTTTTCATTCGGCGCATTAGATGCCAGGGGAAACGGGCAATATCTGGCAGAGCGCGCCATGCAGAAATACGGAGCCAGCCGAATTGCCGAAGTGATGCTTTCGGATAAATGGTACCGGGAAAACATGCCAAAATACAAGTCGGCTTTTGAGGATAGATCGATACTACTCTCAAAAGATGCTGACATTATCGAAGATCACAGGGCATTCAAGATTATCAAGGGTATAGCAAAACTGCCGGATAAAAAAACGAAAAGCAAAGACAAAAAACAGCGCCACGGTGATTCAGGGATAGCAGGCGCCCTGTCCTGGTTTGCTACCGGGCAGGAGGGCGGCGGGCCTATCGAATACGAATCAACTCAAAAACGCCGGTTTCAAAAGAAAGGAGCCTGGTAATGCAGTTATATGATCAATTTAGCAGGCCTATTCGGCAAGAGAAAAAACCGGAACAAAGAACTCTGGCCGCGGCTCCGCTGCTGGATTCGTGGCGGGAATATGTTGCTGACGGGCTGACGCCGCAAACGCTTGCGTCAGTTATGAAAGAAGCCGATGCGGGTGATGTTCGTCGGCAGGCAGAATTATTTGATCAGATAGAAGAAAAAGACGCGCATATCCTGGGTGAAAAAGGCAAACGTCAGAACGTTATTCTGGACGTTCCGTTTTCGATCAAACCGGCCTCAGAGGATGCGCGGGATGTCAAGGTCGCCGATTTTGTAAGAAAATATTTTGACGACATGACCGATTATGGAGACGTATTGGTAAGTATGCAGGACGCGGTCGGCAAGGGTTTCTCGGCACTGGAAATTGACTGGGACGTTTCGGAAGGCCAGGCGCTTCCCTCAAAACTGGAATTTTTAGAACAGCGCCGGTTTCTTTTCACAGACGGCAGCGGCATTTTGCGCAGATACCCGTTGTTAATTTCAGATGAAGATATGATGGGCGCGGAGATTCCGGCATGGAAAGTATTGTTTCACAGGTATGGTGGAAAATCCGGCCATCCCACCCGGTCAGGAATCTATCGGGTATGCGCCTGGATGTATTTATTCAAAAACTACGCCATCAAGGACTGGGTGGCATTCTGTGAGGTTTACGGCATGCCGCTGCGTCTTGGAAAATATGCCAACGGCGCAAGCAAAGACGACAAGGACGCACTTGTTGCCGCTATCCAAAGCCTGGGTTCTGATGCCGCAGGGATCATTTCAAAAGACACTGAGATCGACTTTGTCGAATCCGTCAAGGGTAAAGCCACTGGTGAGCTTTATCAGGCCCTGGGCAATTTTGCCAACAGGGAAAATTCCAAGGCGATCCTTGGCCAGACATTATCCGCCGAGGTTGGCGATAAAGGCAGTTATGCCGCCGCGAAAACTCATGAAGGAGTTCGCCTCGACTTGCTGAAAGCGGACTCTCGAAGTATCGCCGGAACTGTCAGGCATCAACTTATCCGGCCCATCGTGGGGTTTAATTTCGGATGGGACACTCTGGTGCCTAAATACGAGCCTGAATGGAAAGCTCCGGAGGATCTCAAACATCTTTCAGAAGTGTATAAAAACCTGGTCGAAATGGGCCAGCCTGTGGGAGCCGAACACGTGAGTGAACGGTTTGGAGTGCCCATTCCGAAAAAAGGAGAAACAGTTTTACAGGCTCCGGCAGTGTCGGTGGCGGCGAAGAATACAGCAGTCGTCGCTAAAGCAGAGCCTCGCACAGAGGATTTGTCTCCCGCAGGCACCCTGAACAGCCTTGGAGAGAAAACTTTACGGGAATTTGAGCCTGACGCGATGATGAAGCCGATTGAAGAGCTTCTTGCCACTGTTGAGTCCCTGGAGGAATTCAGAAACGGCTTGATTGATCTGTCTGACGATATGGATGAATCGTCAATGGGTGATTTTATCCAGCGGGCTCTTGCGCTTGCTGAATTGTCCGGGAGGTTCGATGCCGCCGAGCGCTGAATATATCAATCTGCCCTTTGATGAGGCAATTGCTTTTTTTCGGGGCAAGATCAATATGCCCACCAGAACATGGAAGGATATCTGGAAGGCCATGCACGCCAGGTCATTCGTGGTGGCCGGTGCTATGAAGGAGGGTTTAATCCAGGACCTTCGGACAGCGGTGGACAAAGGTATCGCAGATGGCACGACTCTGACGGCATTCAGAAAAGATTTTGACGGCATAATCGAAAGAACCGGCTGGAAATACAAAGGCGGCAAGGCATGGAGAACAGCGGTAATCTTCAATACGAATTTGAGCACAGCCCTTGCCGTCGGGAATTATCAACAGATGATGGACCCTGTGGTGCTCAAGGCCAGGCCATATTTAAGATATGTTGGGTCCAGCTCTGCTAATCCCAGGGCAACTCATCAAAAATGGGCAAATATAATACTACCAGCAGATGATCCGTGGTGGGATAGCCATTATCCTCCTAACGGCTGGGGCTGAAAGTGCGGAGTGGTAAATCATTCTGCCCGTGAGGTAGAGAGGATTACAAAAGAAGAGGCCAAAGGCCCGCATCCGGTGCAAACCAGAGCTCCGAAGATCGAACGTTACGAGTGGCTCGATAAAGACTCTGGAAAAATTCACATGATTCCAAAAGGGATCGACCCTGGCTGGGATTATAATGTAGGAAAATCGGGGTTTAGGGGATGAGCGGAGCCGCTATAACCGTAAAGATAGATGACAGGGAAGTAAAAGAGCTTGTCGGCAGGATACAGAAAAACCTTGGTGACCTGACACCTGCCATGAAGATAATCGGCAGTACTATTCGGACATCGATTGTTCGGAATTTTGAGAAGTCAGGGCGGCCCGGCAAATGGGACAAACATTCAGAAACGACTGAAAAACGCAGGGGAAAAGGCGCAAAGATTTTAATGGCACGGGGATTAGCAGGCGGCCTGGCAGCCAGCATTAATTATAAAGCCGGTAAAAAAAGCGTAACGATTGGCACAAATAAAGTTTATGGCGCCGTCCATCAGTTTGGCGCAAAAAAAGGCAGCTTCGGTATGGTAACAGCAAACATCAAAGCGCATCTTCGCAAGGGAACAAAAGTAAAAGCGCATACTCGAAAGATGAAATTACCCTGGGGAGATATTCCGGCCAGACCGTTTCTGATGATCCAGAATGAAGACTGGACAGAGATCAGGGCGGCGCTGAATGATTTTATTACGGGAGGGAACGCATGAAGGGCGCATGGATTATAATCGCAAACATAGAAGCAAAAGACGGCCAGGCTCCTGAATGGATACTTCTGTTCAAGGAAGGCTGGAATGAAATTGAAGGTGAAGGAAAGTTCCTTGTTGACCGTCAGGCATACGACATCGTTGCGAAGAATGTTTCGCGGCGGGGCAACGATGTTGTGTTTGATTACGAGCATCAAACGCTAAAGGACGTGAAGGCGCCTGCATCCGGATGGCTGAAAGAACTGCGATATGATGACAAGATCGGCTTTATGGCTAAGATAGATTGGACTGAGGAGGCCGCAGAATACATTGCAAAGAATGAATACCGTTATTTTTCCCCGGTATTTTTTGTCAGCAAATCTAACAAACGCGTAGTTGACGTACATTCTGTGGCGCTCACTAATACGCCTAAGATTAATCATTTACACCCGCTCCTGGCAAAGCTTGGGGCAAACTTACAGGAGGAAAAGGATATGGATTTTTTGAAAAAGATAATCGCAAAGCTCGGCCTGGCAGAGGATGCCAGTGAAGAAAAAGTCATGGAGGCAGTTGTTGTCCTGTTGGATAAAGAGCCGGTTATAAAAGAAAAAGAGGTTATCGCAAAGGATGTGCTGGCCGCTCTCGATCTGAAGGACGGTGATGATACGTCGGTTGTCGTTGCATCGATTCACGCCCTGAAACAATCAGAGAAAGGCGTGGTGTCAAAAGACGAATTCGACAAGCTCCAGGCGCGTCTGCAAAAAAGAGATGCGGATGAGATCGTGGCAAAAGCTCTGGCCACCGGCAAGATCACGCCGGATCAAATACCCTGGGCAAGCGAATACGCAGGGCGTGACCTCAAAGGTTTCGAGGTTTTTGTGACAAAGGCTCCTGTGGTGATGCCGCTCCATAAGCTGCCCAGCCACAAAGATGAAGTTGACGCAAACGTTCTGGATGAAGCGACCCAAACGGTCGCAAAAATGATGGATGTTTCAGCCGAGGATATCAAGAAATACGGGTAGATCCGGCAGGCAGAGGCCAACCAGCAATCATAAATCAACAATCATAGAGGGAGTGAAACGATATGACGGTATTAAGTGAAGATAAACAGATAGAAGTACAGGACGGCGTGGAAAAAGACTTTTCCGTCGCGGCCAGCGAGAAGATATTTGGCGGGGCATTGTCGTGTGTCAATGCCGCCGGTTACACCCTCGAAGGCTCAGACACAGCAGGCTTGATTTTCCAGGGAATTGCGATGGAGCAAAAGGATAATTCATCCGGCTCAAATGGTGATCTGGATGTCGTGCTGAGGCGCCGCGGACTTGTCAAATGCGTCATGGGCACAGCTATCACAATCGCAAACGTCGGAGATAACGTGTTCCTGGTGGATGATCAGACCGTTGATCTTACAGCGAACGTGTCGAATAATATCTTTTGCGGAATTATAGCAGGATACATCGACACAACTCACGCCTGGATTGACATAGAACCTGCCATCCGACAGGCTGATGTGGCAACTCATATTGCCGATGCCAGCGCTGCACATGCGGCAAGCGCAATCAGTATGGCTGATGCGGGCGCGTTTACGGATGAAACAGAAATGGAAGCGGGGATGCAGGAGCTTTATCCTAAAGCTCCGGTGGCAATCGCTGACCCAGGAGACGCCGCTGCAATACCGGTAACCAGATCCGCATCTGTGCCCATCACCACGACAGGGGCAGAGACCAGAACGCTCGCTATTCCAGGTCTGGCAGGTATTACAATATCGATCAGTATGGATGTTGATGGCGGGGACTGTGTGATCACCGTTGCGGCAGCTATTAACCAGACCGGCAACAATACGATCACGATGGATGATGCAGGGGACACAATAGTTTTGACGGCTGTGCAGGTGGCCAGCGCCCTTGTATGGCGAGTGGCCAGCAATGATGGATGTACACTTTCAACCGTTTAGAGCATAGAGCTTAGAGCGTAGAGTGTAGAGCTAAAAGTAACCAGTAACGAAAAAAGGAGAAAATATCATGTTAGTAAACAAGGCTAATCTTACAGCGGTTTTCATCACACTGAAAACCACGTTCAATAAAGCATTTGAGGCCGCTCCCAGTGTGTGGGAGAAAACCACGATGAAAGTTCCTTCCGGATCAAGCCAGAATGATTATACCTGGCTGTCAAGATTCCCCAAGATGATCAAATGGCTCGGCTCAAAGACCGTTAAAGTGCTGAAAGCGTTCACTTACACAGTAATCAACGACGATTACGAGGCTACAGTGGAGGTTGATCGTAACGATATCGAGGATGATAATCTCGGCATTTATGCACCGATGGCAAAGGAGGCCGGATTTTCCTCCAAGCAGCTTCCCGACGAAATTGACGCAGAGCTTAAAAATGATGCCTTCACGAACCTTTGCTATGACGGCCAGTATTTTTACGATACTGATCATTCAGTGGCAGGGGCAAGCGTGAGCAATAAGGGCACAGCAGCTCTTTCAGCGGCAACCAAAACACTGATAACCGCAAGTTATGGAGCTGCCCGCTTGGCGATTATGAACTTCAAAGATGATGACGGCAGGCCTCTCGGCCTGATCCCGAATCTGCTTGAAGTGCCTCCGGCTCTCGAAGCAACCGCAAATATGATTTGTAAAAATCCGAAGCTGGAAGATGATAAGCCGAACCCGTATTTTGGCACTGCCGAGGTATTGGTAAACCCGCGCCTTACATCTTCAACAAAGTGGATGTTGCACGTAACAAACAGGCCGCTTAAGCCGTTCGTTTACCAGGAAAGAAAAGCTCCGGTTTTCGTACAGCAGGTAAATCCGGATACCGAAGATGTCTTCATGAGGAAGAAATTCAAATTCGGTTCAGAGGCAAGGGCAGCCGGTGGTTATGGCCTGTGGCAGTTGTCGTATGGAAGTACAGGCGCGGCATAAGCAAAAATATAAAAGGTAAGAGTTAAATAAAAAAGGCTATTAGGCTGCTAATAACCTGATAGCCTTTTAAAACCAACAGTATCCAAGGAGTTGCGATATGATTATTATTACAAGTAAAAGGCCCGATTTCCGGCGTTGCGGCGTTGCGCATCCAAAAGAGCCTGTCGAATATCCTGATGATAAATTCAGCGAGAAAGAGATTGCCGTCCTGGAAGCAGAGCCGATGCTGCACGTCGAGCATGCAATAGCAAAGACGGTGGCACCTGAAGACATGACAATAGCCAAGCTGAAAGAGCTGCTTAATAAGCTTGAGGTTCCATACGCCAACAATGCAACAAAGCCTGTATTGATCGATCTTGTGAAAACAAACACAGCCGAGCCTCCGGAGGAGGATTAATCAATGTCTTATTGCGCTCTTGCAGATCTTCAAGAACAAATATCGGAAGATGAGCTGATCGGTCTCTCTGATGATGACGCGGCCGGGGTTGTGGATGATTCCGTTATCACCAGGGCTATTGCGGACGCAGACGCTGTTGTAGATGCATATTGTCAAGATCGATATACAGTGCCATTAACTCCCGTACCGGCAATGATTCGCCGTATCAGTGTCGATATTGCGATCTACAATCTCTATTCCAGGCGCGGGGATTCCGCCCCAGATGTTCGGCAAGATCGTTACAAAGAAGCAGTCCGTTTTCTGGAAAAAGTATCGGCGGGAAAGATCGGTCTTGGCGCTGCAACTCCAGCGCCGGTAAACACCTCCGGCGGTGTGGATATTGATAGCAATGACCGGATATTCTCCAGGTCAAAAATGGCAGGATTTTAAATGTACACTATCGAACAGATCGAAGATGCAATCATTACAGCCGTTGACGGGCTGAAAGTATCCCAGGGAGTGCGCACTATCAAGTCTTACCAGGGTGAGCTTGAGGAGGGCGACATAAAGCGTCTGGTTGCTCTTTTCCCTGCCATATACGTGGTTTATGGCGGTTCAACTTATGCCGAGCATGGGGCCCGCAAAATCGAAAAAATAACATATCATCTGTTTGTGTGTGACAAAAGTTTGAGAGCTGAAGATGAAGCCAGGCGCGGCGGGACTCAGAACCCCGGCACATATGCAATATTAGACGATATCCGTGACCTGCTTTTTGGCAAGCAGCTCTCGCTCGAAATATATCCGTTCAGCCTGATCAGGCAAATGCCGGTCTGGTTCGGCAGCGGAATATCCGTATATGCTGCCGAATACGAAACAGCCCAGGCGCTGCTTTATCCATCAACATAACAAACAAGGAGTTCAGATCATGAAAATAATTGTCAAATCCAAGTCCGTGACGTTCCGACGGAAGGTTTACGCGCCGGGCGATGAGATTGATTTGCCGGACAAGATTGCAAAGAATCTCATAGATGCGGGCGTTTGCGAAACACCAAACTCCAAAAAGGAGGTAAAAAATGTTAGTAAAAAAATGTCAAATAGTCGCTGAAATAGAAGCGTCTGAAGGCACCGCGGAAACACTGGAAGCTGCGGATGTATTCCTTGCGTTCAATCCAAGCTTTACTCCGGAAATTGAGATGCACGCGCGCAATCCCGTGCGTAGTGTGTTGTCGCCATATCCGAGCGTACCAGGTGCAAGATCGGCGAAAATGTCTTTTGATGTAGAGCTTGTCGGGACTGCCGCCGCCGGTGACCCTGTTCATTTTTCGGATGTCCTTCAGGCTTGCGGAATAGACGAGACACTTGTCGCTGTTACCTCAGCGACCTATACACCCGCGTCTGACTCAATACCGAGCGTGACGCTGGCCATGTATCTCGATGGGAAAATTTACAAGCTCTGGGGCGCGAGAGGCACATGCAAGCTGGCGCTCGAAGATGGCAAGCCTCCTATTTTCTCATTTGAGTTTACCGGTGCGGATTTTTCCGAGTTAGACGGGGCTTTATTGTCCGGTACATCTTTAAGTGCTGTTGTGCCTCCTATTTTCACAGACGCGTCACTCACGATTGACGCATACGCCGCGATACTGTCGAAAGTAGAAATTGTTACCGGCAACGCAATTGCATTGCGCAAAGATGCTAATAGCGCATCAGGACACGTGAGCGCTGTGATTACAGGCAAAGAATCGACCCTGACGCTGGACCCGGAAAACGTCCTGGTCGCCACAGAGGATTTTATGGGCAACTGGAGATCCGGAGCCCAGATGGCGTTTACTACCACAATCGGATCTGTGGCCGGGAACACCATCGCCATTACAGCCCCGAAAGTACAGTACCAGGGAGTTGGATTAGCAGAGCGAGACGGGCAGTCAACATTAGATATCAAAGCCCTGCTTGCAGCCGATACCGGTGATGATGAGTGGCAGATAGCGATAACGTAAAAAAAACGGTTCACAGTTCACGGTTAAAAAAAACAGAAGAAAAAAGGAAGGAGTAATTTTATATGAAAATAGATATCAAGACTGTCAGTTATGAAGCTCAGAAATATAAATTCGGCGATGCAATGTTAGGCATCAAACCGTTTCCGTTATCCAAATCAGACGCAGGGGTGAAGGACGGCGTTCTTATCCTCACAGGTGAGAATAATTTCCGGATTTTTAATGAGTCGCTTGAGTCCTGGGATGTCATGGGCGCAGACGGAAAGCCCTTGCCTTGCACCGCAGAGGTGAAAAAAAAGATATTTGATTTTGCCCTGGGTAAAGTGAATGACGAAAAGATGAGCGATTTTGTTATCGGAAAGGCGCTCAATCGCGCGCATAAAGAGGAAGCGGAAGTAAAAAACTGATCGACTTCGCTGAGTGGGTTTTGTCCCCTGGGCCAAAAACGAGATGCTCCGCCTGCCGGAAGCTGCAAAAAAAAGGTTTTTTGGCCGAATGCCCCGGGATTGACAAGATCGATAAATGCCCGCGCGGCGAAGTGTGCAAGCTGATGCATGAGAACAAGAGCCTGTGGTTTTTGTTTGAGAAAATGATGGCTGGTTTGTGGAACGGCCAGGGTTTTAATTTTTCTGCTATTGATTTTGTTTTGAACGCCCACGAAGTGCCGGAAACCCAGCGACAGGAGATCCGGCGGCGTTGTCTTATTCTGGTCTCAATATGGCAAAGCATTATTATAAAATCTCGAAAAAAGAAATAATATGTCTAAAGCCTTAAAAATAGAGCTCATTGTTGACGATAAAGGTTCTGTCGTAATGAAGCAGTTCGGCGGCAACGCTGAAAAAGCTCTCGGCAAGGTGAAAACCCACTCCAAGGTCGGGGCTGCACAGGCTGGCAAAATGGAGCGTGCCTGGGAAAAATCGATGAGACACATGAAAGCGCACTCGCAGGCTTATGCCGCCGCGGGTGTTGCGGCCGTTGCAGCCGTGGCTTATGCTATTAAACAATTTGCGGATGCTTCGACCGAAGAGTTTAAAAATTACGATACCGCAGTGACGGATATGGGGAAGATCACCGATGAATCTTTTGAGTCCATCAAAAGTAAGATCGGTTCAATCGGCCCTAAATACGGCGATGCGACTGAGCTGACAAAAGCATATTACAATGTCGTTTCCGCCGGTGTTGCCGATCCGGTGGCCAAAATGGACACACTGATAGAATCCGTTAAAGCCGCCAAGGCCGCGCATATCGAATCCGCTGATACCGTCATGGGCATCACAGCATTAATGGAGGCTTATGGAGATAAAATCAAGGGCGCGAGTGAATCCGCAGACCTCCTCTTCCAGATCGAAGCATCGGGCAAAACAACCGTCAAAGAACTGATCCCTTATATCGGCGAACTTGCCGGTAAATCTGCCGCTTTGGGCATTACCCAGGATGAACTCGGCGCTTCATTTGCCCAGGTTACTCTGCTGGCCGGTAGAACAGAAAACGCCGCAACGCAGTACAAGGCCATCTTGACATCGCTTATGGCGCCGTCTGAGGCCATGATAGCCCTGCTTGATGGATATGGCGGAGCCCAGAAGGCAATTAAAGACATAGGTTTTGAGGGCGTCCTGAAGCTGATATCGGATGCCACCGGTGGCAATGCCGCTGAGCTGACAAAACTGATGGGCAGCGCCGAGGCTGTCGGCGGGATGCTGGCTTTGCTTGGTAACGACATGGCCGGGTATAATCAGCGGATTGATGATATGGCGGAAAAGACAGGCCTTGCAGATAAAGCCTTCAGTGACTGGGAAAAGTCTATGGAGGGAATCGAATCAACCTATGACGCGTCAGTAAAAAACATAATGATCGCTTTCGGCGAAGAGATCGCGCCGATGGTAGCAAGCTCCATGCAGCTTTTAATAGATATTGCTCCCAAAATGATTAGCGCCATACATACCGGCTTTGATTTTATTCAGGTGTCCGGCATCTCGCTCGTTGATCAATTAACAAGAGGCTGGATTGACCTGGAATATGCCTTTAAAACAATGGTCGCAGGCATAGAGGGCGCCTGGAGTGGCGGAATCGATGTGATAGAAGAGGCGTTTGCCGATTTTCTTGTTTCCGTCGCGGCTGGTTTGGATAAGATACCGTTTTTTTCCGATAACGCCACGGCATCCTTGCGGGAACTGGCAATTAAAGTGAGGGCCAATACAGACGAATCTGAAGGCTTTGTGACATCAATAATGAAGGTGCAGAAAGAAAAAGAAAAAGAACTCGCAGCGCATAATAAAATCATCGACGTTATGATGGCAGAGGCCCTGGGATATAAGGAAACCGCCTTGCAAGCCGCTAATGCCGCCGTAAAAAAAGAAAAAGCAGCTCAAAAAATTGCGAAAGATTCCGTCAAGGCTGCTAAAGAATCAACGAAAATATACGAACGGCTTTATGACGACGTGCAAAAACTCAATCTTGACGATTATACTTACAGCCTGAAACTCCTCGCAAAGCGATATACTAATTACAAAGATCATCTCAAAAGCCTGGGCAAGCAAGACTCAAAATATGCCGATGGTGTGATGCTGTTAGATCGATGGTTGACCGGTGAAAAAGAAAAGCTGCATGATGACTGGGCGCGAAAGCACGGGACAGTCCTCGACCGTATGTCCGTGCGATGGAAGGATTATCAAAAAGAGGCAATCGACGCCAATAGAATAATGTACGATGCGATTGGCGCCGGAGCTGCTGAAATGGAAAAGCAGCTATCTGATAATTTCTTTAATGTTATGACCGGCAATATGGACCAGGTTAAATTTGACTGGGACGCTATGTGGAAGTCAATGCTCAGATCCACTACTGACCACATGGCGAAAATCGTAACCGAAACAGCACTGGATAAAGGAGCAAAGGCCGCCGCCGCTGGGTTGGACTGGCTTGGTGGGACAATGGGTTGGTGGGCTGCAGGATCTTGGGAAATCAAAAAGCAACACATGGCAATGCTGCATCCTGGTGAAATGGTGTTACCTGCTGATATGGCTGAAAAAGTACGGGTAAGCGCATCTAACAATGGGAATATAGGTCTCGGTGAACCGATGACGCCGGAAGCCGTGTCCACTATCCCTGGATCGTTTCGGGATGTGTACACAGATACAGCGATAAACGCGGCGTTTGCATCTGCCGTAAAAGGATTTTCTATTCGATCCGCTCTGAATGTTTTAACTGGAGTGGGTATGCAGGTTAATCCGCTGGGGGTTATAGGTACTTTTCTTAATGCTGGAGTAAAAGGATATATGGCAACTCAGGACGCCAAGCAATTATACTCTATGATATATGGGGAAAATGCTCCTTATAATCCCAACCAAAACGTAAATGCAGCAATGCAAAGCCTGGACTGGTCTGGATTTGATGCGGATATGGCATCAAAATATGGAATGATGGCTATTAATAATCCCAGCTATGGTAGGCGTTCTGGCTCTGGTGGCAGTAGTAGCGGCTTTGGGAATCAATCCCAAACCGGCATGAGTAGAAGCAGCAATACAAGCGAAGGCTTTGGCGGCACTTTGGCTCGTTATGGAGGAATCTTTTCCGGTCCCGAATCCGGCTATCCCGGCCCGACCATGCACGGCGAGGAAGCAGTTATACCACTCAAAGGCGGAAAAGTACCTGTGAAGATGGAAGGCGGTGGATCAGGAACTACAATACACATCAACGGCCCGCTGGTAAGTATCGAGGGCGATAACCACGTATTTGACGATCAGTTTGTTGAGAAATTAACCAGGAAAGTCAGGACAGAACTCCGCAATCTTGAAGAATTGAGACATTAAGAGACAGAAGTCAGAAGTCAGATATCAGAGATCAGAAACGAGTAACGAAATATGAGCAAGTGCAGATTCCTATATGAAAACGAAATAACAGCGGCATCGCAGATTGCCGTGTCATCGTCATTTTACGGCGTGATCGGCGGGATCTATGCGGAACAGTTAGGCTCTGCAACCGTCCAGAACGGCGGGCTTTATTCGGCCAGCGAAGATAAGGGATATGTGGCCGAAATAGACAGTGTTGCCGCAGGCAAAGAGGTTGGCCAGGCTACTTTTAAATGGTTTGATGACGATGGCCAGACCTGGAGCGAAACAGGCGTTACCACCCAAACCGGCGCATATTTGATGTCTAACGGCGTGACGGTGCAATTCGCAACCGGTACCGGAGATGACTTTGAGCTGGGTGATAAATGGTCATGGATCTGCAAAAACAATTATGGCAAACAAAAGATTTTCGATCTTGACAGGGACTTTGTATATCGCTCCCGGTCCCTCGATGATCCGAATACAATCACGCTCACCTTTGCTTCCGCAAAAAACATAAAAGCCCTTGCAATTCTGGATCACAACCTGTCATCAGCAGCCGTTATCACACTGATGGGCAATACAAGCGATGCATGGGGCGCGCCTGCATATTCCCAGGTGGTTGCCTGGAACACCGAAAAAATAGGCTACTACCTCGATCAGACATATCAATACTGGCGGCTGCAAATATCTGATCAATCCAATTCCGATGGTTATATCGAAATTGGAGAACTCTATCTCGGCGATTATCTTGAGCTGTCTAAAAATCACAATTACGACTGGGATCAGATTACAGCCGCGTTTGAGACATCTCAAAAAAGCAGGGCCGGGGCTGACAAGATATCTCTGGACTACCTGCAGGAAGGTTTTCAGCTTGCTTTCAACTATATTCCAAAAACCGATATCGATTCCCTTCTGTCTATGTTTAAGGCAGTAAAAAACGAGGCTGCAGGAACAGTATCGCCGGTCTTTTTTAATATTGTGAGTGATGAACCAAATAACTTTTTCCTGGTCCATCTGGGTCTAAATTTCACCCGGAAAAATAGATTTTTAGATCAATATGACATTGCCTTTAAACTGTTGGAGGCCGTGAAATCAAATGTATAAAAAGTCACTTGCGTTTCACAGAAGTCAAATCGACAGAAAACCCGAAGTTGTAGTATGCCGGATAACCAACTCAGCAGGGTTGCGGATTTTTTCGGATCGTATGCCCCCGGGTAATATCCGTCTCGATATCCTGTCCGTGTTGCATGACGGCGCATATACTTATAACGGCGACCAGACCTACGGGGATGGCTTTGAGGATGTGCTGGATTATGGCGGCAGGGTCTTGAGCTGGGGCAATCTGCGCGAAACATTGACACCGGATGCCGGTGATTTAACACTGAGCCAGAAGACACAGGAGATTTCAACCATACAAATCATTTTAAATAACGCCGATAAATACTTTTCAAAAATCCTGGGCAGGGAAAACATGATCTCGGCAGTGGTAGAGTTGTTAATCGGTTTCAAGGATATATCCCGTGATGAGTTCCTGGAGCAAATCACAGGCAAGGTTTCGAAAATCTCTTTAACAGACAAAAAGTTAGCCCTGAACATAAGGGCAATATAAAGTATGAGCATTAATCTTCAAAACATATATAAGCTTGGCCGGGCGTGGCGATATACCAACCCTCGCACGCCGACCGATTATCTGCCTGCCGTATTCGGAGACATCAAGGGCGGCAATAAGGGGCTCTTGAATTGTCCCTGTATAGATACGGTTAATTTCTACTATCTCATTGCTGATCACACCATCTTGAGCGCCGGAAACGGAAACGCATTTACTGTGTATGATAAGGACGGCGCAACAATCGATCCCGCGGGATATACCATTGTCGATGATCATACAGACGAAAACGGCAGGCATGTTGCGATCATTAATTTTACGGGTGATCAGGCAACCAGCGAACCGATTTCAATACGCTGCAAGGGAAAAAATGACGGCGCCACGCTTATCGAAAACCCTATTGAGATCCTGGAGGATTTTGTTGTCAATCTGGCCAGCGGGGCCTCGGCGGATTTCGACGCATTTGCCCTGCAGAAAGCAAAGGATGTATGCATCGGCTATAAAGCCGCGGGTCTTATAACTGGCGATAGATCAATCGGGGCCACGCTGTCTGAAATACTCTATTCTTTCCAGGGCGAATGGTGGAAAAATCATCAAGACAAAATAATCGTCATGATGAATAAAATCGACCAGGTGTTTGACTGGAAAGGAGAGCACTTAGAGCGGAACATTAAAAACCTGACAGCCGCCCGGGATGAAAAGAATATCTGCAATCAGGCTGAGGTGCAGTACGGCTATAATTACCGGCTGAATAAATACGAAGAGGGAGACGATGGCAGCTCCACGAAAGATCAGTTGAGCCAGAACGTCCACGGCGAAAAGATCAAGGCTTTTGATTTTAAATGGTGCAGGGATGCGACTACGATAGCGGCAATACAGGCGATTATTGTTGACCGGCTTAAAAACCCTGTGTGGATGATCCGGTTCGACGAAAACACTCTGCAAAATCTGCATTTTGAAAAGGGCGATTTTGTACTGCTGAATCATTCCGCGATGTATGACAACCAGCAAGCGCCGTTCCAGGACAGGATTGTTCAATTACTGACAAAGGTAACAAGTTTTGACGGCAAAACCATAACCTTCGAGCTGATAGATAAGGGCGTGTCATATCACTCTTACAGTGAGTCCCCGGAAGAAATAATCAACATAACGGAAGTGGTTGAAAAGTACGTCAACAAGAATCTGACAGACCAGGTGGCCATATCAGAGATTGTCGTGAAAGGCGTTACAAAGGGGCTTTCGGATGGGGTGTCCGTCACCGAAGTGATTGCAAAAAGCATAGAAAAGGTTGCCGCGGAAGGCGTAGAGATCTCCGAACAGGTCTGGAAAAATGATTTCAGATATGACGGCACCTATAACCACGACGGCTCAATCAAATACGGAACAGATTATGGGGTATTAATATGATCAGAGAAAAAATAAAAATTACCGGCAAGGTAAAAATTGAACTATTCGGCCCGGACGGCAAGCTCAAGAAGATGAAAGTTATAGAAAACCTGGTCGTTACAGCCGGTCTCAATCACATAGCCGACCAGATGAGTGAACAGGATGAAGCCGCCATGTCACACATGGCCATAGGCACAGGCACAACAGCCGCCGCCGTGGGCGATACAGCTCTGGAAACCGAGCTTGACAGGAATACCCTGACATCCAAAGTGCAAGCCGCCAACTCAGTAACATATATTGGAGACTGGGCCGCCGGTGACGGAACCGGAGCAATCACAGAAGCCGGAATACTAAACGCCGCCGCAGACGGTACACTGCTGACCAGAATAACGTTTGGAGTGTACACTAAAGAGGCCAACGATGCGTTCAGAATCACCTGGCAGCATGCCTACAGCGTGGCATAGGAGACATAAAACATGGGAACACCAAGCTGGATACAAGACTCCGAAAAAGTAGTGGCAGAAAATCATCCAACCCTGGATGACGTGGCGAACAGACCCGCAAAAACTTTACACGCTAATGCCATTGTCGATCACAACGCAGATGGTACACACGAAAAACTTACTGTTGGATCAGATGCTGACGGCGATATGTATTATAGAGCAGCAAGTGTTCTTGCCCGCCTCACCAAAGGTGCAGCCAATCTTAAAATGTTTATGAATGCTGCGGGAGCGGCTCCTGAATGGGCGAAAGGAATGAGTGTAGTACACTACACCAGAGATTCAACATTAGCTTCTGGTAGTGTTGCGTATACTGGTGCTGGTTTTAAACCTGGTGCTGTACTTATATTTGGTCGACTGGCTGGAAACGTAAACCCATGTATCGCATTTTCTGATTTTACATCATATGCTGGCATGGCTAATTATACAGCGAGTAATTGGTTCTATGACATTTCTACATGGGTATTTAATGTGGGTACTTCAACTAATCACCAACGTTTTACTATTACTTCGGCTGATGCTGATGGATTGACAGTATTGTGGACAAAAGTCGGCACACCCACAGCATTAATTTCTTTTTCAATTTTATATTTAAGATAAGGGGTGAACAATGAGAGTATGTATAGATAAATTGACAGGGAAATTAATTGAATCTCAAGGTGGTGGGGAAGTTGAACAACTTCCTATCGACAATCCATCATTCTTCGACAAAACTTTCGCGGATTATGAGGAATATATCGCAGAGTGTGAAGCTCTTGAGGCTATGCGCCTTAAAACACTTCTCCAAAATGCTCTTAATGCCGGATATATTGAAGCTAATATCGAGGTTAAATATGTAACTGATGTTGAATATCAAGCAATCTTGGAGGCCAACAAACCAGTTCCTACTTATGAAGATTTACGACGGGCTAAATATCCTACCATAGAGGAAATAACGGTTGCTCTTTGGGAACAGATCATAGAAGCAAGGCCGGAATCAGCGGTTATTTTACAAGCGCAGAGAGAGGCCGTTAAATTGGAAATACCAAAAACGTAACACAGATATATTGCACAGAAACTGCCCAAGCAGTGATCGAAGAAGGAGTGGAGATTGTACCCGCAACAGCGATAGAGATAGTTAAGTGCGAGATCGCCACCAGTGGCAATCTAAAAGAGAGGCCGCTCTGGAAAAGCTGGAACTTCTCCAGAGCGAATGGCTGTTCATAGCCCAACCAAACATCTAAAACAGACGGCCTCCCTGCTCGGACCCGAGCAAGGGGCTTATAACATAGATGTTAGGATAAGCAAAGGAGAAACACTATGAACAGCCCGTTAAGCTATATAGGTGGTAAATCAAAACTATCTGAAACAATTATTAAAATGATTCCCGAGCATCGTGCTTACTGTGAGGTTTTTGCCGGTGCTGGATGGGTATTCTTTAGAAAAGAGCCTTCAAAGTATGAGGCCATCAATGACCTTGACAGCGATCTGATTGCCTTTTACAGAGTGCTGCAGCATCATTTAGAGGAGTTTTTAAAGCAGTTTAAGTGGCTTTTATCGTCAAGAGAATGGTTTTTTGACTGGAAGCGACAGCAGAAAGCCGGTGGACTTACCGACATCCAGAAGGCAGCAAGATATTATTACCTGCAGCGGCATACATTCGGCGGTCGTGTGAAAAATAGGACATTCGGTACCGCTCCAACGAGACGGCCACGAATCAATCTTCTCCGCATGGAGGAGGAACTTTCAGAAGTTCATCTCCGTTTGGCCACAGTGGTTGTTGAGAATCTGTCCTGGCAGGAATTTATACAGCGCTATGATCGGGATGAAACATTCTTTTATCTTGATCCGCCATATTACAAATTACCATATTATCAACACAATCTGGAGCTGGAGGATTATCAGAAAATGGCTGAGATATTATCCGGAGTTAAAGCTAAATTCATACTTAGCATTAACGATCACCCGGAGATCCGTCCGATATTTAAGTCGTTCAACATAAAACCCGTCAGCCTGAAATATACTGTCAGCGTCGGGAAATGTAAAACAGGAAAGGAATTACTGATTAATAATTTTTAGGCTGAAAGTTAGCTTGTGGCCATAAAAAAACCTGTCGAATCGAACCCCCCGAATCGAACAGGTTTTTTGCGCCATGCCCCGTTATTAAAATTTTTATTGATTTATCAAACCAAATTTGACTATATCAAACCATTTCGGACTGAGACTTATATCAATTTTTGCGCTAAAGTTTTATCGGCGCTTTTCATAAAGGAAAAAAATTCAATGAGACAGAAATCAATTAAGAATCCGTCTATAGATTTCGACCTTCGCCAGATGGAAATCTTCTGCAAGGTAGTTGACCTGAAGAGTTTTTCAAAGGCAGCCAAAGCTGTTTTTCTTGCCCAGGCCTCTG
>JAUVHU010000108.1 GCA_030593145.1 Desulfobacteraceae bacterium
TTAACCGCGATGTGAGTATTGTTTTTGCGAATCTTTTTGATGATCTTAAATTAAGCTTGAATAAACAGAGGGAAATAATAACTCTGATTAAAGAAATATCCATTCGTGATGATGTCTCAATTATGGAAGTCTTACATGAAAACGATTTTCTGGAAATTCTAAATGATAATAATCTTGATCGATCACAAAAGAGCCAAAAAATAAGGTTTTATTTAAAACAGCGTCGTTATCCTGAAATAACAACCGCTGATAAAAAGTTTAAACAAAACATTAAAGAGCTGAAGCTTGGGAACAATGTTAAACTGGTTCCGCCCAATAATTTTGAAGGCACCACTTATAACTTAAAGTTATCCTTTAATAATCCAAAAGAGCTTCAAGACAGCCTGGAAACTATAAATAGTATCCGTCAAAGGCGTTTACTTGATAAAATTTTTACTACCTGAATTCTGACAATCAGAAATTTACAAACTCAAAAAAGTGAGTTTTATAATACCATTACTCCGCAGACAGACAATTAAATTTCAGGATTCAGGATAATGATAAGCACGCAAAAAACGAATATTTTCTTGACTAAACAGTAGATAACAATTATAAGGGTTTTTAACAAATAAATTTGATTCAGGGAATTATGGGAATACAGGAAAGAAAAGAACGGGAAAAGGAAAGACGGCGTCAGCAGATAATGATTGCGGCAAAAAAGGTCTTTTCTTTCAAGGGGTTTAACAAAGCAACAATGGAGGATATTGCCAGTGAAGCAGAACTGAGCCCCGGTACTCTTTATCTTTATTTCAAGAATAAAGATGAGCTATGCGCCTCTCTTTCTCTAAGAATACTTCAATATCTGAATATCAGGTTAAAACATGTCAGCAGTGAAAAGGGATTAGAGCCGGAACAAAGGTTGGATGCATTGAAAGAAGCCATGTATGATGTTTATGAATTTGATCCTTTAATACTGATTAATATGTTCCGTCTTCAATCGAGTGAAACCCTTAAAAATTTATCGTCTGAGCTTATTAAGGACATTACAGAATTGCTTAACAGTTCCCTTGATGCAATGGCTTCAATATTTGAAGAGGGGATAAATAAAGATGTTTTTATTGATGAAAAGCCTTTAGTTCTTGCAAATGCACTATGGTCGTTATTTTCAGGTCTTGTTTTATGGAGAGAAAGTAAAAGGATAATGAATGAGGGTAAAAATAATCTTAAATTAACTTTTGAAATACCATTTGAAATATTTTGCAAGGGAATAAAAAAGTAGACAATTGCACATAATTGTTGGAAATTATAACCCTTGAATGCTGTTTTTCAAGGGTTTCTTTTTAGGTACGGTAACATAATAACAATTGGTATTTGAGGTTGGAGGAGGTTATATGGCCGACAAAGAAGTTGTAGAAACATCCGAAGCACAAATAGCTGTTCATTGGCAGGAAGAGAAATATGTTTATCCTTCTGAAAAATTCATTGCACAGGCAAACATCACTGATGAGAGCATCTATGACAGGTTTAGTCTAAATAATTTTCCTGAATGTTTTTCGGAATACGCTGATCTTTTACACTGGGATAAGAGCTGGGATACTATTCTCGATACAAGCGACGCGCCATGCTGGAAGTGGTTTGTTGGAGGAAGGATAAATGCCTGTTACAACTGTGTTGACAGACATCTTGAGAAGAATAAAAACAAAACCGCAATCCATTTTGTTCCGGAGCCTGAAAATGAGCGGGTTCAGCATATTACATACCAGGAACTTTATGTTCAGGTTAACGAAATGGCAGCGCTTCTTCAAGATTTTGCCGGATTAAAGGCTGGTGATACTGTGACGCTTCATCTGCCGATGACTGCTGAACTTCCAATAACTATGCTGGCATGTGCCAGACTTGGCGTTATTCACTGTGAAGTGTTTGGAGGGTTCAGCGGTAAAGCATGCGCCGACAGGATTGAAGATGCAAAAAGCAGAGTACTAATTACCATTGATGGATATTATAGAAGCGGCAAACTCATTGATCACAAGCAAAATGCTGATATTGCCGTTGATCTGGCCAAAAAGGCGGGGCAGACCGTTGATAAGGTTCTGGTATGGCAGCGTTATCCTGGGAAAAACTCCACTCCGACACCGATGATTGATGGCCGTGATTATTTTATAAATGATCTGCTTAAGGATTATCGAAGAAAAAGGGTTGAGCCTGTGGCCATGCCGGCTGAAGCTCCTCTGTTTCTCATGTATACAAGCGGTACGACAGGAAAACCAAAAGGGTGTGAGCACAGCACAGGCGGCTATCTTTCTTATGTGGCAGGCACATCAAAGTATATTCAGGATATTCATCCTGAAGACGTTTACTGGTGCATGGCTGACATCGGATGGATTACCGGTCATTCATATATTGTTTACGGCCCTTTATCTCTGTGTGCTTCAACCGTTATTTATGAAGGTGTTCCTACCTATCCTGATGCCGGTCGAGCATGGAAGATAGCGGAAGAGCTTGATGTTAATATATTCCATACCGCGCCAACAGTTATACGAGCTTTGAGAAAAATCGGTCCTGATGAGCCGGCAAAATACAACTATCACTTTAAACATATGACCACAGTTGGAGAGCCGATAGAGCCGGAAGTCTGGCGGTGGTATCAAAAAGTAGTTGGAAAGGGTGAGGCTGTTATTGTCGACACCTGGTGGCAAACAGAAACCGGTGGTTTTCTGTGCAGTACCGTGCCTGCCATAAAACCGATGAAGCCGGGCAGCGCCGGCCCCGGTGTTCCAGGTATCCATCCTATAATTTATGATGAGGAAGGAAATGAAATCAAGACAGGAGAGGGTATGGCCGGCAATATATGCATAAAAAACCCGTGGCCTGGCGCATTTCAGACAATCTGGGGTAATAGAGAACGATATGTCGATACCTATTATGCGAGATATTGTAAGGACAAAAACAGCAAGGATTGGCGTGATTGGCCGTATCTCACAGGTGATGCCGCCATGGAATCCGAAGACGGATATTTCAGGATACTCGGCAGGATTGACGATGTAATCAATGTTTCAGGCCACAGGCTTGGAACAAAAGAAATTGAATCAGCAGCTCTTACGGCTATGGGCGTGGCAGAGGCGGCAGTTGTTCCGGTTTCTGATCCCATCAAGGGAGTTGTTCCTGATCTGTATATCTCTTTAAAGCCGGGATATGAGCCAACCGATGAACTGGCTGCGAAAATTTCAGCAAAGATTTGTGACACAATCGGCAAAATAGCAAGGCCAAGAAAGGTCTGGCTCGTATCTGATATGCCTAAAACACGCTCAGGCAAGATCATGCGCAGGGTCCTTGGAGCTATCTCAAATAAAAAGGATGTAGGCGACGTATCTACGCTGGCCAATCCTGCAATTGTTGATGAAATTCAGAAAAAGGTTTCAGGCTAACAAAAAGGGGGTAAACTAATGGAATCTAAAGTTATTTGGTTATGTTTATTTGTCGCGGCTTACTGGACATATTGTATTGCAATGGGTATTAAGGGCGCAAGAATGGCAAAGAGCGCGAGTGATTATTTTATTGCAGGCCGTTCGATCCCTATCTGGGTCTTTGTTCTTGCTGCTACGGCAACGTCTTTTTCAGGATGGACATTCATGGGACATCCTGGACTGCTTTATCGTGACGGTTTTCAATATGCATACGCATCATTTTACGCCATCACGATTCCATTTACAGGGGTTCTATTTCTTAAAAGACAATGGATGCTCGGCAAACGTTTTGGATATATAACCCCCGGTGAGATGTTTTCTGATTATTTCAAATCAGATGCTATCAGGATATTGACCGTTGTTGTTGCCCTTGTCTTTTCAGTTCCTTATCTTGGAGTACAGTTGAGGGCATCCGGGTTTTTGTTTAACGTCCTTACTGACGGCATGCTTGGTGTTGAGGTAGGTATGTGGATGTTGTCGGCCGTTGTTTTTATCTACGTTGCATCAGGCGGACTGAGGGCTGTGGCTTACGTTGATACAGTGCAGTGTCTCCTGCTTGCGGGCGGTATAGTCGCAATCGGTTTCATCGCTCTGGATGCTGCAGGTGGTTGGACTGCCCTGAATGAAGGCATTGCAAAACTGACTTCACCCGATGCTGTAGCTGCTTTAGGGGGGGAAGTAATGGATAAAAAAAGGACCCTT
>JAUVHU010000062.1 GCA_030593145.1 Desulfobacteraceae bacterium
GATCCTGGTTAAAGACCTGGAATACAAGACCCCTGAACTCCTGTTTGACCTTGTGCGCCCATATCTGACTGAAGAAATGAATGTTCTGGACCTTGGCTGTGGTACCGGTCTGGGCGCTCAACTCTATCGGCCGTTTGCGAAAAGACTGATAGGCGTCGATGTATCGTCAAAGATGCTCGAAAAGGCCGCGGAGAAGAAAATCTACAACCGGCTCGAGGTTTTTGACATACTTCAAAGCTGGGGCTTTCCCCAAAAATTTGATCTGATATATAGCTCTGACGTCTTTGTATATTTCGGGAATCTGGATACGATCATCAGGTCCGCATCTTTATATCTTGTTTACGGAGGGATCATTGCATTTTCAGTGGAAAGACTGGAAGACAACAGCATGGAGTACCGGCTCTTTCCCAGCGGTCGCTATGCACACTCACGGACATATATTCAAGATTGCCTGAGGCGTCATGGATTACAATTAATAGAGGAAACCAAAGCAGATATCAGGAAGCAGTCAGGAAATCAGGTTAAGGGATTATTAATTGTAGCAAAAAAGGAGGTGTGTGGGGTCGCATCTTAAGGAAGAGGGAAGACAGAAGCAACTGAAAAGTATTAAAGGGGCTATCAAAAGATGAAAGTTGAAATCATACAATCCTTGACAGATAATTTTGAATCTTGCGCACATACAACTGATGATGGGGTGGAATTTTGGTTAGCAAGAGAGTTACAGCATTTGCTGGACTACTCGGAATGGCGTAACTTTCAAAAAGTGCTATTAAAAGCAAAAACCGCCTGCGAAACTTCAGGAAGCAACATTCCTAATCATTTTGTTGAGGTCAACAAAACGATAGAAATGCCCAAAGGTGCACAAAAAGAGATAGATGACATCATGCTTACCCGCTATGCCTGCTATCTTATTGCCCAAAATGGCGACAGCAAGAAAGAGAAAATTGCTTTTGCTCAAACTTACTTTGCCATACAAACACGAAAAGCCGAATTAATTGAACAACGGCTTTTAGAATATGAAAGAGTACAAGCAAGGCATAAATTAGCCGGCACTGAAAAAGAACTTTCAAAAATCATTTTTGAACAAACTGGCGGCAATCAAAATTTTGCCCTTATTCGCAGTAAGGGCGATAAAGCCCTTTTTAATAACACCACCCAGCAGATGAAAAATAAATGGAACATTAAAAACAAGCCATTGGCTGACTTTATGCCCACCATTTTATTAAAAGCAAAAGACTTTGCCACAGAAATCACCATCTTTAATGCAAAAGATAAAAAAATGAATACAGAAAAAGCGATATCTAATGAACATGTAATTAATAACGAAACGGTAAGGGACACACTTATTTCCCGTGGTATTGTGCCTGAAAAATTACCGCCTGAAGACGATGTTAAAAAAATTGAGCGGAAACTCATATCAGATAATAAAAAAGCACTTAAAAGCAGCGATAGTTTTAAAAATAAAACAGAGATTAAAATCAAAAGGAAGTGAGGTCGTGACATCAAACAAATAAAAGGAGAATATCATGGACATTGAATTTCATTATTATATGACTTTCCTTATTGCTGGAAAAGCAGGGTTTGGTAAGGATGACGCATTTGCTATTGCTTATTCATCTCAATATGTAGATGACAATGACATAATCTATGAGATTCATAAAGATAAGGTTCAATATTATAGAAACTACATAAGCCAGACCATGAATATTCTGAAACCAAAAGCAAAATTGTTTCGGATTTATCCATTATTTCATTTTATACCTGGGGAACCTCTTTATAAGGGTGCCTTTCGTAGAGATGGAGTTCTACACTGGCTGAATACAACGCCTGATAGTAAAAACGCGAATCATGTTATAGATAGCGCGCTTAAGAGCAAAAATATTTATATAATAGGAATTGCTACCCATTCTTATGTTGATACATGGGCTCATCAAAATTTTATTGGTTATTATAATGAATTTAATTCTATGTCAGGGGTTCTTGAGAAAATAACTCCGAATATCGGGCATGCTGATGCGGGACACAATCCTGACTGGCCTGCACTTGTATGGAAGGATAAACGACTTGTCGATAAGAACGCAAGAATAGACAACAAAGAACGGTTTATGGAATCAGCAGGAAATCTTTTTAAAAAATATCGTCTTTATGTTGATAAAAAATGTTCTGTCAAAACATTAAACACAGATCGAATGCGGTTGATCAAAAGACTTCGATCTGCAATTGGAGAGGTTGATCAGTCAAACTCAAATAAAATGGTACGTATTGAGCGATATATAGAACTCAGTCAAAATATGCTTGGATATGAATTGCCCAAATATGATGAATATGCATGGTTTGAAGAAGCAATAAATGAAAAAGTCAGAGGATTAAGAGATAAGTCTGATTCATTTCTGACCAGGTGGGACCCTTTAACTGATATTTACACATGGAGAAAACCAGGAAAGTATAAAGAAACCAACTGGTATAAATTCCAGGAAGCTGTAAAATCTAATCAAGATACAACATGGGATCTTTTAGATAATAAGGTTTTTTCAAAATTAGATTTAAAAGATTTATAAATTAACGCTGACACACTTCAAAATGGTCCAAGGGGGTCGGACCATAGGAACATATTGATATTGAAATCATTTTAATGTAGCGTCATATAAGGTGTGGTAGAATAATGAAAAACAAAAAACTCTCCGACTATGTACGTATGGATTCTCCGGAAGCCGTACTGGACGAGGTGCAAATCATTCTCAACCTGATTTCTCCTGGTTTCGACGCCGCTCCAGTTGATGCAGCGTTCAAATCCACAGTCAACCTTTATATGGGAGATTATCCAGGGTATCGTGCCTGCAACACCGAGTACCACGATCTTCGCCATACAACCGACACCTTCCTTGCGATGGCTCGGCTTATTCACGGCGCGGTGGTAGATGGCGAGGACTTTACCGATCGTCAAATTGTGCTTGGCCTGGTCGCGGCGCTTTTCCACGATGCGGGATATATACAGGAAGAGCACGACAGGGAAGGCACTGGCGCCAAGTACACCACTAACCACGTTCAGCTAAGCATGGATTTTTTTGAGCGCTATGGAGCAGAATCAGGGCTGTCCAATGAGGAAGTCACCGCGGGCCGGGCCATGATTTTCTGTACCGATGTTACCGTGGATATTTCCACCATCATCGCATTTCCTTCCGCCAGGATCGAACTGCTCGGCAAGATGCTGGGTGCGGCAGATCTTTTGGCACAAATGGCCGACCGGACATACCTGGAGAAGCTCCTATTTCTCTACTATGAGTTCAGGGAAGCCGGAATAGGTGGATACGAAAGCCATATAGATCTTCTCCGGAAGACGGTCGGGTTTTACGATTTTTCAACTCAACGTCTTAAAACGGTGCTTGATGGGACAGACCGGTTTATGATTTCACACTTTGCCAGGCGGTGGAACATCAACGCAAATCTGTACCATGAGGCAATCGAGAAACAGAAGAACTATCTGAAGCAGATTCTGAAAGCGCAGGATTCCGATCCCAGCAACCATTTGAAGCGAGGCGGAATTGTGGACACTATCCGCGACAAGGAAAAAGACTATCTCAAAGGATAATGATAGTAGGTATGGAGACGTCCCCATTAACACACAAGGGAGTGTAAAAATGAAAGGAATTATTTTTAATTTGCTGGAACAATTTATATCGGAAAACTGGGGTGATAAGGTATATGAGGAAATCCTAAATGAGTGCAGCCTTGAGACCAAAGGACCTTTTGTGGGACCCGAGGGTTATCCAGACTCAGATTTGATGGCCATTGTGTCAAAGGGGGTGGAAAAGTCGGGTGTTGCTTTGCCTGAGCTTCTGCGAAAATTTGGCAGGTTTTGTTTTCCAATAATGGCAGAAAAATTTCCGGATTTTGTTACACCCTATAAACACCCCAGGGATTTCCTAAAAGCCGCTGACAGTATCATCCATCTTGAAATAAAAAAACTTTGGGAAGATGCAAAGCCACCTGGTTTTGTTTTTAGAGAACCTGATTCTGACCGACTTATTATGGAATACCGATCAGAACGCAAATTATGTAAATTTATGGAAGGATTGATTGAGGGTATTGGAGACTACTATAATACCCCAATCCAGTACAGGCAGACCCGCTGCATGTTAAATGGAGAAGATATGTGCGAATTTGATCTCACATTTACCCCTAAGTCTGAGGATAACTGATCTTGTTTACGAAACAGGAAATTCTTGAAAAAAAATTAAGGCGAGCAGAACAAAAGGTTAATATCCTCGAAAGATTGATCGAAGATAAATCACGCAACCTTTATCTCGCAAAAGAGGCTGTGCAAAAAGTCCACGACGAACTGGAACAACGAGTTGAGGAGCGCACTGCTGAACTGTCAAGAGTAAATAAGCAACTAAAGCAGGAAATAGAAGAGCGCAAGCGGGCTGAGGAGGCGTTGCGGGAACAACAGCATCTGTTCAAGACAATTCTTGCCGCCACGCCTGACTTACTCGCCCTGAAGGACCGCGGTTCTGTCTACAAGGCTGTAAACCCGGCTTTCTGCCAATTTATGGGCAAAAAGGAGGAGGAGATAATTGGAAAGACGGACTTCGATCTCTTCCCACATGCCGAGGCTGAAATATACCGCCGCGACGATTGTAAGATAATGGAGACGAGGAAACCACAGGTTCAAGATGAAGAAGTTGTCGGAATTGAGGACAAGAAATGGTTACGGGTCGCCAAGACCCCGGTTCTTGATGAAACGGGGGAAGCTGTGGGGATTCTTTGTTCGGTTTATGACATTAGTGACCGCAAGCGAGCCGAGAAAGAAAAAAAGGAGCTTGAAGCAAAGTTCCAACAAGCCCAGAGATTAGAAGCCATCGGCACTTTGGCAGGCGGCATTGCCCACGACTTTAACAACCTTCTCACGGGTATCCAGGGCAACGCATCCTTAATGCTCATGGGTATGAAGCCCACACAACGGCATTATGGGCGCTTGAAGACCATTGAAAAACTGGTTCAAAGCGGAGCCAAGCTTACCTCGCATCTGCTCGGATATGCAAGGAAGGGCAAGTACGAGCTCAAGCCTATTAACCTTAATGACCTGATACAAGAGACCTCTGACACCTTTGTTAGAACAAGGAAGAATATTTCGATCAAACGAGAACTGGCACATGACCTTTTTGCCATAGAGGCAGACCCCGGTCAAATTGAGCAGGTGCTTTTGAATCTGTTTGTAAACGCCGCAGATGCCATGTCGGGCGGCGGGGAGCTTATTCTTAAGACCTCAAATGTCACCCACGACGATATGCGGAAGAAGCTATATGATGATCCGATGCCGGGAGATTATGTCCTGCTGACAGTAACCGACACAGGCACGGGCATGAACAAAAAGACTCTGGATCTTATATTTGATCCATTCTTTACCACCAAGGAGAGGGGGCGAGGCACGGGTCTGGGTTTGGCTTCTGTTTACGGTATAATCAAGAGCCACGGTGGATATATTGATGTTGAGTCAAAGAGGCGTAAGGGGACTACGTTCAGTATTTATCTTTTAGCATCGAAAAAAAAGGCCCGAAAGGTTATAAAAACATCCGAACGTGTCATTAAAGGGACCGGGACCGTTTTGCTGGTGGACGATGAAGAAGTCATCCTGGAAGTAGGCAAGGATTTGCTGGAGACCGTAGGTTACCGTGTGCTAACGGCTAAGGACGGAAAAGATGCTGTCAAGGTTTACAAAAAGAGGAAAGCTGAGATAGACATAATAGTATTAGACATGGTTATGCCCGATATGGGTGGCGGTAAGACCTATGACCGGCTGAAAAAGATTGACCCGGATATAAAGGTCTTGCTTTCAAGTGGCTACAGCATAGAAGGTGAGGCTGCCGAGATATTGAAACGAGGCTGCAATGGTTTTATTCAGAAACCATTCATGATAAAACAGCTGTCAGAAAAGATAATGGAGATTTTGGGCAAGAAATAATAGTTGTTTGCCTTGGCATCCAGCCGGCTACTTAATAGAGGAGAACAATGCAGACATTTCAGAATATCATGTTGGTTGGCTTTGGGGGATTCATCGGAAGCGTACTTCGCTATTTGGCATCAGGATGGATGCATCATATATTCAGGACGGATTCGTTCCCTGTAGGCACTGCCATAGTCAACATCACCGGTTGTTTTGTCATTGGTCGACTAGGAGGCTGGGCTGACCATTTTCAGGCCCTCAACCATAACACTCGACTGTTCTTGTTCTTGGGACTTCTTGGAGGGTTTACCACTTTTTCAGCCTTCGGCTATGAAACCATGGCTCTACTGCGCGACAAAGAGCTTTTCTTAGCTTTCGTTAATGTTTTCGTGCATTTGTTACTTGGTTTTGGAGCGCTCTTCCTCGGATATAACTGTTCGAGAATATTTTGAGGTAAAATATGATTCCAAAAGACGGAATACTACTGAGAATTTTCATCGGTGAATCAGACAGGCATCAAGGACTTCCTTTGTATGAATGGATCGTAAAAAATGCTCTTGAGACCGGTATGGCAGGAGCTACGGTTTTACGAGGGATGCAAGGATTCGGAGCAAATAGCCGCATGCATACGTCAAAAATACTGCGGTTGTCTCATGATCTGCCAGTCATAATTGAACTGGTAGATACACCAGAAAAGATCGAAGCATTCATTTCCACCATCGACCCCGTTATTAAAGAGGGTCTTATGACCACTGAACGAATCCACATCCGTTTTTACAGAACAAGCCACAAACATAAGAAAACGATTGCCGAACAAAAGAATTTATCCGGCAAGAAATAGCTGCGCCATTTTTTGCAGATGGCAAGTTAGGTAAATTCAAATTGCAAGTGCACCACGAGCAGCCTTTCTGACTTCATCGGACAGGCAATAACAAACAAGAAAAAAACAGTTGATGTTTTGATATGTATTATATTAGGATTATTTCCCGATTAATTGTACTTAAAAATAAGTGGGTTATTTCCAATTAAGCAGATGTGATCTCTTAAATCCTCCCGCCGTGCTCGCGCCCGTCGCGGCAGGTGGACCCTCTTCTCCAACTAAAATTGGAGAAGAACCTTATATTACATATCGGTGGCAGGAATCATAGGTTTTGTGATTATGCCGGGGAAATTATGTGTGAAGGAAATTAGAATCTTGTATAAATTGAGAAAGCCAAATTTGGTGTGAAGCACCCGGAGGATTTACTCGTGGCTGAAAAACCGACCTACGAAGAACTGGAACAAAGGGTTAAAGAGTTACAAAAGAAAGCAATTAAGGGTAAACAGGCGGAAGAGGCGCTTAAAAAAGCTCACGACGAGTTGGAACAAAGGGTGCGGGAACGTACTGCTAAACTATCGAAAGCCAATGAGCAACTAAATGAGGAAATACAAAAACGCAAGCAGGCGGATGAGATCCTGGAAAGTTCAGAGAGGGTGAAGGCAGCCATCCTCAATTCCACGATAGAGATGGTAACATATCAGGACATAGATTTGAAGATCTTATGGGCCAATAGGGCAGCAGGCGAATCGGTTGGTTCTAGTGCTGAGGACTTAGCGGGGCGTTATTGCTATGAGCTATGGGAGCGGAGGAGCACGCCGTGCACAGACTGCCCGGCCCTGGAAGCTGTTAGAACCGGTCAACCTCATACAACCGAAATTGTTACTTCTGATGGAGGGACATACCTACATACGGGTTGTCCTGTTTTGGATGAAAACGGTAATGTTACGGGCGTTGTCACAACAACCCTGGACATCACCGAGCGGAGGCGTGCGGAAGAGTTGGTGATGGAAAAAAGCCAAGATCTGGAACTTATCTTAGACAATATTCCCATCGGCTTATCCTATCTTGATTCTGAAATGAAATTTATGAGGATCAATCGTTTCGTAGAGCGGACCATTGGCTTGGAATCTGAAAAGGTAAAATCCAAACACTGTTATGATGTCATTGGACAATACGCGGGCGACGACACCCGGAAAGGGAAAGACCGGATATGCGATGCGTGTCAAGTCGTTCAAACCTTGAAAGACGGGAAGACTCACGCCCATGAAAGGGAATCAAGACCGGGCTTCATCATAAGAAACACCTCGGTTCCTATAACGGACGAAAATGGAAAAACAACCGGGGCCATTGAAATGATCGAGAATATTACCGCGCTCAAGCGCGCAGAGAAAGAAAAAAAGAAAATTGAAACGCTGTTCCGAGAAGCCCAGAAAACGGAGGCCATCGGCACCCTTGCGGGAGGCATTGCCCATGACTTCAACAACCTGCTCACGACCATCCAGGGTACTGCTTCATTGATGCTTTTAGATATCGATTCCACGCACCCGCATTATGAACGGTTACAAACCATTACAAAACAGGTCCGGAGGGGAGCCAGTCTTACGGCCCAGCTTTTAGGATATGCCAGCAAAGGAAGATATGAGGTAAAACCGATCAGCTTCAACCAGATAGTCGAAGAAACCTCTGATACATTTGGCAGGACCCACAAAGAGATCACTATTCATTTAGAATTAACTGAGGACTTATCCAGCATAGAGGCTGACCGGTCGCAAATTGAGCAGGTACTGCTGAATCTGTACATAAATGCCTCAGGGGCCATGCCTCGCGGCGGAACGCTTACCTTAAAGACCATGAATGTAACGCACAACGATATAAAAGACATAGTGCACAATCCAAGATCCGGCAGCTATGCTCTTCTAACGGTAACCGACACAGGCACAGGTATGGACAAAGAGGTCAGGGAGCGCATCTTTGAACCATTTTTTACCACCAAACAAATGGGAATAGGCACAGGCCTTGGGCTGGCTTCTGCTTATGGAATTATCAAAGGCCATCGCGGATACATCCATGTTGATTCTGAAAAAGGGCGTGGTACAATTTTCAGCATTTATCTCCCCGCGTCAGACAAAGAAGTCGTGAAGGCTATCAAGCCTGCCGAGCACGTTATAAAGGGAAGCGGCACCATCCTCCTTGCAGACGATGAAGACTCGGTATTAGAAATAGGCGTCATTATGCTCGAGAAAACAGGATACACCGTGCTCGAGGCCAAAGGCGGCAGGGAGGCTGTTGAGATATATGAAGCAAACAAAGATAAAATAGATCTGGTCATCCTTGACATGATCATGCCGGACATGGGTGGTGGTGAGGCCTATGACAAAATGAAAGAAATCAATCCCGACGTAAAGGTACTCCTTTCTAGCGGATACAGCATAGAAGGCCAAGCGACCGAGATATTAGACCGAGGTTGTGACAGTTTTATTCAGAAGCCGTTCAGTTTAAAGAAACTGTCCGGAAAAATCAGAGAGCTTCTCGATACGTGATAGAGGCAAAGGTTATGCCTGGCCACACATCCGAAATAACAACGTACCGTATATTGTCTGTCAGCCATTTATTTATGTGGTGCACTTTGGATTTGAATTCAGGCAGCATGAACAATTCGATTAAAAGATAAAAAAGCGTGCCTTAATTTAGGAAAAAATTGTCCTTGACTTGGGGTCTACTTCAAAAGTCAGGGTTTTTTTGTTTTAACAGATAAATTTCTTTGTATTCTTTGCGGTTTTGCGATAAATAAAATCTGATCAACGCATTGGGTTTCCCTTGATTTGGTACCGGCCTTTGACAGCATCATACCCAGTTTTTATGATAGCGTTGACATAGCAAGGGGTTATTTAGAATCCTGTGACAGGCAGGGGCATTTAAAAACATTCGACGTAATGAGTATTTCCATAGGAATTACAAATACAAAATCCGAGAAATTTTCCCACTATGGCGAAATTACAGAGCGAGCATCGGAAATGAAAAAGCATGCCAAGCGATTTAAGGGAAGCTGTTACAGTCTGGATAGGAGATAGTGACATACAGCGAGACGCCGAAGTAGCCGACAATGCTGCTTCTATTTTGGTGAAAGTCCAACCGTGTCAGTTGATTGTGTCGGACACGTAGTAATCGGATGCAGGCGGAGGTTTTTGCATGGGGATATGTTATTCGAATTGCATGCTGAGAAAATCACAAATCAAGAAAGATTTTGGGGATTAATGAATAGGTTTAATCTGAAATCGAATATGGTAAGGTGTTTGATCGTATTGAGTCTTGCAATCGCTGGAGTCTTTTTTGCCTTTTCTGCCTGGTCCACACAGAAGACAGAAAATGAGTGTCTGGCATGCCATCTTGATGTTTACCGCAAGGAGGGCTCAAGTTCATACAAGCATGCTCCCTTTGAAAATGAAGAATGTAACACCTGCCACTTGAAACAGGAAGACGCTGTAAAGGGAAAGCTGCCCCGGAAAAAGCAGATAATAGAGCCAATTGTTTTGACCAATCCAGGCTATCTCACAGAACATGACATCTTTCTGAAACGGCTCATTACCGGGTCGTGCTATGATATCAATCTTGTGTTTAAGGATGTGCAGGGGAATAAGGTAAAAACCTCGTTAAGATGTGTTATCCCTGAAAGAATACAAAATAGAGCGCGAAAGGATAAGAAACTACCAGTAATATCCGGAATCAGGGTCGTCCGAATAGAAGAAGCGCCGTTTCTTTCAACGACCATCATGTGGGATACTGATGAGCCGTCAACCTCTTTTATAGAATATGGTCTTTCTGATCAATATGGCATACAAAGTCCGGAGGATATTGCCTTGGTAAAGCATCACCGGGTAAATATCTATAAGCTAACGCACAGAAAGGATTACCACTTTCGGATTATATCCCGGGACATATTCGGCAACCAGACTGTCTCTGAGGATTGTGTGTTCAATACAGCGAAGATGACATCTGATGTTACGGAAAAAGGAGAACCCAAGAAATTGGCGGTGAACAACGTGGAAATCTTTATGCAGCGCAAGAGAGCAAAAACGTCAGATATTTCTTTGTACTTAGAGACCTCGCGAATCGCAAATGTGACCGTTGTTGAGTGCGAGAAAGTGAAGGATGGGTGTGCAAATCTGAGCGTTGGCAAGGAACTCACCATCGATGTCTGTCGTCGATGTCATCCCGCTGATGCTATAGGCTTAACCCATCCTGTGGGTGTTGCGGCAAAACCGACAACAACGGTTCCCGATTATTTGCCGACCTTGAGAGGCGGTATCATGACCTGCGTTACCTGCCACTTTGCGCACGGCGGAGGAAGGAAATATTTTGCGCGTTCAGATACAATCAGTTGCAAGACCTGCCATAGGGAATAGTACCAAATGCGGAGTGCGGAATTGGGGTCTTAACTTCAGGCGCTTTAGTTTACTTCAATCTGGGAGGCAACATGTTAAGTTCTAAAATGGTTCATAAGCGAAGCCGGTTTTTTAACTTTTCCATAAAAAGAAAGCTCCAGTTGCGTATGCTGTTCAAGATATGGAGTATTATTCTTGCGTCGCTGCTCGTTACGGGGATAATTTTCTATTTCTACAGCGATATAAATATTGGCAAGTCCTACCGTTTATTTCATATGAAGGCAGACAATTTTATGGATTTTCTTTTACCTGTGCTTGTTTGCGGCTTTTTTGCGAGCTTGATCCTGGGTGTTGTTGTATCCCTTTTGTTTCCACATACGATTGCCGGGCCTATGTACAGGATAGAAAAGGAGCTGGCTGAGATCGGAAAAGGGCATTTGTGCAAAAATATAAAACTTCGAAAAAGGGACGAACTTAATGATCTGGTGGATACTATTAACGTTATGACCGGGGGGTTGAGAGATAAGATCAAAACAATAAGCGATATCTCCGGGCAGATCGGAGAGCTTGCCGAAAAAGCCGCGGACAAAGATCATGATGAAACCATGAAGAAGATTAAGCTCGCAAATGCAAATCTTCAAGAAGCTGTCAATAAATTCACGTTAGGTTCGCGAAGCTCGGAACATAAATAAGTAAATAACCTGACATGTAGTTAGTGTCTGTTCGAGAGGACGACGCAAAAAACCGCACCCGGTTATGCCGAATGAACATTCGTTACCTCATTTACAAGGACATGGTTTATGAAAAAGCCCTGGTTTTTAAAACGTATAATTTATTATGAAGTAATAGGTTGGTTATTTATAATTTTTGTCATCTGGTTGGATGAAATTTTGGACATACCGCATTATTTATTTGGGGCGGATCAAACTCCTATAAATTGGATTGAATGTGTATTTGAAACAATAACAATTTCGTTGGGATGGATTGTTATTGTTTGTTTCACCAATAAATTATTAAATAAAATACGACATTTAGAGGGTTTCCTCCCAATATGTGCTTCTTGCAAGAAAATAAGAGACAACAACGGTCGTTGGAACCAAATGGAATCTTACATTAAAGATCATTCAGAAGCAGAATTTAGCCATAGCATCTGTCCGGAATGTGCAAAAAAACTTTATCCGGAATTTCGCGAAGATCAAAATGGCAGTTTACGCTGAACCATTCACGCAGGATGAGCTGAAGAAGCCGCAAATGAAACACAAATACGGAAAGTAGTTTGAATTTCAGAGGAAGATGTTTTTATTTCTTTGTGTTCTTTAATGTTTTGCGGTAAATAGAAAAATAATGAAAATTAGACCAATTTATAAAAACTTCTTTATTATTCTGGCAACAGATATTCTTCTTGTGACAGGCTCTTTTTATGCCGCCCATCTTGTGCGATTTGATTTTGAAATTCAACAACAAACATGGTTGATATTCAGACGGATACTGCCATTTTTATTGATAACCAAGATAATATGCTTTTTTTTCTTCGATCTATACCGCGGCATGTGGCGGTATACAAGTATTGCGGATTTAATTAATATCATTAAGGCATCTACAACAAGCAGCCTGATTATCATAAGTTTTGTGCTCTTTATCTCCAGGTTTGAGGGGTTTTCACGTTCTGTTTTTGTTATTGATTACTGTTTTACTATCCTTTTAATTTCCGGTTTTCGTATTATTGTACGCTTTTATTTTGAATATTGCAGCAATGATAAATTTTTGGCCACTATTAAACAGAAACTTTTTGCACATCAGCAATCCAACAGAAAAAGATTGCTGATTATCGGCGCAGGAAATTGCGGGGAGAAAATATATCGGGAAATAAGAGATAATGCTCATCTAAGATATAAAGTTGTTGGTTTCCTTGATGATCAACCGGTCAAGATCGGCAAAAAAATCCATGGTATTCCGGTGCTTGGCAACACTGAAAATATTAAAACAGTTGCAGGCCGGATAAGAGCTGATGAAGCTTTGATGGCGATTCCTTCGGCGAGCTCTGAGCAAATGCGTAACATAATAGAGCATTGCAAGAAAAGCGGCATAAGTTTCAAGACTATCCCGAGTATGGGCGAACTAATCGACGGTCATGTGACAGTAAACGCAATTCGTGAAGTTGCGTACAGGGATCTGTTAGGGCGTGAAGTTGTAAAGCTGAATGAAGAAAAGATCAGCGCTTGTATAAGTAAGCAATGCATTATGATTACCGGCGCCGGAGGTTCTATCGGTTCAGAGTTATGCAGGCAGATTTGCCGGTTTCAGCCGGAAAAAATAATTTTGTATGAACGGTCTGAAAGCCTTTTATACGATCTGGAACTGGAGTTGAAAAAGAACTTTTCCAGTGTAAAAGTGGTTTCCCTCCTGGCAGACATTCGAAACCAGAACCAGCTTGAAAAAACCTTTGAGACTTTCAAGCCAAAAGTGGTTTTTCATGCCGCTGCATACAAGCATGTGCCTATGCTGGAAAACCAGCCGTGGAAAGCAGTGGAAAATAATGTTGAGGGAACTAAAATTTTGATTGAGACCGCACAAAGGTATGAAGTTGAGCGCTTTGTCCTTGTATCCACAGATAAGGCCGTGCGGCCGGTGAATGTAATGGGTGCTACCAAACGGGTTGCAGAACTGCTTTCCCTCGGAAATAACGGGTTTCGACCCTCAAACACACGGTTTATGATTGTCCGTTTCGGCAATGTGGTTGGAAGCTCCGGAAGTGTGATCCCGCTTTTCAAAAAACAGATTAAAGAAGGTGGCCCGGTTACTGTCACTCACAAAGAAATAACAAGATATTTTATGATTATCCCTGAAGCATGCCAGCTTATTCTTCAAGCAGGCGCCATGGGAAAGGGCGGAGAAACATTTTTATTAGATATGGGCATTCCGATTAAAATCGACGATATGGCACGTGACTTGATACGCCTGTCAGGTCTGGAACCTGACACAGACATCAAAATCGATTATATAGGCCTTAGATCAGGAGAAAAACTCTATGAAGAGCTGATTACAGAAGGGGAGGGCATTGTTCCAACAACTCATAAAAAGATAATGGTTTTAAAGGGCACTGAGACTGATCTCAATATGTTAAACGGCAAGATAGATGATCTGATAAAACTGGTTGAAAGTCAGGATGAAAAAAAGATAAAGGAAAAATTGCAGGAAATCGTACCGGAGTATAAACCACAGGGTTTAGGGATTAGAGAAGCAGAGGTCAGGGATCAGGTGCCGGAAAGGAATATATTGAAAATTATTAATTTTAAACATTAAATGTTGAATTAAACTCGAACTTTTTTCCTTCCTGCCGCGATGGGAGCGAACACGGCGGGCATTCATAATTAAAAACTCAAAATTATATTTAAACTTGACGCTGGCACGAAGTGACACGAAGTGCATTTTTTCAAGCCGTAAGGCGCAACCATCAGCGCTAATTGGCCAAAAAGAAACGTTTCCCGAAGGTTTCTAAAAGTCTCGCCGCAAAAGCCGTGATTACGGGTATATCCCTTTCATGGCTTTTTTTATTGAGTTTTTTAATAATAAAATATAGGATTTTATGCTTACGGCAGAGACGCAAAGCACGCAAAGAATATTCAAAATATCTTGCAATTATAAATAACTATTTCTGTGTTTTCTATGCACTCTGTGGTAAATTAGTTCTTTTACGAAAAGGGATTTGATTTTTTTGGTACGCCTGGCAGGATTCGAACCTGTGACCTACGGATTAGAAGTCCGTTGCTCTATCCTATTGAGCCACAGGCGCGAGATATTACATTGGAGCGGGAAACGGGTCTCGAACCCGCGACAACTAGCTTGGAAGGCTAGTGCTCTACCAACTGAGCTATTCCCGCAAAGTCGGGGCGAGAGGATTTGAACCTCCGACCCCCTGCTCCCAAAGCAGGTGCGCTGCCAAACTGCGCTACACCCCGAAACAAAAG
>JAUVHU010000070.1 GCA_030593145.1 Desulfobacteraceae bacterium
TTTCCTTGTAACGAACCAGACAGTTTTTCAAAGTGATTGCTTGGTGGACTTCGTAAATCTGAATCACATGTTGCATCGTCAAGTATTTGTAATTTCCTAAATAATCTTCTGCGAATAGAGGAAGGAATTTTCTTCTTGTACGTATCCTCTTTAAAAAAATTGTGAAGCCAAACATCGCGAAATTTCTTAATCATAATAACAAAGTAACACTCTTGGTTACACAAGTCAACTATAAATATATCCTTCTGTTTGTCCGGTTCTACTCAAGGCTTTTTGCCGGGATTTCAAAAGCATTGCGCTTAAAGCACAATTGCCTCGAACCTGAGGAGTAACCGGTCTTCGCTTGTTAGCTACGCCTCGACAGACTGGTACGGAACAGTAAGCAAAAACGAGGCTGTGATGGTGCGGAAGTAAGAGGACAAGCGAAAAAAGATGTATTTATTTGAAGAAAGAGGTGTTTTTCTCTTGCCTGCCCGCCGTTTTTTTGGAGGGACCTGCCCTTTAATGGATGACCCTGTGGTCAGCCGTCAAGAACGCTCAGAATGAACGCCCCCATCTATCTGAAACGTATAATTTCATGGGCCCCCTGTTCTTCACTTTTGCGTCTGGTGCGCCGGATTGTTGGAACTCCAAATATGCGCTTGACAACAGCATTTTTACATGTACAATAATCTGTACAGGAGGTGCTTTATGGAAGCTATAACCTATACAGCCGCGAGGCAAAACCTTGCAAAAACAATGGAAAAAGTATGTAAAGACCGCGCACCGGTGATCGTAACACGTAGAACCTCTAACTCTGTGGTCATTATGTCACTTGAGGACTATGAAGCTCTTGAAGAAACGGCTTATCTCTTACGGTCACCAAAGAACACCAGGCGTTTGATTGAATCTATCGCCCAACTTGAAAACGACAAAGGGACCGAAAAGGAACTTTTAGAGTGAAGCTCATCTTTTCTGACCACGCCTGGGATGATTATCTCTTTTGGCAGAAAAGCGATAAAAAGGTTCTTCATCGTATCAACACCCTCATTAAAGAAACAAAACGAAATTCATTTGAGGGTATCGGAAAACCTGAACCGCTTAAACATGCTCTTTCCGGCTACTGGTCCCGACGAATTACTGATGAACACAGGTTCGTTTATAAAGTATCTGAAAATGCAATTCATATCGCCCAGTTGCGCTACCACTACTGACCATTTCTACTAGCCCAACGCCTTGGGATAACCTGTTTGAAAAAATGCCGGCTTTTTCAAATCCGAGCTCATCGCATTGTTCACCTCTGAAGATTATAGCTACAAATTAAGTTCAAAAACAATTTTTAAAGCTTGATTTATTTCCTGTATCTTGGGCTGCGATAATTTCCCACGAATTTTTACCATCCTATGACGATGATCAACAGGACGTGTTTGCAAGCAATCTGCTACGGATTTTTTTGATAGACCATTATCTTGTGAAAGATGGAGTTCAACGTTAGTTTTTATTCGAACTTTTTTCGCACTCCATTCAGTAATTGGAACAACTTGAATAACAGGGATTCTTTCATTATAAACATCATTGGTTACAATTATGCACGGTCTGACTTTTCCTGTTTCTGAACCCTGCGTCGGATCAAGATTTACATCAATAATCATGCCTCTTTTCAATATTGTCATTCTGGCCATCCAGTTATGGCTGTTTCAGTTAATTCTTTTAAATTGTCATTTTCAGAATAAATTTCAGAATATAATTCAGCGGATTTTCTTAGGTTTTCAAGTTCCAATTTATTTTTAAGCTGGTCAATAGCCGTTCGGACCATAGAGCTTTTATCCTTGAACCCATAAGCTTTAAAATTATTCAAAAAAAGTGTTTGTGTCTCTTTAACGCTAAATTTTGCCTGTTGCATACATCCTCCTTTCTGATACCAAATATTGACCCCTATATTACAGGCCTATTATAGGTACTAAAACAATGAAAGTCAATGCATATTTTTTTAGTTAAAAGGAAGGCGAACGAGGCTGTCGAAAAAGCACAAAAGTGGCTAATTTGTCCATTTCGCATGTAATAAAATTAACTACTTACAAACCTTAAAACCGCAGGTTTAGAGTTTTTCGACAAGCTCAACGTTTGGCATAACTTGCCGCCCACCTGAATATTGTGGGAACGATAGAGCTTCTTGCGGTCAAGTTAATGCCTTTGTTATCTTTTAATTTCAATAAGTTACTAAAATAAGACTTCCTCAAACTCAAGCTTGTATTCTCTGTCACTTCGGATGCAGTTATACTTTTTCACATGTCTCATATCTTTTTTGTTAAGACATTCCATGATGTCGCCACGGTCTGGGGCAGAAATCTTACAGCCGAAATATATCGAATGGATTTCTTGGGGGAAAAAGGAATTAAGGTCAAATAATATCTCATTTCCCTTCTCATCCGTATTTATTGTCGGATTTGCCATGTCAAAAGGGGGAATAAATACTCGCCATTCCTGCTCGTAACGCCAATGTGTGCTTTTGGTGAGAAAAAGTTCGTAAAAAATAGCACGATAGTCAAATAGACCTGAAGACTGGCCTGTTAGATACTTCACATAATCATTTAGTTCAGCAATTACTGGTGGTTTACCTGAATAATTTACTTTACGAGCAGCAATGAGAGGGGTATCCAATTCTGGTAAGCATTTTAATTTTATGACTATGCCTGTATGGTCTTTTGCGTAATGCGCCCACATAAGTAAGTTTTCTTGATCTTCAGCCAAACATAAAACCCTTGAAGCTTTTGATAAGCGATACCACCAATTGTTCATTTCCTCGAGATATCCAGTACACATTCTCACTGTTTCTTCATTATGAGACTTGATTTGTTGCCTCCAAAAATCCTTTGGCATTTTTCTTTTGCTTTGCTTTGCAACGTGCCAAACCTTTTTAATATCACGAAACAACTCATTGCTTTCATCACCAACGGGTTCTTCGGGGCCATGCATCATTTTGTATTGCTCTTCTGAGAAAGCCTCGATAAGCTCGGAGACCTTAAAGTCAAAATCCATTCTGGTTTGCGTGTCAAAAGGGTCATTGAAAAGTGCAGGGGAGCTATATTTAAGTGTACGAGTTTGAAGGATTTTAAGAGCTGTCTCTGCAGGTATATATTTGTAAAAATATTCTCTGTCGTGGATCATTTTTCTCTAAGATTCGTGGTGCTGACCCGCTGGGTTTGAGCGCCAGCAAAAACCCAGTCGGCGTCCAGCACATGGTTAGAAATATTTTTCCATGCCTACTTTAAGTTCTCAGGATCATGCTTTTATTCTTTTCCATCATGATTCTGAGCAACCTTGCGACTTCTAAAGGCAGAGGTTGATTATCAGCGAAAGATATGAGGGATAAAGGCGGCGCATTATTTTTCTCTTGCAACATTAGTTGCCCAAGCTTAGAAACAGCCTTTTCATTATCTGAAAACTGCCTTCTTAGGCACTTACGAATTCCAGACACTATTAAATCAACAGCCTGAATACCTTTAGAATCTTTGGAATCCAAGAACTGGATATCATCGCGAATGATTTTTTGAATGTTTAATCCAGATTTTGCCTCAATCCCATATACTTCATTTAGATATTCCGGCACCTTTCCATCCTCGAATTTGTACTGACTGAGACTACTGTAGTCGAAGCCCTTGACCATCATTAATGGTTCTGAAATGGACCTTGTTTGAAGAAGCACTGGGCTTAATTTTTCGAATGCATCTTCAAAATCGGTTCGGGATACATTCTTTTGGTCTATTCGCCACCTGAATTCGGCAAGTGCTTCAGGCTCGCGCTGTGCATAATAATTTATCACTCGACTTACAATGTCGAACATGAGATTAACTTGGCAAAGTAGCTGTACATAAAGCTGAGGAGGTAATTTCGCCAGTTGAGAGGATACAAGCTGCACACCTTGTCTTCCTCCTTCGTACTTCATTTTGTCAATATGTCTTATAATTTCTGCGACTTGGCCTTCTTGGTGCGCAATTACTCTGTCAATAGTGTTCAGCCCTGAGTCGGTGGCAGTAGAGAAAACAACGATGTTCAAACCAGCCAAATTTTCAATGAATTGAAGGTATGAACTTTCCGTCAAATTTTTAAGTTTTATCTCTCCGCTGGGGTCGAATCCATTTGATATTTTTAGCTGGTTAAGGTGGTATTCTATCTCCTCCTCTGATTTTTCACTTACAGCAAGGGCCGCAACAGCGTTCCATAAACCAGCATTGGAAGCGTTCACAAAAGAGCCTGATTCATCTATATAAACATTCAATGTCACCTCGGATTTCTAACGAGGCTGTCGAAAAAGCACAAAAGTGGCTAATTTGTCCATTTCGCATGTAATAAAATTAACTACTTACAAACCTTAAAACCGCAGGTTTAGAGTTTTTCGACAAGCTCAACGCCAAAGTCAGGGGCAGCCAGGGTTGCCAATGGCTTCTCTAAAAGTAAATAAATTACAGTGTTATACGCAAACTGTCAAAGCGGCACGACCCTGGCTGTCCACTGAACTGACTGGTTGGGCATTATCATCAATTTTATGGATCATAGATTAAATAAAAAACAATTATTGGCTCATATTTAGCAATTTGTGAGCCACAAACAAGTTAGATGTTCACAGATAAGCCTCAAATTACATCATGCCCTTCAGCGGTATTGATTAATTCCGAAAATGCATAAATCGCTGAACGACGACCACTTGATGGACGTAAAGTCTTCAAAATCTCGTTGTCACGCAATATGGATAGAATTCTTTTAGCCGTAGGCACTGGGATTGCTTCGATTTGTGTAAAATCCGAGGATTTAAATATTGGCCGTGCAAAAATAAAATCCAGCGCATGTATTGAATACTGTGAATGAGTAAATTCAACAATTTGATTTTTTTTGTTTTCATACAACTTTAAGATTTCAGACGCTTTTTGCTGATTATTTTTAGCCTGTTCCGTCACTGCATGTAAGAAAAATTCACACCATCCAGTCCAATCATCGTCACGCGAAATGGCTAAAAGCCGTTCATAATATTCATCTCGGTTTCTCTCGAAGAAGGAGCTGATATAAAACATAGGCGCATGAATTAGCCCAACTTTAAACATAAATAATGGAACACACATGCGGCCAAGCCTTCCATTACCATCAAGAAAAGGGTGAATGGCCTCAAATTCAGCATGAAGGATAGCAAGTTGAACCAACCGGTCTGGTGTATCCTCATGAATATACCGCTCCCACCTGCTAATTGCCTCCTGAAGTCGATCAGCTGATACTGGTACGAACTTGGCATTCTCAATTTCACATCCTGGGGTACCAATCCAATTGGGACTTTTTCGATATTCACCAGGCGATTTACCATGCCCTCTAACACCAGTAAGCAAAACACGATGAGCTTCTCTTACCACACGTTGGCAAAGTGGCAAATCGTTTAGCAAATCAACCGCATGCCACAATGCTTTTCGGTAGTTAAGCACTTCGTTTATATCGGCTTTTTTTTCTTGAGATATATCTTTTGCTTCGCCCTCAGCTTCATACTCAAGGACTTCTCCCATTGTTGCTTGTGTTCCCTCAATTCTTGAGGATAAAACAGCCTCCTGAGTAGTCAGTGGGCCTAATAAAACAGCAGCATTTGGAATGGCAGCAAGTGTCCCATCATACCTGGCTAGAGCTGCACTTGCGGGGCCAAGCAAAGGGATAAGACGCGGCCACTTGATATTTGATGGAGGAAATATATCATAATGGTATTGCACAGGTGTATTCATTTATTCTCCAATATTTCATGATGGTTTTTAAAATATCTTATTTGCCCAACGTATTGTATTAAGCAAAAAAAAATCTGTATATTAACGCTATATATTTTCTTTATAATATGGCATTATAGTATTTAATACAGCTTTGAAAGGAATATAATAATTAAATCTTTTTTTATGGTTTAAGATCCAGGCCTGTAAAGCAAAAAGCCCCATCCTTCATATGACTGAAGAAATGGGGCTTTATTTTTTTTGTAATCCAATGACTGGTCACCTGATCCTCCTGTTTGAGGTTCAAAAAACAGACCGAAATTAATTTTACAAAAATCGCTAATTTTGATAAATTTATTTGACAAAAACACTGTCAGTATTCTTTAGATCCCAATCACAGCGATTTCCTTCCAATGGAAAAACCGGATCATACTTACAAGCATTACAGGCCCGCCACTTCCTTGCCACAGTGTTTGCAGACCTTGGCTCTTGCTTTAATTATTTCAGCGCAAAACGGACATTCCCTTGTAAAATGTCTCTCATGCATCTTTTTTACAGACTTATCCAACTGTTCTTGAATAAGCTTATTGCCAATTTTAAGATTTTTAATCGGATCAATTGCCTCCAGGTTTCCGATGTCACCAATCATTTCCGCTGCCTTAAGCCTGACTTTTGCCGGCTCGGTGGGATCTAAAAGCAACCTTAAAATCGTTTCAGCATCCTTTTCCATATAGCAACCGGCAAGGATTGAAAATCCTTTTTTTATAGATTCTCTCAACATTTCCTCTTCCATGAGAAGCTGGTCGTCAACAACCTGCCCTGTTCCGCCAAACCTGCCAAATACCGGTATACACTCAAACTTCCCTGAGCTGGGATAGCATATAGACCTGTAAGAAGCACGATGGCCATAATCCTCCTCCACTTTATCCCACCCCTCGGTATATAATGAACATTCATCATTAAAACATAAAAACAGGAAAGGTTCGCCCCATCCAAGGCCATCGCCCATTGGAATTGATGGAACTTCCCATATAGTCATTTCTTTGCCGCAGTAAGGACATTTTGGTTTTTCCTGGTCCAAAATCTTTTCTAATACTTCTTCTCTTGTTTCAAAAGCCATTGTTTAAACCTCAATAATTATTTATGTAATATTTACGAATTCGTAAAAAGTCAAATTCATCAAGTTTCGCACCCTTACTGTTTGACAAACTCGCCATTAATTACAAATCCAGTTTAATTGCATGTACTCTACCTGTATCTATTTCGATTATCTGAAGGCGTAACTGCCGACCCGAACCGGCCTCGCCCGGAAAGAACAAAATGCCATGAGCAAGACTTTTGGGTTCAACCGGCTTGTTTTGCAGCGACTTTCCATGCAAATCATCTATAATTGCCATCCTGGCATTATCCGAGTCATAACCTCCGGCGCCTCCCATAGTAGCTCCGGCAGCAGCTCCGACAGCAGCTCCTTTAGCTGCCGCTGTTGCAACATTATTACCTGACACAATGCCGATGGCAGCTCCGATTAGAGAACCTGCCGCTGCTCCCAATACGCTGTGATAAGCCCCTTCCTTTATAACATCCTTTGTTTTGGCATATTTCGTGGCCCTTTCATACGCGATTTCCCTGCTTAAAACAGGCCATAGATTGCCCTTTTCATCCTCCAGAAATGTCTGATCACCGTTAATCTCAAATGGATGGTTCCCCTGGTTATCAAATACTACCTGCACAGGAAGCATTCCTGCGCCATGGATGTCGAATCCAAACACCTCTTTTGCCTGCTTTACATCGTTGAATGCCTTCGCCGCCACCTGAGCTCCCGCAACTGTCACAACATTATCGTACGAAGCCGGGGTCTTAAACGGCAGCGGCTTAACCTTGTAGCTTGTAGAGCAGCCCTGAAACAGAAATATGCCGACAAATACCAACAGAATCGAAATATGTCTATACATTATTAATCTCCCTGTAGAATGATACGTAACAATTCACGGTTACAATGATACCTTAGCAGAGTTCTTCGCTGCAATCAGCCGGGATGCCATTACTATTCCATCCGCGAAGACTGTAATATTCATTTACCATAGTCTTTAACTCATCTTTCGTAATAACGTCCCCTGTTTTAAGCATATCTTTGTAAAACCTCGTCGGCAGATTATCATCTTCCGGCCTCAGACCTTCCCGTATATTAAAACATCTAACCAGATCTGATATTTCAGATGCCCTTTTCTGAAGAGACTCTTTATCCTCTTTCAATCCTGTCGCAATATATATTATTCGCTCAAGATTTTCCCAGGAACACATGTGCTTGTAAAAACGGCACAGAATAAAACAATCCATGAGAGTCAGACGATCCTCAAAATCAATAAAAAGGTCTGCCTTTCTTTCGATAACATCAGGAGCAATTATGCCGGTCAACTCCGGATTATGGAAGGTCGCCCTTAAATGACATGCGCCCCTGTCAGACACCGCAAAACCAAGCCCGCTTCCCTTGAGAACCCTGGGATCATAACCCGGAGGTTCAAGCCCCTTAACATGAACAGCCAGATCCTCCAGGTTCCATTTTTCTGCGGCATTCCGGATTCCCTCCGCAAGAATATCACCTATTCCTTCCCTTTTTGCAATCATTTTAAGCAAAACAGCTATGGCATCCACATCACCATAATCTATATTAAAGTCTATCCTTTTCTTCCTTGCAGCCTCAATGGTAAAACCACAAAGATTCCCCGCTGTTATTGTATCCATGCCAAGCCTGTCACAGATATCGTTTAAATAAGCGATCTCCTCAATGCTGTCAATTAGACAAAGACCTCCGAATGCATAGATTGTTTCGTATTCAGGCCCCCCAAGCTTTAGCCCGGAATGACGACCATTTAAAACTGTGGTCATTCTGCCGCATGCGATAAAACATTTAGGGCAGGCATGGGGCTCTACACGGCATTGCTTATGTAAAGCTTCTGCATCAATATTCTTCCATTTGTCAAAGGATCCTTCAGACCAGTATCTCGTTGGGAATGCCCCGGCATTATTTGTAACCCTAACCATATTAGGGGTGCCCCAGGTTTTAAAGTTTTTTACAGCAGGATTGTCTTTTGATGCAGCAGCTATCTCTTTTGAAAATCTTTTCGCCTCCCCTTTATCAAAAAGCAAACGCTTTTTATCACCCTTAAAAAGTATGGCCTTAAGATTTTTGGAACCCATGACCGTTCCCACGCCGGTCCTTCCGGCAGAACGCCAGTGATCGTTTTCGACAACAGCAAACCGAACAAGTTTTTCAGCAGCAGGCCCTATGACCACACAGCCGGTTTTTTTTACTTCCCTGCCTGTGCTGCCAAACAACCTGTTTACTGTATCTTCGGTTTCATAAGTATCCATGCCCCAGATATCACCCGCATCATGGAAAACAGCGCCTTCAGTGTGTATTTCAAGTATAGAAGGTTTTTTGCTTTTACCTGTTATGACAATTGCATCAAATCCTGTTGAATCAATGGCTTCAGGCACCTTGCCACCTGAGTAGGATTCTGAATAAAGGCCGGTCTGCGGCGATTTAGTAAAGACCCCGTACCGGCTTGAACCCCATATAATGCTACCGGTTACAGGTCCAGTCGTAAAAATCAAGCAATTGGCAGGAGAAAGCGGATCAACCCCTTTAGGATTCAGGGTGTAAAGAAGATAAGACGCAAGGCCCTTTCCTCCTAAATATTTTATAAGAATTCTGTCATCTATTGAAATTATATGGCAGCTTTGACCCGTAAGATCAACTTTCAGCGCCCTGCCGTAAAAACCGTTCATTTAAATTCCTCCATAACATATCAAAATAGCAAATTAATGACCCCACCGCAAGAAGCTGTCCATAAAAAACAGCGATGCCATAACGCATTGACAGAAATGCTCTTTTTTGATAATTCCTTAAAACAATTAAAGTATTTGTAACCGTTCAGAATAAAAACAATAAAACTTTCAAAAAAGGTTATCTACAATTAAAATAATCACTAAATTTTTCAAAACAGCATTCTATTTTATTGCATTTATGCTTTTTATCGGAGCAATAGCGTATGTCACACTTACGGTAATAATAAAAAGCAAAAAAATAGTTGTTGTGCCTGATCTTACAGAAAAAGGTGTCGTATATTCTCTTGAAATTTTAACGGATTTAGGTCTTAACACAAAGATTAAGGGATTTGAACACAGCGACACTATCCCGATAAATACTGTAATTCATCAAGATCCTGAGCCCGGCACAGAAGTAAAATTTGGATGTGATGTAAGGCTTATTATTTCAAAAGGGACCAAAATTATTACAACTCCTAATCTAAAAGGGCTTTCAGTTCAGCAGGCGCGTATAACCCTTGAAGAAAACAGTCTGCTCCAGGGAAAAATATCGAAAACTTACAACAATAATATAAAAAAAGGCAAAATTATCACGCAGTTCACATCTCCTGATACTCTGGTAAAACAGGGCAGCGCTGTTGATCTTCTCGTGAGCATGGGAACCAGGCCAAAGTCATATAAGATGCTTGATCTAAAAGGACTCTCTTTGGAAGATGCAATACTGTTGATTGAAAGAAATAATCTTTTGCTCGGAGAAATAAAATATTCTCCACACAAAGATAAACCCGAAAACGTTGTTGTCATACAAGAACCATTATCAGGCTGGCGTGTAAATAAGAAAACATATGTCAATATTGAAATAAACAGGGAAACCGGCAATAAAAACCATCAATATTTATCTGGCGTTAAACCTGCCGGTCTTTTCAGGTACAGGCTCAAAAACGGGTTTTTAAAAAGACATATTCTGGCAAGGTTTATCAGCTCCGGATTTTCAACAGATCTTTTTGATGATTATGTTAAACCAGGGGAGGAAATCTGGCTTTTTATTCCCGGAAATAATGATTCAACCCTCCTTCTTTATGAAAATGATGAGTTGATTAAGACCCAGATCTTTAACTAGTGGACACTAACTAACCCATAACATTTATGCTTTTAGGAGATATTATCATGAAATTTATTGCTCCATCGATACTGTCGGCTGATTTTGCAAAGCTTGGTGATGAGATAAGATCGGTTGAGAATGCGGGGGCGGACTGGATTCATGTGGATGTAATGGACGGCCATTATGTCCCGAATATTACAATGGGTCCCTTAATTGTCAAAGCAGCAAGAGATGTTACATCGCTTCCAATCGATGTGCATCTTATGATTGAAGATCCAGACCGCTACATTAATGATTTTGCAAAAGCCGGGGCTTCCATAATTTCCGTGCATATAGAGACGTGTGTTCACTTAAACAGAACCATACAGATTATAAAAGAATCCGGCCTACGCGCAGGTGTGGCGCTGAATCCTTCAACCCCTCTTTCATCGCTGGACTGGATTCTAGAATATATCGATCTTGTCGTAATAATGAGCGTCAATCCGGGATTCGGCGGCCAGACATTTATTACAAACACCCTAGAAAAAATTACAGCCCTTCGCAACATGATTGAGGGCAGAAACCTGTCCACCTTGATCGAAATAGATGGCGGGGTATGCGAAAAAAACATCGAAGATATTTCAATTGCGGGTTCAGATGTCTTTGTGGCCGGATCAGCAATTTTTGGAAGCCCTGATTATAAAAAAACAATAGCAAGTTTTAAGAAAAAAATCGGGGAATAATTAATCAGGGTTCGGGGGCCAGGGATCAGACTAATCCTTACCCCTTAATCCTTTTACAACTTACATGGAGCATATATAATGAAACAGCAAAAAAACATACAGAAGGTCATAGTAATTCACGGCCCAAATTTAAATATGCTGGGGAAAAGAGAGCCGGATATTTATGGGAAGAATACTCTTGAAGAGATTAATTCAAAATTGGAAAAACTGGGAAAAAAGCTTGGCATTAATGTAGATACATTTCAATCCAATTATGAAGGAGCAATTGTCGAAAAGATCCACGAAACTTCAGGAAAATACAAAGGGCTAATCATCAATCCGGCTGCATATACACATACGAGCATTGCAATCCGTGATGCGCTTCTTTTGTTAGACATGCCTGTAATTGAAGTGCATCTATCCAATATTTATAAGAGAGAGCCTTTCCGTCATAAGTCCATGATAGCCGATGTAGCAACCGCTCAAATCTCTGGTTTTGGCGTTCAGGGATATATAATGGCTCTGGAGGCTATTGCTAAAATGTAAAAGCCTTTGCGAATTTCAAATTCGCAAAGGCTTTATTTTTATAATTATATCTCCAGTTACCCTTTTTTACCTGGGATGACACTCACCGCATGCAAGAGGTCCTTTATTTTCTTTTTCATGACACCCCTTGCAATTTAAATGAAATGCCTTCATTAACGGAAGCACCTCGCCCTCAGCCTCAACCTTGTGACATTCGGCGCACTCGCTTTCAGAAGAATCATCCCATATATTTTCACCGGTTTCGTCATATATATGGTGACAAATTAAGCAATCGATTTCCGCCTCGTCAGTATGAAGTGAGTGCGGGAAAACAGCCGCAGGCCTCTCACGTTCTATAAAGGCATCATGTTTCAACAAGGTTATATCATCCTGAGCATATGCCACGCCAAGAATAAAAAGAAACGCCAAAATTGTCGCCGTAACAAATAATGCTGTTTTATTCTTTTTCATTCCAAAATGCCTCCCGCTTATATCGTTATATACAACCCTTACTTACTTTATTGATTCATATAAATTTATAAGTTTTCTTCTCTAACAAATCAACTTCCACCTGTCAAGGAAAAACCACTGCAACCATTTCCGCAAAAGGATAAAATGGTAACTGCTCAGATTATTAGCCTGAAGGCTGAAGGAATTGATATCTCTATCAAAAGCCGTATTGGGAAATAATATACTTGAATGGCTATGCTATTATTGAATTTTGTAAGTCTTTTCCCTAAAAGCCTTCAGCCTATCTACCTGAGTAGTTACAAATGAAGTTCTTTAACCATACACTGCCAGAGCGTCAAAATGAAATAGATATGCTTAACTTTTACCAATAACTATCTGCTACCTGTTCTTTTGACTTGACCTTTATATAAAAATCAATTAATGTCCGTCTAATTTTATTGATTTAATTTTCAAAATAATAATTATGGAAATGGTAACATCGGAGGCAAAAGATATTCGACTCCAATGTGTAAGAAAATAAGGAGGTGGGGGAATGGTTAATTCGGAAAAATGGGACTGGGAAAGTAAAGAAAAAGTAGTTGCCGACACTTCAAAGTGGAAAGAACAATATGAAGATGTCTGGGA
>JAUVHU010000036.1 GCA_030593145.1 Desulfobacteraceae bacterium
AAATCGGGAAATCTCCTTTTCCCATATCGGCCAGGATAATATCTGTCTTCTTTCAATTTCCTGTTTATCTAATTTGCGAATTTCGATTTTCATTACAAACTCCTTTTGCCATAATAGTTCAGCTACAAAGACACTAAGACACCAAGATTATAATATAATTCTTAATGTACAGCATATGCCGTATCTACAACTTTTTTCTCTTTTTGATAATGCTTTAAAATTAAAGTCCTTTTGTGCCTTTGTGACTTAGTGGCTGAACTTTTACCTTTTATTAAATTAACATGTTAAGTGAAAGCAAGCGCCGACCCTTTTTGTGGATGACAGTTCATTGTAAATTTTTACTGCTTTCCGGTTTGGCTGCGCAATAAATCGTATGCCCTTTTTAAGAAGCACTTTATCAAGTTCAGGCTCAGGCCTCATTAATCCACTGGCACCGGTGCCGGCAATAATGACTTCCGGCTTAGATTCAATAAGTTTGCTTATATCATCCAATGAAAGACCGTGCCCTTTTCTTCGCCACCACGAATCTTCTATATTCCCATCAGGATAGATAATAAGATCTGAAGTATATTTTTTTCCTTCAATAACCATGACTCCAAATGAACAGCTTGTAATCATTTTATCCTCCAGTGTTTCTATCTTTTGCCCAATGATGCAAAGCAACTTTTTGGCTAACTAGGCAATACAACTCGAACAATTAATCTTGCTATTTTTCTTGACAGTTAGCTTATTTCTTCCTAAAAATCAATTCTACTATTATAGTTCTACTAAAATAATGACTCATTTCTTCTAAAAAAGGGGGACTGAATTATGAAATCAGCTTCAGTTAAAAACAGCTTTCCTGCAGTACTAATCGTAATTCTGATTGTCTTGAGTATTACAAGTTGTATGCCTATGAAGCAACCTCTTCAACCAAACCAAATAATCCCACCAATGCCAAGGCTTGATAACGAAGGCGCCTATATGTGCCCATATACGCAGGATGGTGTTGTTGCAGAGTGGGTAGATAAAGCCATAAATGCCAAGATGGGCGCAACTATCGGCAAGCACGCGGGCGCATATATTGGGCAAAAAGCGTTAGAGAATATTCCATTTGTCGGCGGATGGTTAGGAAGCACAGCCGGCGAAGCAGCGGGTAGAGCAATTGCCATTAAGGCCAGCGGCGGATGGGATTATATAAAAAGTACAAGCGATAGTTCTTTTGATAACTCAAACGATCTCGCTGTATATATTTATGCAACATACTCTACCAATGAACATTTCAAGGATGTCCTGGATGCGACCATGGAGATATATCCCGAGCTAAAGAAGGGGTATTATAACGCTCTTTGTAATGCTCCGGCTAAGTAATCTCTTTCTTCCGGCTTTTTTTGAATCTTTCTGCGGCTTCGTATAAGCAGGATCTTTGTTTCCGCTTCGACAAGTTACAGGAAATTTTCGATAAACATGGATTCAAATATGCTTTCCGCAATTAATCATAAGTTGATAAAACTCGGCGCAGCCTTTTTCTTTCTGTCTATCGCCTTTTCCGGTTGTGCAACAGCCCCTGAACACGCTGGTGGCATGGCCGCTCACTATGTTGATCCAGGCCAACAGAGCGAAATTTCCGGCATCGGCATTGAATCCCAGGATATCATCAACATGACCGATAAAATGATGCAGGATATACTGGCCACGCCAATCTTCTCCCAGCCTAAGACCCCTCCCAAGATTATCATTGATGCAGAATACTTTAAAAATGAAAGTTCCTCAAGAATCAATAAGAATATGATCACCGATCGGCTCAGAACCGGGCTTAACCGGGCTGCTTGCGGCAAAATGATATTTATTAGCCGGGAGCACCTGAATATGATGCTCAAAGAGTTGCGATTAAAACAATTAGGTGTAATCAAGGAAGGCAAATCTGCATCCGAGACTAAGGCTTATGGAGGTGATTTTCGGTTGGGAGGACGTATTTCTACTTTGGATTCGGTTAATCCCAAAACCGGTGCTTTTGCCCGTTATCATCAGATTTTGTTTGAAATGATAGATTTGAATACCGGCTCCATCGTATGGAGCGGTTCATATAACTTCAAAAAAGTCGGTCAGGAAGACATCATATATAGATAAAACAATAAATAACCGTTCACGGGTTCAGGGTTTAAAGGCTCACGGTTTTATGCAATTACTGAATGCTTTGTTTTGTGTTAACTGTAAACCTTTAACCGTAACTGGTTAAGTTTCTTATACAATGAGAAAAGTCTATAATGCAAAATTTTAGATACCTTTGTAAAATCTCCCCTTTTACTCGCATTAAAATTCCCTTTATTTTAGTTGCTGTTTTGCTGGTTGTTGTGAGTTGTGCAGGCAGGCAAAAATTTAAGAAGATCGATGTTCCTGAAGCACATATGCAGTCATATCTTGCGGACAAGCCCGCGAAACTCAGGCCTGGGTTTCGCGCCATGCTTGAAGAGGGAAAAAGAAACTATGTTTTAAATAATATGCGTGTGGGTACAGATGCTTTGATGCTGGAACATCGTGAGATTGCAAAAAAGTGTTTTGACAATGCCTTAAATTATATCGAGGCTGTTTTTGCTGATAATGAAAAGGCAAAAAAGGCAAGAAGTCTATGGTATGAAGAGGGCATGAAAGATTTTAAGGGTGAGCCCTATGAACGCGTTATGGCATATTATTACAGGGGGCTTTTATACCTGGCAGACAAAGATTATGAGAATGCCAGGGCATGCTTCAAAGCAGGAATAATCCAGGATGCATTTGCTGAAGAAAACCAAAACCGTTGCGATTTTGCTCTGTTGTTGTTTCTGGAAGCATATTCTTCACAGAAGCTTGGCGATCATCAATTGGCAGCAGCGGCTTTTAATGAATTGAAAAAATTGCGACCGGACTTCACTCTTCCCTCCCACGATTCTAATCTCCTGATAATTGTTGAGACAGGAACATCTCCGCGCAAACTTGCCGACGGTGTCGGCCATGGAGAACTAAAATTCTTCAGAGGCCGTAATATTATGGAAAAACGGGTTACGCTCCATATAGATGATAAGGAATTCGCAGCCTACCCAATGGAGGATATCGCATGGCAGGCCATGACACGCGGAGGCAGACCTGTTGACAAGATAATCAAGAGGCAAGTTCAATTCCGCAAAACCCACGAAAAAATCGGCACTACTTTGACGGATATCTCGTCAAATATGTTATTGGCAAGCCCTTTGTCTTCGCATTCCGATACTCTATCAGGGGTGAGTGCCGCACTGGGAATTCTGGGCGTTGCTGAGATGGCGCTTGCAGCGCGAACACGAACTCATGCAGATACACGCTACTGGGATAACCTGCCTGACTCAGTACATCTTGTTTGCCTTAAAATTGCTCCAGGTTCTTATCGGTTAAGAACAAAATATTTAAACGACTCTTTAGTTAAAATTTCCGAAGATATTGAGACAATCAAAATTCCTGCCCTCGATGCAAACAGCACGATACTTTTGTGGAAACGTCCCAATATAAATTATATTTTAGGGGATTAGTTAGAGACCTTTGCAAAACGCCCCCTTTTGCCCAATCTCGGTGTCAGGCTCAAATTTTAAGCTTCGAAATACTCAATGTATTCCTGCAGTTGCACGAAGTGAAGCGTTAGCGCTATATTTTCTCCTTCCTTGAGATTGAACAAAATTGAACATTTTTCAAAGGTCTCAGTTAGTATTGGATTTATTGATTGCCGAATCCATTTTGTCCGCCACAGTCAGGACACTGCCAGGTTATTCCGTTGCATGTCATCCACCATAGATTTTCTTGCATGCAGTCCTGGCATATATTGAATCCGCATTTGCAGTTCCAGCAAAAAAGCGTCTTTTTACCGCAGCAATGACAGCCTTTATCTCTTGCTCTGCGACGCTTCTCCCTGTAAGTCATCTTAACTTCTGCAGAGCTTTTCATGTTCCACCATTATGCATTGGTTCATAACAACATCTATGCCTGCTGCCATCAAAAGCTCAGCCGCCTCATGGTTTTCAATGTTCAACTGCATCCAGAGAACCTTTGGCATAAGACGAACAGCCTCTTCAGCGTGTAGCATTATTTGAGAAGGATTCCTGAACACATTAACTATATCCACCGGTTCTTTGATATCATTAAGGGATGCATATGCTCTTTCTCCAAGTATCTCTTTCTGCGCTGGACGAACCGGAATTATCTTGTATCCCTGTTCTTTAAGGTATCCGGCTACCATATTTGAATCCCTTGCCGGTTTGGGGCTTAAACCTAAAACAGCAATAGTCCTGGCATTTAAAAGCAAGTGCTTGATATCCTTATCATTTTCTATTATTTTGCCGGTTTTCATTTAATATGCCTCTGTAATCTTGTTATGTTATTTCATAAATGATAATGTTACATAATATTAAAAGCAATAATAACTGTTTTTATATTTTTGTAATTATTCAGCCACCAAGACACAAAAAAAAGGATGTGAATTTAAAACTTTTATTTAAAAAAGAATAATCTATTGCTAAAGAAAATTGTAGATGCGGCATATACATTACATTAAGGATTATATTATAATCTTCGTGTCTTCGTGCCTTTGTGGCTGAGCAGTTGCTCTTTTTTCAATCTGGATAATATTATGAAAAGTTTATGGAACGATAATGAGGCAAAAAGTTTTTTAGATGATCCGTTGCAAATACGGGTTTATACTTCACGCTTATTGGGTCGGAAACCTGAATTGGTTTTGCATGGCGGAGGGAATACATCTGTAAAAGTTGCTGTGACGAATCACTTTGGGGATATCGAAGATGTCTTATATGTTAAAGGAAGCGGCTGGGATCTGAAAACGATTCAGACCGCAGGATTTGCTCCTGTCAAGCTGGAAGTTTTGAAAAAGATGGCAAAACTTGAACGCCTGTCTGATACAGATATGGTCAAACTTCAAAGATCGGCAATGATCGATCCTTTAGCTCCGAATCCTTCTGTGGAAGCCATCTTGCATGCCATTATACCCTTCAAATATGTTGATCACACTCACGCGGATGCGGTCGTAACGATCACCAATAACGAAAAAGGCAAAAAGTTAATTAGAAAAATTTACAAAGACAGGGTTTTGATTGTGCCTTATGTAATGTCCGGTTTTAACCTGGCAAAAAAAGTTTATGAAATGATCCGCAATATCAACTGGCATGAAGTTGAAGGCATAATCCTGATGAACCATGGCATCTTTACTTTTTCAGACAATGCCAAAGCGAGTTATGAACAAATGATCCATCTTGTTTCCCTTGCTGAAAACTATCTTCAAGCAAACGGGGCTTTTGACTCTATTGCCAAGGCAGAAGCTGGAGAAGATCTGCTTACGCTGGCAAAAATTCGCAAACAGATTTCTCTCGCAAAAGGGTCTGCCATGATAGCCATGCTTGATAGTACTCCTGAAGCCCGCGGCTTTGCCAATCTGACTAATGTAGATTCAATTGCCGTCCGCGGCCCTTTAACTTCTGATCATGTTGTTCGCACAAAGCAGATACCGGTTATAATAAAAAAAGATATTGAAAAAGGAATAACCGGCTTTTGCTCGGCATACAAAGAGTATTTTCAACGAAATGCTGACTCGCCGTGCTTGCGCGCTGTCGCAGCAGGTGGCCGTCTGCTTTGCCTTGATCCCGCCCCGAGATGGGGAGTTTGGTCCGGACACGGTATAATGGCTTTTGGGCAAAGTCTAAGGGAAGCAAATATTGTTTCCGATATTGCTTTTCATACTATCCGGGCAATTCAGTGGGGTGAAGCCATAGGCGGCTGGAAACCCCTACCGGAAAAAGCTGTTTTTGATATGGAATACTGGGAGTTACAACAGACCAAACTGTGCAAAAAAGACACAACTCAAATATTTCAGGGCAAGATAGTTTTTGTTACCGGCGCTGCGAGCGGCATAGGCTTTGCCTGTGCCAAAACGCTGCATGAATTGGGAGCTGCTGTTGTCGGTATGGATCTAAACCCTGCAATCACCAGGATATTCAATCAACCTGATATGGTGGGATTAGCCGGCGATATTTCTGATGATAAAGCTGTAAAAGAAGCAATAGAATTTACTGTTCGCAGTTTTGGCGGCCTCGATATATTGATAAATAATGCAGGAATATTTACCGACAGCCAAAGAATTGAACATATGGATGCTGAAACCTGGAATCGAAGCATGGAAATTAATTTGTCGAGTTACCAGCGATTGCTGAAAACATGCATCCCTTATCTCAAACAGGGTGTTGATCCGACCATAATATTCATCGCTTCAAAAAACGTCCCTGCTCCCGGCCCTGGCGCTTCCGCTTATTCTGTTGCCAAAGCGGGTTTGACCCAGCTTGCCAGAGTCGCAGCGCTGGAACTGGCTGCGGATGGAATTAGAGTTAATATCATTCATCCTGATGCGGTGTTTGATACCGGTATATGGACTCAAGAAGTCTTAAATGGGCGAGCTAAACATTATGGTCTTACTGTTGAGGAATATAAAACCAAAAATTTGTTAAAAACCGAAGTAACATCCAAAGACGTTGCGGCCCTTGTTTGCTGCATGGCAGGCCCGGCTTTTGCCAAAACAACAGGAGCGCAGGTCCCTATAGATGGCGGCAATGAAAGAGTGATTTAATGTAGAAAGGCGCGCAGAACATCCTCTTTTCCGATGATTCCCACCAGACGGGAGTTTTCAACTACAGGCAGGGTATGAAAATTTCTGTCAACCATCAGGGTCGCAACTGTTTCGGACCCAGTGTCTGGAGCGACGGTAACCGGGTCCGGTGTCATGGCATCCGAGACTGTAAGGGCAGCAATTTTACGCACCTGCTTTTCGATCTTTTTCATAGATGTAAGCTGGATGAAGCTATCCAGAAAAGTGAAAACAGTGGGAATCGGCAGCTTTTTCTGCTGGGTAATAAGGTCGCTTTGACACAGGATTCCCACCAGGCGACCGCTATCGTCCACCACCGGTGCGCCGTTAATCTTGTTATCAAGCAGGGTTTTGGCGGCCATGGCAATATCCATATCCGGGGTGACCGTGATAAGATCGGTGGTCATGATATCTCTGACGGTAATCATTACTTCCTCCTGATTATTAAGGGAAAAATAAATATCTATATATACACAAACAGCATAAAAAGATCAACGGCAAAACAAGTAAAAAAGTCAAAGGTTGACAACTGATATCCTTATTATTATATTATATTCGATAGTTGTTGTGGTTCAATTAAACCTAAATTAAGCGATTTTTGGCTCGATCTGCACTGATCTTTTGCGCATCAAGAATTCACGAAAATCGCTCAACTTAAGTTAAAATAAAATTATAGAAGGGATTGTATTATGGCAGAAAGTATAATGGAAATTGATGACGACAGTTTTGATACAGAAGTATTACAGGCGGATAAGCCTGTTGTAGTGGATTTCTGGGCGCCATGGTGCGGGCCATGCAGGGCGATAGGCCCATTAATGGAAGAGGTTGCCGGTGTATTTAATGATAAGGTCAAATTCATCAAGTGCAATGTTGACGACAATCCTGCAACACCCGGCAAGTTCAGTATCAGATCTATTCCCACTCTGATCTTTTTTAAAGATGGAAAAGTCTTTGATCAGGTTATCGGTATAGTTGCAAAATCTAAGATTGAAGATATAATAAATAAAATGTTATAATTTTAATTGAGCGATTTATTGCGAAGATATATACTGAGATCTTGATGTATAAAGGTTTGCGAAAACCTCAGGCATACCAGTGGATATGTTAAGGGTTTTGCGAATCCTTGATGCAAATGCGCAAGAGATCAGTGCAGATCGAGCTAAAAATCGCTCAATTTAGGTTTAAGGAACTGTGAAATGAAAAAGGTTGATTTTGATCTGGTCATAATCGGTGGTGGTCCTGCAGGACTCACCGCTGGTATTTATGCGGCCCGTGCAAGATTAAAAGTTATTCTTATTGAAAAGGCTGTATGTGGCGGACAGGTTACTATATCTGACTGGATTGAAAATTACCCTGGCTTTCCGCAAGGGGTTAGCGGACCAGACCTTGTGCAAAAGATGACCGAACAGGCCAAACAGTTTGATCTGACAATTGAAACCAATGAAGTAATATCGTTTGATTTGTCTAAACAGGTCAAAAAAATCAAGTTAAATGACAGAGTTATTACAACTCACACAATCATTATTGCCACAGGAGCCTCGCCTCAGACATTAGGTGTCCCTGGTGAAAATACCTTTTTGGGCAAAGGTGTTTCATTTTGCGCTACTTGTGATGGCCCGTTTTTCCGGGATAGGGTTATAGCAGCGGTTGGTGGAGGAAACACCGCTGTTCAGGAAAGTCTGTTTCTGACAAAATTTGCTAAAAAAGTTTATATTATTCATAGAAGAGATGAGCTCAGGGCGACAAAAATTTTGCAGGAACGCGCACTTGCCAATAAAAAAATTGAACTTGTTTGGGATTCTGTGGTAACCGGTATCGGCGGCGGCTTAACAAATGTTGATCATATTACAATAAAAAATGTTAAAACAGGGGCTATAAAAAAGCTTTCAGTAGATGGATGTTTTATATGGGTAGGCATTCGTCCTGCCACCGGATTTCTGGGAAACAGTATAGATCTTAATGAAGCAGGTTTCGTCATAACCGATTCAAAGATGGAGACTTCAGTGCCTGGAGTGTTTGCCGCAGGCGATGTGCGAAACACGCCCTTGCGCCAGATAGCTACCGCGGTAGGTGACGCCGCAATAGCCGCATTTTCAGCCGAACATTATTTATCAAACATAGATTAAGGTTAATATATTACGATGAAACGCATAATAATATTTTGTCTGATTTCACTTTTTGTTTTTTCCGGTTGCGCGTGGTTTGAAAGAAAGGAAGAAAAACCGGCGCAGGAACTTGCAAGTGAAGGGATGGATTGTTTCAAAAACGGACGTTACAGCAAATCAATTGAGTTCTTTGAAAAGCTTAAAGACTGGTATCCTTTCAGCAAATATGCTATCCTTGCGGAACTCAAGATTGCTGATGCCCACTATTGTTTAAAAGAGTATGAAGAGGCTATTTTTGCATATGAAGAATTTGAGAACCTTCACCCAAATAATGAGGCTATCCCGTATATTGTATATCAGATAGGGTTATGTTATTTTGAGCAGATCAGCACACCGGACAAAGATCAAACCTCAGCAAATAAAGCAAAATCAACATTTAATCGCTTGATAAAACAGTTTTCGCGAAACAGATACGCAATAAAAGGGAAAAAGTTTATCAAAAAATGCGATAAAAGCCTTGCTGAAGCAGTATTCGGGATAGGAGTCCATTATTACAAGAACAAGCATTACAAAGGAGCTTTAGCCAGGTTCAAAGAGGTGATTTCCAATTATCCCGATGTCGGAGTACATCAACGGTCTTTGCGGTATATTGCCATGTGTGAAGCATCATTAAAAGAAAATAAGGAACAAACGGACAAGTAAATGATAGCGGTAAGCGCCTGCCTTCTTGGCATTAACTGCAGATATGATGGAAAAAGCAAGCAAAACCCAGCTATCCTGCAACGGTTAAAATCAGAAAAAATCCTGCCGATTTGCCCTGAACAGCTTGGAGGACTCTCAACTCCAAGAATTCCATCCAGGCTTGTAGATGGAGACGGTTTTGATGTGCTGGATGGAAAGGCAAGGGTGATAAATCTTAAGGGGATCGATAATACAAAGGCTTTTATTGACGGAGCCTTTGCCGCCTTGGATCAAATATTATCGCACAACATAACCCACTGCTTTTTAAAAGATAAAAGCCCGTCATGAGGAGTGGGCGCAGGGACGCAGTTGCCTCCCGATATATGCAGCCATACCGGATCAGGATCAAAAATCGGTGTTGCAGCGGCGCTTTTAATTCGTAAAGGTATTTATATTGAAGAGGCAGGTTAAACCTAAATTGAGCGTTTTTTGGCTCGATCTGCACTGATCTCTTGCGCATCAAGGATTCGCGAAAATCCTCGACATATCCACGGGTATGCCTGCGGTTTTCGCAAACCCTTATGCACCAAGACCTCAGCACATTTCTTCCCCAAAAATCACTTAACTTAGGTTAAATAATTGTTTACATCTTGTTTCTTTTAGTATAATTTACTCGCTTTTACGAGTTCATCATTAATTGATGGGGTTGTAAAAAAGTCAAAAAATTGCTATTTGCGAAATGTGTCAAGTGTTAAGTATTTGATATGACAATTAAATGCTTCATCTTAACACATAACACATAACACTTGATGAATAAGTTAAGGAAAGTTATTTATGTCTAAAATATGTGAAATATGCGGTAAAAAACCTCTTGTCGGGAACAATGTAAGTCACGCTCACAATCTGACAAAGCGTCGTTTCAACCCAAACCTTCAGAAGGTACGGGCAATGCATAACGGACAGGTCAAAAAAATAGTGGTCTGTACAAGCTGTATCAAGTCGGGTCGTGTTGTCAAAGCAGCTTAACGGCTAAAAGTGGAATCAAGCACAAAGAAGGCAAAAGGGAACGTTTCACAAAGGACTCAATGTAGCCTGTTTGCTTGATAAACATGCTTCACCTTTTTAATCGCCGATATAATTGAGTTTAAATGCTTTGTTGTTTTAACGGTGATTGTAAAAAATGTGTCAACGGTTTTGTTTTCTTTTGTTTCCGTGTGCGCGCTAAGTATGTTTGACCCATTTTTACTGATAGTTGCCGCAACATCAGCAAGCAAGCCAACTCTATCATAAGAATTAATGCAGATCTTTACAGGATATGTCTCTGTAATATCCTCGTCCCATTCAACATCAACTTGTCTTTCAGGATTCATTTTCAAGGCATTTACACAGCTTGTCCGGTGAACAGTAACACCGTAGCCTTGTGTAATATAGCCTGTTATCGGATCTCCCGGAACCGGCTGGCAGCACTTGCCAAACTTAAGAAGGATGTCATCAACCCCTTGTACAATAACGCCTGTCCCCTGCTTTTTCTTTTTAACATGGCCAACTAATTTGTCTAAAAGAGATTCGTGTTCTTCTCCTGATTCCGGTTTTGGAACAACCTTCCGGATGATCTGAAGAGGGGTTATTTTACCGAAACCAACATTTACAATCAGATCATCGATTTTTTTAAAACCCCAATGCTCTATAACCTTTTCCATTTCTTCTGATTTTACAAGTTCATTAAAATTTAGTTTGTACTTGCGGAAAGCCTTTTCACACATCTCCCTGCCCAGGCTGTAACTTCTCTCCTTTTCCTGTGTTTTGATCCAAAGTCTTATTCTGGAACGGGCTTTGACCGTCTTGACAAACTTCAGCCAGTCCTTGCTTGGATGGTGGTTTTTTGATGTTCTTATTTCAACTGTATCCCCGGTTTTTAACTGATACTGCAACGGAACAATATGACCATTTACCTTGGCTCCTATGCACTGATTACCCACTTCTGAATGAATTAAATAAGCAAGATCGACAGGTGTGGCACCTCTCACAATTGATTTGATTTCGCCTCTCGGTGTAAAAACATATACCTCATCAGGGAAAAGATCTATACGGACACTTTCCAGAAATTCATCCGGATTGTTTATATTTTCCTGGTTTTCAACAAGCTTCTGAATCCAGGCAAATGTTTTGCTTATCTTGTCATCAACACGCTTTCCTTCTTTGTAGCTCCAGTGAGCCGCGATGCCCGATTTGGCAACCTTGTCCATCTCCCATGTCCTGATCTGTATTTCTATACGCTCACCAAAAGGACCGATGACGGTTGTATGAAGAGACTGGTACATATTGGGCTTGGGAACTCCGATATAATCCTTAAATTTCTTGGCAACAGGCTTCCATAATGAATGTATAAGTCCCAAGGTTTCGTAGCATTGAGGTATTGTATCGAGTATAATTCTGAACGCTATAATATCGTAGACATCTTCAAATGCAAGTTTCTGAATAACCATTTTTTTATAGATGCTGTAAAAATATTTATACCTGCCTAAAACCTCGCATTTAAGCCCGTTTTCATCCATCTTTCTTTTAATATAATCTTTGACGGTCTCAATATATTTATCCCGTTCCTCCTTATCCTTATTAACAAGGGCATGTATCCGGGAATACTCTTCGGGTTGAAGATGCATAAATGAACTATCTTCCAGCTCTTTTTTGATCCAGTATATACCAAGACGAGCGGCAATCGGCGCATAGATATCATGGGTCTCCTGGGCGATTGCTCTTCTTTTTTGCTCCTTTGGGTGATATCGCAATGTCCTCATATTGTGAAGCCTGTCAGCCAGCTTAATCAATATGACCCGGATATCATCCGCCATGGCAAGAAGCATCTTCCTGATACTCTCTGCCTGGCGTGCCTGCGAACTGTTAAATGTAAGAGAACTCAATTTGGTTACGCCGGATACAATATGCAAAACCTCCTGTCCGAACATCTCCTTTATTTCCTCTGGAGTTGCATGCGTATCTTCAATCACATCGTGTAGAAGAGCGGCTGCAATGCTGACCGAATCAAGCTTCATGTCTGCCAGAATACCGGCCACTTCAAGGGGATGCGTAAGATACGGTTCGCCGGACAAACGCATTTGCCCTTCATGAACCCTCGCGGAATAAATATAAGCTCGATCTATGATGTCCAGATCTGCATCAGGGTTATGCTCTATTACTTTATCGATTATGTCGCTTATACGAATCATTTGATATTTAGTAACCGTTTTTCAATAAGCCTTTGCAAATATCGCCCGCATAACAGCCGGCCTGCCGCAGCAAATACATTTTCCCTCAACAGGCACATCGATAAGAGGCACACATCGGATGGTAACACTTAGGTCCTCTTTGATTTTTGCCTCACACTTTTCTGAACCGCACCACTTGGATGAAACGAATCCACCGTGAATTTCGGGTTTTTTCGGGTTGTCAGGAGTAAAAAATTCATAGAATATTTTATTATCGTCGATTGTCAGGCTGTGTTCTTTTCTGAACAGCAGGGCGCGCTCAAAAAGTGTTTCCTGTATTTCGTCAAGAATGTTTGTAATTTCTCCGATAAAAGCATCTCTATTATATGATTTTTTGTCATTAGATTCTTTGTCTCTTCGCCCGACATATACGGAATTATCAGCAATATCTCTTGGGCCGATTTCAACCCGCAAAGGTATTCCTTTCTTGATCCAGTCCCATCCTCTTGCGCCTCCGATATCACGATTATCAATTTCCACTGCAATCCTGCGGTGATGATAATATTTATCTTTCAGCTCATTTGCCAGTTTCTCGGTATATTCCATCACAACAGACAGGTCGTCGTTTTTTTTGACAATCGGCAGGAGAACAACATGTGATGACGCAATTCTTGGAGGAAGGACCAGGCCGTTGTCATCGCTATGCGTCATTATAAGGCCTCCGATGAGTCGGGTGGATGTGCCCCATGAAGTTGTCCACGCATACTCTTCTTTTTCTTCAGCAGACTGGAACCTGATATCGGAAGCCCTGGCAAAATTCTGCCCTAAAAAGTGCGATGTGCCGGACTGAAGGGCTTTCCTGTCCTGCATCATTGCTTCAATACAAAATGTATCAACTGCTCCGGGGAATCTTTCCGACGCTGTCTTTTTTCCCTTTATAACAGGCATTGATAGATATTCTTCGACAAACCTGGTGTATATATCCAGCATCATATCGGTACGTTCCAAGGCTTCTTCCTGAGTGGCATGGGCAGTATGTCCCTCCTGCCACAAAAATTCACTTGTTCTTAAAAAAATCCGTGTTCTCATCTCCCACCTTACCACATTTGCCCATTGGTTAATTAAAACCGGAAGATCACGATAACTGTTAACCCATTTGGAAAATGAAGCGCCGATTATTGTTTCAGAGGTCGGTCGGACAATCAGGGGCTCAGTAAGAGGGCCTGCAGGCACCAGGCCGCCATCAGCTCCGGGCTCAAGCCTGTGGTGTGTAACAACCGCGCATTCCTTGGCAAATCCCTCAACATGCTCAGCCTCTTTTTCAAGAAAGGAAAGAGGGATAAAAAGTGGGAAATATGCGTTTCTAACGCCGGTTTCTTTGAACATGTCATCAAGACCGCGCATAATATTTTCCCAGACAGCATAGCCCCATGGTTTTATTACCATACAACCTCTTACCGGAGAATTTTCAGCCATATCTGACGCCTTGACAACCTGCTGATACCATTCAGAATAGTTTTCAGCACGCGTCGGAGTTATTGCAGTTTTTATATGTTTTGCCATATTAATCCTTTCTGTAATATTTTATGAATTCGTAAAAAATCGAATTCATCAGGTATTAGGTTAAAACAATCCCCTAATCCTTTAATCCTTACTCCCCTTTAATCCTTTTCTTTTTGTCAATTTTTCAACTTCATCCAGCAAAACATTCACAAGCTGTTCCTGGGGAAATTTTTTAATCACTTTTCCTTTCCTGAAAAATATTCCTGTGCCATCGCCGCCTGCAACACCGATATCTGCCTCCTTTGCCTCTCCGGGTCCATTTACCAGACAACCCATGATTGCAATCTTGATAGGCAAGGTGTTTGCTGACAGAGCCCTGTCAACACGCTCAACAATATCAAACAGATTAATATTGCAACGGCCGCAGGTAGGACAGGAGATTATTTCAGGCCCATGCTGACGAATCTGCAAGGCCTTCAAAATTTCGTATCCTACACGCACTTCTTCAGCAGGATCTCTGGTAAGAGAAACACGAATAGTGTCGCCGATACCTTCTGCGAGAAGCATCCCGATGCCGATAGATGACTTGACAATACCCGGATAGAGAGGTCCTGCCTCTGTAACTCCGACATGAAGAGGAAAATCTGTTTTCGAGGAAAGAAGCCTGTATGCCGCAATTGTACGAAGCACATCAGATGCTTTTAAAGAAATCTTTATGTTCAAATAGTCATGTGTCGTTAAAAGCTCGATATTCCGTATGGCGCTTTCCACCATGCCTTCAGCACAAACGCCGTTATATTTCTTTAAAATATCTTTTTCAAGAGAGCCTGCATTTACTCCAATTCGAATCGGGATATTATAATCTTTTGCGCAGTCAATAACCATCTTCACATTGTCCGCGCTTCCGATATTCCCAGGATTTAATCTCAAACCATCTGCACCGGCTTTTGCGGCAGCAATTGCCAGGCAATAATCAAAATGGATATCCGCTATAATCGGAATTGAAATCTGTTCCTTTATTGAAGAGATCGCTCTGGCTGCCTCTTCGTCAGGAACAGCTACCCTGATTATTTCACAACCTGCTTTTTCTAACTGTTTTATTTGTGCAACCGTAGCCGGAATATCCTGAGTAAACGTATTAGTCATCGACTGTACGGCAACAGGTGCCGTTCCGCCTACTTTTACTTTTCCGACCATGATCTGACGTGTTTTTTTACGTTTTATAGTCATAATTAAAAAATATTAACAAAAGCTTTAACTTTGTTCAAGCAAATAGAATTGTTATGTTTTATAATTGTGTTTATAATATAATTGCGGTATAAGTCGATAGCTTATTATCCATTTTGTCGCAAAAAATTCAAATTATAAAACTCATTTTTAGTTTGTAAATTTCTGCAAAAGGAATCAAAATAATGATTGATAAGAAAAACAATAAATTTGCAGAAAAACATCAAGGCAAAGCACAAATAAATAATATTATTAAAAATGAAATTTTAAAGCAGAATAAAGACGGCGAACTTCCATGTCTTATCGCATTTCAGATTGCAAACAGCTTGCAGGTTGCGCCTTCCGAAGTGGGAAGGACTGTCGATCTTCTAAATTTCAGGCTGACTAAATGCCAGCTTGGCCTGTATGGTTATAAACCTCAAAAAAAAATTGTTAAAGCTAAAGAACCTGAAGGCCAGAATTTAAAAAAAGCAATACAAGGCAGTCTGGTTGAAGAAAGACTGTCTTGCATAAACGCATGGGAAATTGCATTTAGATTTAATGTCCACAAGATGATAGTAAGCTCTACCTGTGAAGCCATGAATATTAAAATAATAAAGTGTCAATTAGGAGCATTTTAACTGACAACGACCGATAACATAATGGACTTTTTTAGCTTCGACAGCTAAAAACATCAATATTTTGGGTTGATTTCATAATGTTTCTTGGCAATTATAGGTGATATATTTTAAGTTTCATACTTTTTTATGACGTTGTTTGCATTAGCGCTGATTTGTTTTTTAGATTCAGTTAGCCATGCAGGCAGCCGCAGACAAGGAAATGAAAGTCTGTGTTCGTCTGTGTGAGTCTGTGGCTAAAAATTAATTATATAAGGTGTCACGTTATGAAAAATACAATTAAAGATATCATTAAACCGTATCAAGGCGAAAAAGGAAGTCTTATACCTATCCTCCAGGCTGTTCAGGAAAAAACCGGATTCATATCCGAGGACGCGGTGTCAACGATCGCCCTGAGCCTGAACATGTCCGAACATGAAATATACGGTGTGGCCACATTTTATACACAGTTTCGATATACAAAGCCTGGCGATCACATGGTAAAGGTTTGTCTTGGAACAGCCTGTCATGTCAGAGGCGGAGAGCAACTGTTGAACAGGACAGAAAACATTCTGAATATTAAGCCCGGTCAAACCACGCCGGATTCTGCTTTCAGCCTTGAGCGTGTTGCCTGTATGGGGTGTTGTGCTCTCGCGCCGGTTATTGTTGTGGATGATAAAATATATCCGAATGTCACCAGCCCGAAGGTTGAAAAGATTATCTCCAAATATAGTTCACCTGATGAAAAGGAGTAAAGATGGATTTTGCTGAAATCAGGAAAAAAGCAGTTGCCAAATGGGAAGCTTTGCAATCCAGCAAGACTCCTGTCATATATCTTGGCGCGGCAACATGCGGCCGTGCAGCAGGAATAGAAGCAGTAGCAGAAGAAATAAGAAAAACATCAAAGAAGCTCAACTTGAATATCAAGCTGGTGGAAGTCGGCTGCATAGGCCCATGCTATCTTGAACCCATTATCTATATCCAGAAAAACGGACATCCGTCCGTCTGTTACGGGAAAATTACTTCCGGGAAAATCAAAAAACTTTTGGAGGATTATCTTGTAAATAACGACCCAAGGCCTGATCTGGCTCTGGGGACATTAGGGGATGGACAGCTAAACGGCATACCAGGGCTTTTTGAACATCCTATGCTTAAATATCAAACAAGGCTTGTATTAAGAAATTGCGGCATTGTTGATCCGGAACAGATTGATCACTATATCGCAAGGTATGGATATCTTGGTATTAAAAAGGCCCTTGAGATGAGTCCCTTAGAAGTCATTGATGAGGTAAAGACTTCCTCTATCAGGGGTCGTGGAGGCGCCGGGTTTCCTACATGGAAAAAATGGGAAATCTGCCATAATGTTCAAAGTGACGACAAGTATCTTATCTGCAATGCTGATGAGGGCGATCCCGGCGCTTTTATGAACCGCTCTCTCTTGGAGGGAGATCCCCATGCAGTGTTGGAAGGTCTTCTCATAGGAGCTTATGCGATCGGCGCTAACCACGGGTATATCTATATCAGGGCTGAATATCCTTTGGCTATTAAAAGGCTGGAACATGCAATTTCTCAAATGAAAGCTTACAACCTTCTTGGCAATAACATTCTTGGAAGCGATTTCAGTTTTGATATAAAGATAAAAAAAGGCGCCGGCGCTTTTGTCTGCGGCGAGGAAACAGCGCTTATCGCTTCTGTCATGGGGAAAAGAGGCATGCCCATGCCAAGGCCGCCTTTTCCGGCTATTTCCGGTGTTTGGGGGAAACCAACAATTATTAATAATGTCGAAACTCTCGGAACCCTTGCTACGATAATCCGCAGAGGCGGCGAGTGGTTTTCGGGTTTTGGTTCAGAATCTTCTAAAGGAACTAAAACATTCTCCCTGGTAGGCAAGGTAAAACAGACCGGATTAATTGAAGTTCCTCTGGGGACTTCTCTTAAAACAATTATTTTTGATATCGGTGGAGGGATTGCAGGCGATAAGAAATTCAAGGCGGTTCAAACCGGAGGCCCTTCCGGAGGCTGTATTCCAGCCGAGTTGTCATCATTGCCGGTTGATTATGAATCTTTAATGTCAGCCGGCTCTATTATGGGGTCAGGCGGTATGATCGTCCTGGATGAAGATACATGCGTGGTTGATATTACCAGCTATTTTCTTTCTTTTATCCAGGCTGAATCATGCGGGAAATGCTCACCCTGCCGGATAGGAACAAAGGTAATGCTCGATATTCTGGAAAAAATTAAATCCGGCAAAGGAGAAATGGCCGACATAGATAAATTAAGCAGTCTGGCTGAAACAATTAAAAATGCTTCTTTATGCGGTCTGGGCCAGACAGCTCCTAATTCTGTTTTATCAACTTTGCGTTACTTCCGAAGCGAATATGAAGCCCACATAGTTGATAAAAGTTGTCCCGCCCTGGTTTGCAAAGACTTAATAAAATACGCTATTTCCGAAGAAAAATGTGCGGGCTGCGGTGTCTGCAGGAAACAATGCCCCGCAGGCGCGATAACCGGTAAAAAGAAAAAGGTACACATCATTAATGAATCCCTCTGTGTTAAGTGCGGGATCTGTTATCAGGTATGCCCTTCTAAATATGGAGCGGTTGAAAAGACAACCGGTTTTTTAACGTAGGAAAGGACGCTAACAATGTTGACTATCGATGGAAAAGAAGTTGACTTCAAAAAAGGAGCCACAGTTCTTGAAGTTGCGGTAGATAACGGAATTTATATACCTACTTTATGCGCTTATTCCGGGCTGCTGCCCTTTGGAGCTTGCAGGCTGTGTTTGGTTAAAATAGAAAATATGCGCGGATTTCCTCCTGCCTGCACAACTCCTGCTGCAAAAGGAATGAAGATCACTACAAATGATCCTGAACTTAATAAGTTACGAAAAAATGTATTAGAGTTAATCCTTTCGGAGCATCCGCACTCCTGTATTATATGCGATCAAAAAGAACTGTGCAGTCATTATCATATATGTCCCACAAAAACAGGGCATGTGACGGGATGTGCTTTTTGTCCCAACAAGGACAGGTGTGAGCTGAAGCAGGTAACGGAATATCTTGGTGTCAAAGAAATCCGGTTTCCTTTTACATACAAGAACCTTCCTCTTGAAAGAGAAGATCCATTTTTTGATCGTGATTATAATCTTTGTGTTCTTTGCGGGCGCTGTGTACGCGTTTGCCAGGAGATAAGAGGGATTGGGGCTATTTCCTTAACAAAGCGGGGGCATGATACAAAAGTAGGCACAGCATTTGGCAAATCGCATCTTGATGGGGGGTGCCAGTTCTGCGGAGCCTGTGTGGATGCCTGCCCAACCGGCGCGCTTTCAGCGAGGGGAAGCAAATGGCATGGCGTTCCTGATAAAGAAACAACCACAACATGTGCCCTTTGCAGCGTTGGATGCAGTTTAAAGCTGGAAACAAAATGGGACAAGATCATGGCTGTCCGTCCTGATACAGAAGGTCCGGCCAATCAAGGACAGGCTTGCGTTAGAGGACGTTTTGCCATTCCTGCTCTTGTTAATAGTGCAAACCGGCTAAAATACCCCCTTGTCAGACGGAACGGCAGGCTTGTTCCTGTCACCTGGGATGAAGCAACTGAACTGGCGGCAGTAAAATTAGGCAAATATCTTCCAGAGGAAACCGCATTTTTAGCATCCCCTTGTCTCACAAATGAAGCAGCCTATCTTCTGCAGAAATTTGCCCGCATTTGTATAGGAACAAATAATATTGATACAGCCTCATTTTTTTCAGGCACGGTCATTGAATCCCAGATTAAGCGCTCAGGTATGGGGGCCGGCACCGGAACAATTGAGGATATTGCAAAATCCGGCTGGATAATTATCATAGGCGACGATCTCCTTGCCTCACATCCGGTACTGACGGTTAAGGTCAACCAGGCAAGAAAACAGGGAGCAGCCGTTTCATTAATAGGTTCTGAACGAGAGATAAATTCCAGGCTTGTTGACTTTTGTATTTCTGTTGAGCCGTCCGGTTATTTCCCGCTGCTCTCCGGCATATTGAAGATAATTGTGGAAAATGGAGGGTTTGACAAAAAATTTGTGGCCGGCCAATGCAATGATTTCGACAAATTGAAAAGCTCTCTCAAGAAGATTGATATTAAAACAATTGCCGGGGCTTGCGGTATTTCGCGGGATTTGATTGAAAAGCTGGCATCAACAATTATTTCATCAGGCAGAGGTTCTATCCTTTATGGACCAAAAATTTTAGAATGTGATGATCCTGGGCAGATTATAGATTTGCTTTTTAATATACTTCTTCTATCAGGCAACGCTGAAGGTCTTATTCCATTGAGAGATGAAGCGAACAGCCAGGGGGTCGGTGATATGGGCGCTTTGCCGAACTTTCTTCCCGGCTATCAATATATTGCAGATAAAGACAGTTTGGCTGTATTTGAAAACAGTTGGTCTGCGAAGCTGCCGGGAAAACCGGGGCTGAGCTATCCTGAAATTCTCAATAGCGCTGTTAAAGGCTCTATAAAGGTTCTATATGTTACCGGTGGAGGAATCCCACGGGAAATATCGACTGAAGGGCTTGATTTTTTAGTGCTTCATGACATATACCCTTCGCCTCTTTTTGAAACAGCCGATATTGTATTTCCTGCCGCGGCTTTTACGGAAGAAGAAGGCACTATTACTTCTCTTGAGCGAAGAGTTCAACCCTTGCATGCCGGAGTAAACCCTGTTGGAATATCTATGCCGGACTGGAAAATAATATGTAAGATAGCTGAAAAGATGAATGCCAAAGGATTTGAGTTTTCAAACGCCTCGGAAGTATTTGATGAAATATGCAGGGTTAATCCTTTGATTTCCGGTCATGGCATCTGGGATTTAAAATTAAAAGACAAGTTTACACTGACTCCTGTTAAGAAAACAGCCCGGTCAAAGAAGAGTATGTTATACGAAAAATCGTTTTGGCATTACAGGGGTATTGATTTAACTGAAAAGGTCTCTGACCTTAAGATATTACATGGCAAAATTGCTGGAGGATAAGATGTACAAGGTTGTTCGTAGAGATGAGATAGTGCCTAACGTACACATTATAGAAATTGAGGCGCCGGGTATTGCGGAAAAAGCCAGGCCTGGTCAGTTTGTGCTTATAGTGCCGGATGAAACAGGGGAAAGGGTGCCTTTTAGCATATCGGACTGGAATGTTGAAAAAGGCACGATTACGATATTTTTTCTTGAAGTGGGCATATCAACATCGAAGATGGCTCGTATTAATAGTGGAGGCGCCTTGTACAGTGTTTCAGGACCCCTTGGCAAGCCGACCCGTATTGACAAATTCGGCTCCATTGTTTGCGGGGGAGGATGTTATGGTATCGGCGCTGTCTATCCTATTGCGCGTGCTATGAAAAAAGCGGGAAACACGGTTACAACGATCATAGAAGCCCGAAGCGCTTATCTCATCTATCTCGAAGAACAACTGAAAGAGGTTTCTGACAAAGTGATTGTCGGTACAGCCGATGGTTCCAGAGGATCAAAGGGCATGGTTCCGGATGTTCTCACAGAACTGGTGAAAAATGGTGAAAAAATCGACAGAAGCTATTTTGTTGGCTGCACATTCATGATGATGAACTGTTCCAATATTACCAGACCATATAACATCAAAACCCTTGTGGCTCTGAATCCGATTATGGTGGACGGCACAGGAATGTGTGGATGCTGCCGCGTAACAGTTGGCGGAGAAACCAAATTTGCCTGTGTTGACGGTCCTGAATTTGACGGGCATAAGGTGGACTGGGAAGAGATGTTTAAAAGAAAGTCTATTTACCTGGAAAATGAAGCAATGGCCTACCAGAATTATAGATGTCAGGAGTCAGTGGTCGGAAAAGACATATAATTTTATTTTCGTGGTCTTCGTGGTAAAAAGAGACAAGGATTAGGAATCAATGAAAAAAAGTAAAAAAGATCCCCGCCAGCCCATGCCGGAGCAGTTGCCTGAACTAAGGGCAAGAAATTTTGAAGAAGTGCCTTATGGTTACTCTCCTGATACGGCTGTTAAAGAAGCAAAACGCTGCCTTAACTGCAAAAAACCGGGCTGTATGACAGGCTGTCCGGTTCAGGTAAAAATTCCGGAATTCATATCACTTATAGCAAAGGGTGATTTTGCCGGAGCTGCAAGAAAAGTCAAAGAAACAAATGCTCTGCCTGCGGTTACAGGCAGGGTGTGTCCTCAGGAGATTCAGTGCGAAGCTGAATGTGTTCTTGGGAAAAAGGGAGAGCCGGTAGCTATCGGCAATCTTGAACGTTTCTGCGCTGACTATGAACGTGTGAACAATCTGGTTGAACTGCCTGAAAAACCTGTTGCAACAGGCAAAAAAGTTGCCGTGATAGGCAGCGGGCCATCCGGCCTGACCGTGGCAGGCGATTTGATCAGGCTTGGGCATGAAGTTACAATATTTGAAGCCCTTCACAAGCCTGGAGGTGTTCTCTTTTACGGAATTCCTGAGTTTCGTTTGCCTAAGGCAGTAGTGGAAGCTGAAGTTGATTTTTTAAGAGAAATGGGCGCTACAATTAAAATGGACAGCATTATCGGCAATATCCGCTCAATAGACGAACTCTTTGAAAAAGACGGATTTAGCGCCGTTTTTGTCGGTGTCGGAGCAGGCCTTCCGACATTTATCAAAATTCCGGGCATGAATCTTTCCGGAGTATATTCGGCAAATGAATATCTTACACGATCCAATCTTATGAAAGCCTATCTTTTCCCGGAATATGATACGCCGATTGTCAGGGGAAAAAATGTGGCTGTGTTTGGCGCAGGAAATGTTGCCATGGATTCCGCCCGGACAGCCATGCGCCTTGGAGCGGAAACCGTTCGCATTGTCTATCGTCGGTCAAGAAAAGAGATGCCGGCAAGGGCAGCGGAAATTCACCATGCAGGGGAAGAGGGTATTGAATTTCTTCTGCTTACAAATCCTGTACGTTTTCTCGGCAATGAGCAGGGACGTCTTACCGGAATGGAATGTCTTAAAATGGAATTAGGTGAACCTGATGAATCAGGACGGCGCAGACCTGTCCCCATAAAAGGTTCCGAGGTTACAATGGATTGCGATCTGGCGGTTATTGCTGTGGGATCAGGGGCTAATCCCCTGCTGACAAAGTCCACCAAAGGGCTTAAGTTAACTAAGTGGGGATATATTGTAGCTGATCCGGAAACCGGCAAAACCAGTAAAAAAGGGGTATGGGCCGGAGGTGATATTGTAACAGGTCAGGCAACTGTTATTCTGGCAATGGGAGCCGGAAGAAAAGCCGCCGATTCCATGCATCAGTATCTTACCTGGGGATGGTAATGTGAGGCCTTTGACCAGCGTCTTTCATCTCCAATTACGGCAGCAATGACAGCCAGTGATCAGCGCTGATTATCATTATTTTCAAATTATTATTGGAAACAAGTTTGCAGATACCGCTTTTATTGACAAGCTGAACTGCCGGGATATTGAGAATCTTTTGAAATTTTATCAGACTCTTTGCTGCATGATCATCGGATAATTTGGCTTCAATGAGCAGGAAAGGGTTGTTATTGTTTGAAATTAGAAAGTCGACTTCTTCCTTTTCCCTGTTTCTTAGATAATGCAAAGAAAAATTCCCAAGCCCGAGATCATTCCAGTTCGATATAGCCCGAAGAAGTTCCACGGCAACCATGTTTTCAAATTTTGCTGCCTGGGATTCAATC
>JAUVHU010000022.1 GCA_030593145.1 Desulfobacteraceae bacterium
CTTATACATCTTGCTTGTCCTTTTGCTTGTTTTCTGTGTTCCGTCAAGGCTTACATAACTCGTTATGCGCGCCTTAACGCGCCTTGAAAACAAACAAAATTACGGCGCAATCTGTACAACTTATTTATACTTGCCTCCTAAGAGGAATGGCAGGTGTTTAGATTACACTATTTGGTCCTTTTTATTAGCAATATTTAAAAGGTATTATGGTAGAAGATCAATCAAAATTCGAGCTGCGTATTACCGATGACGACATGGCGGTTATGCTCTACTGTACTATATCAGAGGCTAATTCCAATGAGATTGTGGCCAGTATCAAGCAAGAGCTCGAAGCTGCCGGCATAACTTCCGTTCCACGTGAGGAAGAACTGGAAACACTCCTGCGCTGCGCAATAAAAAGCGGTGCTACTCGTATAAGTGAAATGCCTGTCGTTGAAGGCAGACCATCGGTTCCACCGATTGACGGGACTATCAAATGGGCCGGCGATTTTTTCGATGAAGGGTCCATGGTCGATGAAAAATCGGCAAATGGAGACCATATGCTCCAGACGGTACGATCGATAGTCGAAAAGGACCAGCTTCTGGCATGCGTCACACTCTCAAAGGAAGGTCAGGAGGGCTGTGATGTATTTGGAAAACCGATTGCGGTGCGTCAACCAAAATCTGCTGAGATACACACAGGGTCGGATATCAAAGTCCAGAAAGAAAATGATAGGGTGAACTATTTCGCGACCGCAAGGGGTCGGATTAAGTGGGTTTCAGGGGTGCTTGTTGTTAACAGAGAAAAAACAATATCTGGGAATGTGGGTACAGCAAGCCGCCACCTGAATTGTCCGGGACCGCTCGTGATTGAGGGAGATGTTCTGGCGGGCGCAAAAATCACCGCAGGTGATACTGTCGAGATTAAAGGAGCCGTGGAGTCGGCAATTATTCGTGTGGGTGGAAATCTAATCGTAGGTAAGGGTATAGCCGGCGGTGAAGACCTAAGAATCAAGGTCGAGGGTGGTATCAAGACGACCTATATCCTGGGGGGGTACATTGAATCCCTGGGAGATATTGTGGTCAAGAATGAGATCATACAGTCCACGCTCAAGACACAAGGTGCGGTGGTCATTTCGGATGGGCGACTGGCTGGAGGGAGTGTAACCGCGCTTGGTGGTATTGTTGTGGGAGAGGCGGGTAATGATGAGTATGTAAATACAGAACTTGTTGTTGCCGAGGACTATTTGCTTCCGGCTAAAATAGCAGCCAGGGAAGAGGAACTCGCGTCTTTTCAAGCAAAGGTGGAGCAAATACACAAGTTGTTAGATCCGATGATGATCGAACTTGCGCTACATGAACGTGAAGCTGCCGCAAAAAAGCTTTTAGAGGCTGAAGCCGCTGTTGAAAAAGTGAAAGCAGAAATACAAAAAATCAAAGCTGATTCTCACGTTCGCGCAAAGCCGCACATATTGATCAAGAGATTGCTATATCCTGGGACAACTTTATGTATCGCAGGCAACAAGGGGCAGGCAAACAAGGCGACGGGGCCGCTGGAAGTCGTTCTGTCCGGCAAAAAGGTTGTGCTGAGGAAAGTGAAAGAGGTGTCTCGCGCGATCCCCAAGAAGCGGAATAATGAAAATAGTTGCGTTGCAAATAGTGAAATAGGGCAAAACCAGGAAATGAAGACAGGGCATATAAATCTTTTTATAGAAAGTGTCCAAAACCTGTTTTTATCCATGCTGGGTTGCAAGGCGAACCCCGGGAAGGCTGGGATCGCTGATGGTGTGGGAAATTCAGAGGGCATTACAGCCCTTATTGGTTTAAGCGGACCGATTCGAGGTAATGTTGCGCTCACTTTTCCAGAGAAAACGGTGCTTAATGTTATTAATCGTATGCTCGGTTCCAAGATGCGGGTCGTTGATGAACTTGTGACCGATAGTGTTGCGGAGCTGGTGAATATAGTTGCCGGCGGAGCTAAAAAAAAGTTGTCTTCAGCCGACGGTCCTCCGGTTGATCTGGGCCTTCCGACAGTGTTAAGTGGCAATGGCTATGTTGTTCAGTATCCTTCAAAGTCGATATGGTTTGAGGTCCCCTTTACAAGTGATCTGGGTTCGTTTACACTCCAGGTTACTTTTGAATCGCAAAAGTGAGCGTATTCCACGTCCACCTGAGGCTTGCCGAAGGCGAATGTGGTTAGCAAGCGAATCAAATAATGACAAATTTTCTTACAGTCGAAGCCCGCTGGGCAGGACTGTAGGGGGTTTCAACCTGGTAAAAACGAGTATTAAGAAAGGTGGTAATCCATGAAAGTTCTGGTAGCTGACGATTCAGCGTTAATGCGTCATGTCCTTGTCAAGACCCTGAATGAGGGTGGTGTACAAACTGTCGTGCAGGCCATGGACGGAGCAATGGCTGTAGAAAAAGTCGCGGAAGAGAATCCGGACTTGGTACTAATGGACTGGATCATGCCCAACATGAGCGGGCTTGAGGCTGTGAAAGAGATTCGCGCAAGCGGAAACAATGTTCCTATCATTATGTGCACAACCGAAGGCGAGCGGAATCGCATTATCGACGCGATTAAAGCAGGTGCAAACGATTTCGTTGTCAAGCCGTTTGAACCTGAGACCATAATGGCAAAGATTAAAGAAACCTTGGCAAAAGTTTGAAGTACTTCTCAGTCCCGATTTATTGGGACTGAGAATGCGTTTGCTTTCGCGGTTCAAAGTAGCCGGTTACAGAAATAGATCTTGCATATCCCATTTTCACCTATGTGAAGTAGCTTCTAAAACGAGAAGAGAGGGGAGTTTCAGTCTGCCCTGTTTTTTTATATTTTTCGTGGTTTGGAAAATCGCAACAAAAAAGGGTCTGCAAAGCATTGCAGACCCTTATATTGTTGTGTGAGTTTGATACTTAATGCCTATACCGGCAATAAATAATAAATATGGAGGCGGCAATCAGATTCGAACTGATGAATAGCGGTTTTGCAGACCGCTGCCTTACCACTTGGCTATGCCGCCCAAAAAAATGGACAAAAATGGAGCGGGAAACGGGATTTGAACCCGCGACTTCGACCTTGGCAAGGTCGCACTCTACCACTGAGTTATTCCCGCTCAGAGACCTTTGAAAAAATTATAATTCTAAAATATATATTCTGATTCTGTCAATATAAAAATCAGATTAAATCTTAAGAAGTTTTTTGAACTTTATAAAATAATCCACACCAGACCATATTGTCAAAACAAGAGCTCCCCACAAAAATACGGTTCCGATTCCATGAAAATTGATGCCGAAATATGGATAATGAAATAATAAAGGTATTATGGCTGCAATCTGAAACCCTGTTTTGTATTTTCCAAGGGTTGAAGAGGCAATTTTATTTCTATTTTCAACAACAAAATTACGCAGACCTGTAACAGCAAGCTCTCTGCCTATTATGATGCAAATCATCCATGCAGGCACCCAGCCATGAGAAGCCAGCATAATAAAAGTAGAAGAAACTAACAGCTTGTCGGCAACCGGATCCATGATTATTCCGAAATCGGATACAAGTCCCCGGCGTCTCGCAAGATAGCCATCCAGATAATCGGTAATTGCGGCAGCGCTGAACAGCAGGGCAGCAATAAATGTGCAAAACCTGTTTGGAAACATCAACAACAGGACAATGCCTGGTATTGCCGCTATGCGGTATAGAGTCAACATGTTTGGATGACCCAACAAATTTTTTATTTTGTCTTTAGTGAACATTATATTTAATTCTAAAATGAGCGATTAGCCATTAGCTTTTAGGCTATTAGTCAAACTATATCAAGATGTTATTAAATAATAACATTTACCCAATGGGTGAAGATCGAATCGCTGGTAACTACCCAAAATAATAAAAGCTAACCGCTAATTGCTAAGAGCTAATCGCTTAACGTAGTTTATATTATTTCTTTGTCTTTTCCCAGTCGGCAAGAAATGCTTTCAGGCCTTTATCGGTCATAGGATGAGCAGCAAATTTTGCAAGCACATTAAAGGGTATGGTGGCGATGTCCGCGCCGATCAAGGCTGCATCAAGGACATGAAGCGGGTGGCGTACGCTTGCCACAATGATTTCTGTGTCAAATGCATAATTGCTGTAAATTTCAACAATTTGTTCAATAAGAAGCATACCTTCACTGGCCAGGTCATCAAGACGGCCGATAAACGGGCTAACATATGTAGCTCCGGCTTTAGCCGCCATAAGAGCCTGAAGGGGTGAAAATACAAGGGTTACATTTGTTTTGATTCCTTCGCTCGAAAGTTTGTGGGTTGCCTTTATCCCGTCAATCGTCATGGGTATCTTTACGACAATATTATCATTGATAGTTGCCAGATGACGCGCCTCTTTGACCATGCCTTCGGTATCAAGACTGATAACTTCGGCGCTTATGGGGCCATCAACTATTTCACAAATTTCTTTGATTATTTCTTCAAAATCACGCCCTTCTTTTGCAATAAGGCTGGGATTAGTTGTAACGCCGTCAACCATTCCCATGTTGTGGGCTTCCTTTATTTCGTCAATATTAGCTGTGTCTATGAAAAATTTCATCTATCAATATCCTCCTGGAAAACTTTTTTATTATATTCAAAAATCGCTCAATTTAGATCCGAACGTGATGCAATAAATTTGTCCCTGCATTCTGTGCTGCAAAAAAACAGATCACTTCCATCAACTTTCAGATGCACACCATTTCTCTTTGGGAAATATACATTGCAATAAGGATCCTTAACCATCTCATCGTCAATCTCATTGGCAGCTTTGCCTGAAACAGGTCTTTGTGATGGCTGACCTGGAAGCATCCAGGACTTCAGCACCCTGTAACCCAAATATATAACTGCTAATAATATTAATAATCGCATTTATATTGAATCAGCCTTTGCCCTTTATCGTCAAGGTTATCTAATAAAGATTGCATATCCATTTTTAAAACAGGATGCACAATCGTTGGATCTATATCACAAAAAGGTTTTAATACAAAGCGTCTTTTGTGCATCTTTGGATGTGGGATTATAAGTTCAGATAAATTTATTATTATATCATCATACATAATTATATCAAGATCAAGAATCCTCGGCCCAAATCTTATTGAATCATTAATTCTTCCCGCGTCTTGTTGGATTGACTTAAGCCTGCTTAAAAGCTGAAAAGGATCAAGTATGGTTTCAATCTTTACAACAGCGTTAACAAACCAATCCTGGTCTTTGTAGTCAACCGGCTCAGTTATATAAAATGGTGATTTATCCTTTAAGGTTGATATTCCGGATTCGGTCAGAGCAGTTATGCCGTTTTGACAGTTCTCAAGTCTGTTTCCTATGTTGGAACCTGCGGAAATATATGCAATGTGCTGGTTAGTCACCTTGAGACCTTTGAAAAATGCTCAATTTTGTTCGAGTACAAGGAAGGCGAAAATTTCAACCACAGGAATATATTGAATATTTCGAGGATTAAAATTTGAGCCTGACACAGTAATCGGGCAAAAGGGGGTGTTTTGCAAAGGTCTCATTTTAAAAACCAATGGAACTAATCCTTTCAATAACCTCTTTCAGCCTTTCCTTCCCAACTGTTAAAGCCATTCTTACATAACCCTCACCTGCCGCACCAAATCCATTGCCGGGTGTTACTACAATACCTCCCTTTGTTAACAGGTGGGTAGCAAATTCTGAGGAAGTATATCCTGCCGGTGTTTCAATCCAGACATAAAATGTTGCCTTTGGCTTTTCAAATGAAAGCCCAAGTCCGGCAAGTCCTTCAGCAAGGATATCGAGACGCTCAGCATATTCTTTGTTCATGGCTTTTACGCATGCTTGATCTCCTTCAAGAGCTGTTATTCCCGCAATCTGTATTGCCTGAAAAGCTCCGGAATCGATATTGCTTTTTACCTGGCCAAGGGCCTGAATAACTTCTGCCCTGCCAACCGCAAATCCTATACGCCAGCCTGTCATATTATATGTTTTTGAAAGGGAATGGAACTCTATTCCAACTGTCTTTGCGTCCTTGGTTTCAAGAAAACTTATTGGGCTGTATCCATCAAAAGCCATCTCTGTATAAGCTGCGTCATGGCAGATAATAATATTGTGCAATTTTGCAAACGAGACTACTTCCTGAAAAAAACCTTTGGTTGCAACGGCTGATGTCGGATTATTGGGATAGTTAATAAACATCATTTTTGCCTTGTTGGCTATTTCATCAGGTATGGCGCCAAGATCCGGCAGGAAATTATTTTCCTTCAACAGGTTCATAAAATATGTCTCACCGCCGGCAAATTTTACACCAATATCATAGACCGGATATCCCGGACTTGATACAAGCGCCACATCACCTGGATTGATAAAGGCAAGTGGGATATGAGCTATCCCTTCCTTGGAGCCTATCAGGGTTACAACCTCATTTGAGGAATCAAGATCAACATTAAATCTGCGTTTGTACCACCGGGCCACAGCACCATTAAAATCATCCATTCCCGAATATGAAGGATATTTATGATTTGCAGGATCTGATGCAGCCTGTTTTAATGCGTCAATTATATGCTGCGGTGTAGGCATGTCAGGATCGCCCACTCCAAGGTCAATAATATCAACGCCCTGCTTTTCAACCTCTTCCTTCTGCCTGTCTATTTCCTTGAACAGGTAAGGCGGCAGGTTCTTTAATCGGTCGGATTTTTCAATTTTGATCATAAACTATACTCCCAGGCATCTTCACAAAGCTTGCCCTTGTAGATGATTCGAGCATCCCCTTCAAGATAAACATCAGAACATTTGCCATTGTTTTCTTTATAATAAACATAAAGACTTTCCTTGCTCTTTGTAATTACCCTTACAGGTGATTTTGCCCCGAATTTGAATGCAGTAACAATAGCGGCAGCCACAGCGCCTGTGCCGCAGGCTAAGGTTTCATCTTCGACTCCACGTTCATAGGTGCGGATGGAAATTGTGTTATCTTTATTTTGACATATGAAATTTACATTTGTTCCTGCAGGAGCAAATGTGTCGTGAAAACGGATTTCCCTGCCAAGCTTAACAACATCAACATTGTTTAAGCTGTCCATAACTATAACCACATGGGGAACACCTGTATTTATGCTGCTTATTTTTAAAGCGCCATTTTCCAGATCAAGCAAATAATCTGTCTTAAGCTCAGCCGGCTCCGGTATATTGATTTTTACCATGTCATTTGAAACTTCTGCTGAAATAATTCCCGCATCTGTTTCAAAGGACATCTTTGAGCCGGCAATTCTGTTTAAATATGCAAAACGTGCAGCACACCTTGCGCCGTTTCCGCACATTTCGGCAGTATTTCCATCGGCATTAAAAAACCGCCACCTGAAATCAACAGAATCAGACTCTTCAATAAGTATAAACCCGTCAGCGCCCACCGACATTTTTCTGCGGCAGACCTTGGCGATAAAATTATGCAAATCATTTTCGTTAACAACTTTATTTCTATTATCAATAATAATAAAGTCGTTACCGCTTCCGCTCATTTTGTAGAAAGTAATTTCTTTCATTAATATATATAGTCACAAATTGTGTTTTTAAATCAGTTGAAATTGCAAAAAATCAAACCACGAAGATCACGAAAAAGCACTAAGGTTGAAGTTGAAGAACGATTTTCTCTTCGTGTTCTTCGTGGTGAAAAAACAGGCTCTTTTGCTTTATAGAAACGGCGGTATTGACTCGCCTGCAACAAGATCTTCGTATCTTTGCCGTGCCCTTATAACATAAAACAGGTCGTCCTTTACCATTACTTCGGGTACTCGCAGCCTGGAACAGTAATTGGATGACATGGTAAATGCGTATGCTCCAGCGCTCATAACCGCAAGAAAATCTCCGTTTTTGACATCGGTAATTTTACGGTCAAGAGCCAGGAAATCACCTGTTTCGCAAATCGGCCCTACGATGTCTGCAATTATTGATCTGTTTTCAGATTTAACAATCGGTTTTATATTATGAAAAGCTTTATACAATGCCGGACGCATCAGATCGTTCATGCCTGCATCAACGATAACAAACTCTTTTGCATCGTCCGATTTTTTATAAATAACCTTGGTAACCAGTATTCCAGCATTCCCGACAATAACCCTGCCTGGTTCCAGTATCAGTTTAATCTGCATTCCTTTAAGCAGCTTAATTATGGACCTGGCATATTCACTTGGTTGAGGAGGTGATTCATCGTGATAAGTTATTCCCAGCCCTCCACCCATGTCAAGATATCTGATTTCTATGCCGAGGTCTTTTAATTCATATATCAGTGTCTTGATGCTCTTGAGAGCATCCTCAAAGGGCCCGGTTTCGGTAATCTGCGATCCGATATGGCAGTCAATGCCGATTATTTTTATGTTTTTTAGACTGTTTGCAATTTTGTATGCTTCAATTGCTGTCTTGTAATTCACACCAAATTTATTTTTTTTAAGGCCGGTTGAAATATATGGATGGGTTTTAGGATCAACGTCGGGATTTACCCTAATAGCTACAGGCGCTTTTAAGTCCTGCTTGCCAGCTCTCTCGTTTATAAGCTCAAGCTCCTCAAAAGACTCGACATTGAACATCAATATCTTTTTATAAAGGGCGTAATCGATCTCATCAACCTGTTTTCCAACACCTGAATAAACAATTTTGTCAGGCGAAATCCCGGCCTTTAATCCCCGGAAAAGCTCTCCTCGTGAAACAATATCAAGGCCGCCTCCAAGGTTTGCGAACAGTTTCAACACAGCCGGATTTGTATTTGCCTTTGCGGAGAAACATATCAGCCTTTCAATGCCGTCAAAGGCATCATTAAAGGCACAGAAATGGCGTTTTAAAGTAGCATGGCTGTATAAATAAAGAGGGGTGCCTACCTTTTCAGCAATAACTCTAATTGGAACATCTTCACAATACATCTCATTGTCGCGGTATAAGAAATGATTCATATAATTGTTTCTCGTTACTCGTTGCTGTTTAATCTTCTAATCTTCTGACTTCTGGTCTCTGACATCTGACCTCTGTTTCTTTTGCTCGTTAGTGGTCAAATTCTATGTAATTGGAGTCTTTTCCAGAAGCCCCTGTGTTTGTATAAACGGTGACCTTATAAATATACCTGTAGCCCTTTGCCAGGGTTTCCTTGTAGGTTATTTTTTTACTTACATCTTTTTTTTCGATAGGAATATCGGCAATTCGCTTAAAAAGCACAGGGCATTTTTTGCAGTCAGATTCTGAAATCATTTTTTTCGATCTATATACAACAAAGCCATCCAGGTTTGACACAATTCTTTTGTTTGCTTCCGGAACGGTCCATGTCAGCCTGAGTACGTCACCCTCTATGCTTGAATTTAAATCATTAACTGTTGGTGGTGGTTTCTGTCCGGGCGGCACAGGCAAAGCTTTTCTGCCGCATCCGCACAAAAGAATTATTATAGCAATCAGAATTGAAAATTTAAGTTTCAAGACTTTTCTTTGCCTCCTTAATGGCTGCCATGACATTTTCTCTGGCGGTTCCGCCAAAAGATTTTCTTCTGTTGATCATCTGCTCTGTTTTTAAAATATTAAAAACATCCTTTTTTAAAAGGGATGAAAAGGTTTTTAACTCTTTTAAAGTAAGTTCATGAAGCTCTTTATTATTATTTTGAGCGAAGTTTACAGCCTTGCCGACACAATCATGAGCCTGTCGAAATGGCATGCCCTTGGTTACAAGATAATCCGCCATATCTGTTGCGTTTAAAAATCCTTTGCTTGTAGCCATTTGCATTGCTTCTTTGTTTATTTTTAGTTTCGGAATCATTGCCGTACAAATTGTTATGCATGCCGTTAATATGTCGACTGTATCAAAAAGCGGCCTTTTATCTTCCTGCATGTCGCGGTTATATGCAAGGGGCAATGATTTCATGATGGATAAAAGAGCTATTAAGTTTCCAAAAACTATACCGGTTTTTCCGCGGATCAGTTCAGGCACATCAGGGTTTTTCTTTTGGGGCATAATACTGCTTCCTGTGGCAAAAGAATCAGGAAGTTCAATAAAACCGAATTCAGATGATGACCATAATATTAATTCTTCTGACATGCGGCTGAAATGCACCATGCATATACTTGCCGTTGATAAAAATTCTATGATAAAATCTCTGTCAGACACCGAATCTATGCTGTTTCTTGATACCTCCGGAAAGTCAAGAAGCTTTGCGGTGTAAGCCCTGTCAATAGGGTAGGTGGTGCCGGCAAGGGCTGCGCTTCCAAGCGGCATTACGTTTATCCGTTTCAGACAGCCTTTAAACCTTTCTGAATCACGCAAAAACATCTCATAATATGCCATCATGTGATGAGCCAAAAGGACCGGTTGAGCTCTCTGAAGATGGGTATATCCGGGTAAAATTGTATCTATATGGTTTTCGGCAAATACAAGGAGAACTTTTTTCAGTTTTGCGAGGCTGTCTATGATATTTAAAGTTTCATCCTTTAGATACATACGGGTATCAAGCGCAACCTGGTCGTTACGGCTCCTTGCGGTATGCAGTTTCTGGGCAACCTTTCCAACTTCCTGAAGAAGCCTGGATTCAATATGCATGTGGATATCTTCCAGCCCGTCATCAAAGTGGAATTTCCCCCTCTCCAGTTCTCTTTTAATTGTGCCAAGGCCCTGAATCAAAGAGGAAGCTTCCTCCTCTGTAATAATTGACTGCTTGGCAAGCATTCTGCAGTGGGCGATGCTGCCTTCAATATCATAAGAATAAAGCCTCTTGTCGATATTGATTGAAGATGTAAAGGACTCAACAACTCTATCTGTCTTCTCGGAAAATCTCCCACCCCACGGCTTTTCAGACATATATAACCTCTTAGTACTATTTCATCATTTTCTGAAGGCGTAATCTCAGTGCATTCAGTCGTATAAAGCCTTCAGCATCTTTCTGTTTGTACACACTGTCATCTTCAAATGTGGCAAAGGCTTCACTATAAATCGATTCATCGGATTTTCGTCCCAGAACACAGCAGTTTCCCTTGTAAAGCTCCATGCGGACAACACCTGAAACATTTATCTGCGTATTATTGATCATATCTTGCAGGAGCTTCATCTCGGGTGAAAACCAGAAACCATTATAGATAATTTCAGAATACTTCGGTATAAGCGAATCCCGAAAGTGCATTACCTCCCTGTCCATGGTAATCGATTCGATAGCCATATGCGCAAGTCTCAGTATAGTCCCGCCGGGTGTTTCATATACACCGCGGGATTTCATTCCGACAAAACGGTTTTCGACAATATCCAGCCTGCCTATGCCGTGACGCCCGCCAAGTCTGTTTAGTTCCTTGAGGAGATTCGCAGGGGACAGTTGTTTATCATTGATTGCAACAGGATCTCCCTGTTTGAAAGTTATTTCTATTGTTTCCGGCTCTTCCGGTGCATCCTTTGGCGAAACAGTCAGTATAAACATATCTCCGGGAGGTTCTTCCCACGGATCTTCAAGCACGCCGCCTTCATAACTGATATGTAGCAGATTCCTGTCACTACTGTATGGTTTTGCGGGAGTTGTAGGGACAGGTATACCGTGCTTTTCAGCAAACTCCATCAGGGATGTGCGAGAATTAAGGTCCCATTCACGCCACGGAGCGATGATCTTTATATCAGGATTCAGCGCAAGGTAGCTTAGTTCAAACCTTACCTGGTCATTCCCTTTTCCTGTAGCTCCATGGCTTACAGCATCAGCCCCTTCAATTTGCGCGATCTCAACCTGGCGTTTCGCTATAAGGGGACGCGCAAGAGATGTTCCCAACAGATATTGTCCTTCATAGACTGCGTTTGCGCGAAAAGCCGGAAAAACATAATCCTTTACAAAGGTTTCCTTCAGATCATCTATATAAACCGCTTTTGCGCCGGTTTTTAACGCTTTTTCTTCCAGATGATCCAGCTCTTCTTCCTGGCCTAAATCAGCAGAAAACGCGATAACCTCACAATGATATGTCTCGATGAGCCATTTTAAAATTACAGATGTATCGAGTCCGCCGGAATAGGCTAAAACCACTTTTTTTATATTATCGTGCACGAAAATCTCCTATTATTGTAAATGGCAGGTTCAAACAAACCAATTATTACCCATTATACTCTCATTTCGGTCCCGCATCAAGTGCAGAGTAAACTTCAGCCGGACACGTAGTGAAGCGTTAGCGCTATCCAGTAAATTCAATGCGTTCTGGATGCCGTTGTTTTGTTATCTTTCTTTAAGTCATTAACACAGTTAATGACTTCATCTGTAGAAACATTATTTCTTTTGAGATGTTTTAAATAATGTTCCAAGATCTTGTTTCCGTCCTAAACTTAAACTAAAATGTTCTAATAGTTTTTATATTATTGTACACACTCCCATTCCTTGTAATCAAGAGATAGCGTGCAGAAACAATATCCTGGATCAATTTCTGTACAACCTGTTACACCACAGCACCATTCGGAACACTGAACATAAGGAGTTCCACCATGGGTAGTATAGGCACAAAACTCTGGCCCAAGACAAGTAATACATCCGATACAGTTCCCATGTGGACTTTCATTATCACAAGAGTCAGAACAATCCAACGTGGCACAACTACAACCAGCAATAAGTAATACCTTATTCTCCTGTAAATATTTTCCCTGAGTTTTAGTCATTACAAGAATACCTGAGTTCTCATTAAAAGAATGAGTATCTGGAGTGCCAGACAATATACAACCACTCTGCGCTGTACCCCACTGCCCTGTGGTACATCTTACATATCCTGTAGCGACAGTTCCATCACAACCAGTAACGGTAATTGTTGTACTTCCACAAGCTGTGTTATCTGCGTTAAGAGTATTTGTAAATCCTGTAGTCTTTGCATTGTCTAAGGTAAATCCTATTCCAGATACACTCCAGGTAAAAGGAGCATTGTTTCCTATAACCGAAATAGTGGCACTATCGTTTCGATCTACTGTTTCAGCAGAATTTTCTGTATCATATTCTATGTCAGAATCCGCTGTAGATAACCAACCGGCAGGATAGCTGTGATTACCTGTAATAATCGGAGTACCTTTGCTATGCCCCAAATCGTCGCAGTCCCCTGCTATTGAACGACCGTTTAGATGCAGGCAAAATACAATCAACAGAACAACTATACCGATTTTCAATATATTTGTTTTTGGCATTGTATTTCCTCTTCTGAATTTAGAGTTCTTAGATCATTCATTAGGATATAGTCAATCTTTAACCAGCTTTTGAAATAAATGTTCCATCAATGTTTGATGCGTGCCCAATTTTCTACCTGTTTTTCAATTCAGGATGTCGTTCATAAAAACCTGATAACTCTTCTAACGGTGCTTGACAGTCGGGACATTTCAAGTCTTCGCAGTCTTTCTTGTAAAAAGGCTTTATACATTTTGGGCACATCAATACTTTTTTTTCATCTCTCGATGTTTTTTCGGTCTCAATAGCCTTTTTCCGGAAAGAGGACCAAATAAAAAAAGCCCCTAAAATAATGAGCCCTCCCCCGAATGGCCATCTAACATCTGTAAAATCAAACTGGTAACGTAATCCCGTATGATAAATAATTGGATTTATTAATATGCCTAATCCAAACAACCCTATTAAGACTCCTAATATAATATAACTTATTCTTCTCATAGCTATTCCTCACATGGTGTTGCGTTCTGGGTTGATGAAAAATAACTATTATATGTATCGAAAACCCATCTCGCGAAACTGCCAGCATATCCTCCCAATCCTTTTGGGGACCCGGTTTGTGGAAACCAGCCATATGTAAAATCAACGATTACTCCAGAATAAGGTGCTGTACTAAGGGCAATTGATGTGGCTGTTGGGTAAGCAGACATAGCAGCAGCTCCTAATAGGGGTACTATTTCGCTCACAGCTGCAATTCCAATCGCCACTTTGGCAAGAGGAGGGCCGTGTAAAGCTATATCAGAGGTTGCCTTGGCCGCTTCACCAACTGCATATGCACCCCCTTTAGTTCCCTCAACAAATGCTTTTCGAACACCAGGAAGAATATCAGAAAATTCTAATCCCAAAGGATCAATCAAATTAACCGGATTATTTTGAACATAGCTAAACAGGTTGATTCCACCGATTAGCCCTATCGGATCCGGTCTGAGATACCTCCCAGTTCTTGGATCATAGTAACGGTGGTAATTGTAGTGCAACCCAGTCTCACTATCAAAGTACTGGCCCGGCAACCTGAAATTATTCACCACGCTGGAGTTTGGATTTACCTCTGCCTCACCAAAGGGTTTATAGATGCCTTCCCAGACAACCGTGTTGTTTGCATTGGTCAGCATTTGTGGGGTGCCAAGCTGATCATTAAGATAAAAAAATATTTCACCACTTGCAACATCTACCATGGCAAGGTGGCCCTTACCCTTGTACAGGTATTCTTTGGTGAAATTGCCGCTTTGATCACTTTCGGCTATTATGTTTCCGTTAAAATCATAAAGAAAAACCGTTGTAACGCCGCCCGCATTCTTGATTACCCTCTGTCCGAGTCCATTATAGATGTATTCTCCTAAAATGTCACCATTTTCTTCAACCATGATCAGCCTGTTGTTCTGGTTGTAGGTGAATATCTTGTCTTCTATGTTTGTAATATTACCATTGGCATCATGTGTATAACTGATCGTGTCGGCGCCGGTGACGGTATCAAGTATATTCGTATAGGCAACATAAGCATAATTGCTGGTAACACTGCTTTCAACCTTTGTGAGCCGGTTGCCAACATCATCATAGGTGTAGTCAATAGTTCCATAGGGTCCTTCAGCATGATTGAGTCTGTTGAAGGCATCATAGGTAAAAGTTCGATTATACCACGGTGTGTTGGGTGCGTTTACGGATGCCAAATTACCGTTGTTATCATAGGTATATGTTCTCTCCATAGCAGCGTCGGGGTTGACGATTGTCAGACGACCGGATTCATCATGCACGTTGTTCACCGTATCGCCTGTTCCGGTATTCATTGCTTTGGCAATACCAAAGGGACGATAGGTTGTGTTCTCCATTAAAGTTGTGGTATAGTTGTTATAGGTTGTGGAGACACTATCTACACTGCATGCGCAGCTTATCCTGGTATAGTCTATGGTCCTGCCGGTGGGGTATATAACGGAGCTTATCCTGCTTCCCGGCGTAAACAATTGCGATAGGGTATATGCAATGCTATTGATGGCGCTGGTTTTTTCTACAAGCCTGCCCCTGTTGTCATAACCAAAAGTCATGCTGCCCGACGGATCATTTATGCCGGTGCGGCGGCCAATACCGTTTGTGCCGGCATCATAGGTATAGGTGATGTCCTGTGTGGAATCAGGAAAATTAACATTGGTAAGCCGGTTCAATAAGTCATAATCGTAATCAACCGTGATTCCTTTTGCATCGGTTTTGTTCGCCAAATTGCCTGCCGCATCGTACACATACGTAGTCGCACCCGTATCCGGTGAGGTAGTTGCAACCACTCTACCCATGTCATCATATACATACGTGGTTGTGTGCGCTTCCGCATCGGCCGCTGTTTTGAGGTTTCCATGGGCGTCATAGGTGTATGCGGTAACGACACTCCCTGGTTGCGTGATCGTGATTAGACGGTTCAAAAGATCATAGCTGTAGCCGATTGTATGGCCGTTTGGGTCGGTAACGGAGTTTACGTTTCCTTCGTTGTCATATCCATACTGGATAAAGGTGTCATCCGGATTAATTTCTTTAAACAGCTTGCCGGGCATGCTATGCGCCGGATCCTGATAGGAGTATCGTTTCCATCTGGAACGAATGTTTGTCGGATCATAGTAGCTCTTTTCAATTATGTTACCCTGGGCATCATAATCGTAGGCGATAGAGTTGCTTTTATGGTCAAAACGCTTTGACAGCCTGCAGTAAACAGGATCATATTCAAAGGTGCTGGTGACCCCGTCTTCATCGGTCCTTGATTCGGGAACTCCCGCTGTATTGTAATTAACACTGCTTGTGCTTAAATCAGTATTATTGGTAATCAGCGTAACCCTTCCCTTAGCATCATATGTGAAGCTTTTGGATTGCCCGTTCACGTCAGTAATAGTGCCAAACTGCCCGGCAGCATCGTAATTTGAGAAACTGGCGCTTCCTATCAAGGGCCTGGTGATGGAAAGAAGATCTCCGCTTGCCGGATCATAGGTAAAAGTGGTTGTATCGCCATTGCCGGTCAGGGGGCCGTCTATGGAAAGTACTTGGCCTTTGTTGTTATAGGTGAAGGTAGTTACGTAATCATACGGTACTACAACCCCTGAGATGTCTTTTGTAAACCCTTTCTCGATGATTTGTGAAACCAGAGCTGTTGGGTCTTCATTGGGGATAGCATCATAGTCATTATCATAGTCCCAGATGGTTTCTTTAGTGCTGCTGCCGATAACGCTGGCCTCTGTTCTTGTCAATGGCGCATTCCTATCCGGGTGATATATATAGTGTATCGCCCTTTCTTCAAGAGCGCCAAAGGCAAGTTTGATTGTGCCAGGATTTCCTCTGTTATCATAATTGAGGTACTGGTGGATCGTATTGCCGGCTGTTTCCACTTCAATGAGGTTCATCTGAGCGTCGTATTCCCAGCGAACTACATTGCTGTCGCTATACGGCGCGCCCGCGGGTCCCTGCATGGCCGTTACCCTTTTGCGGCTGTTTATCTCGCCGATAGTATAGGTGCGGACTGTGCCGTAGGCGTCGGTCACCTCCACCTGTGTATCGCTTATATACTGGACGCTGACACCCTTTCCCTGGACGCTGAAATTCCCTGCGGTCTTGTCCTGTGTCTCGTAAGTCCATGTGTTGATCACATGGCCTGATTTGTCACTCTTCTCGGTGAGATTGTGCACATCGTTAAGATCAGCATACGTGTAACCAAACCCGGAACCGTCTGCATAGGTCACTGAGGTCAGGTTCTGGTTAGCGTCATATTCATACGTTACCCAGATCCCGGAAGGAACTCCGGCAGTCATTGGCCCGGATATGGACTCCAGCAGGCCTTTCAAATTGTAATTGAAGGTCAGCACGCGGTTGCTGGTCGTATCAATGACCGTTTCAAGCCTATCCTGGGCATCGTAGGCCAGCGCCAGACGGTTGCCATTTGCATCATCAAGCCAGAGGAGCCGTCCTGTGGATGAAAAACCGTATTTGCTTCCATCAAGACGATACCAAACATATCCCCCGGACTCGGCTTTAACCTGACTGGGTTCGTTGAATGCGCCTTGATACATGCCGTAGGTCTCTTCGGTAAAATATATGGCCCGGCCGGACTGGTTCAGTATCCTAAGATATGTTTGTCCGGACATTTCATAGGCGGGATCAAGAACGACCGAATAGGTGTGGGTCCAGCCAAATCCTGAGGAACCGCTGGTGTCAGATTGGCTGTTGTATGCGGCCTGAAAGGAGAGTCCAAGGCGGTTGGGAGATGAAAACTGGAGGTCTAATCGTGATTCCACACTGTTGCCGTTCAGGATACAAATCGATTCACCCACAACACCGCCCCCGTCCTGCTGGTTATTCGGAGAAAATCCGTAATCTGTGTCCATTACGACATCTTTCGTAACTTTAATGGTCAGATAACTTCCAGGCTTGCCTCGCAGTTCTATTGAAAGAGAGTTGTTCTCGGACAGATTAACGGGGGTCTTTAAGTGATAAATCTTTTGGTTAAAATCATTCGGACCGAATATTTGCTCTCCATTAACAAGCACCTTTGCACTGCTTATCCGATATTTGCCATCTTCGTCACCGTTCTCAATAATGAGCGTGCCCTCTCCCGGCACGTCGCGAAATGTATCTGTATAGATATCCGGCGAACCCTGAGTCCGGACGTACTGATTCGGGCCAAAGAGAGTCACCTCGACCGCAAAAGAGGTGCCAACAAATATGCTCAGGAGTAAACACAATATGAGCAGTACGGCCTTTTTCATGGGTTATCCTCTTTAATTGTTGATGAACCAAACCGGCGGGCACATTCCCCGTCCCGTCGCCGCGGGACTGCAAGTAAGCTTCAATGCGTAAAAATAGAATCTATTACGTTGTATGTAACTCGTTGTTTTTCTTGCGACTAAACAATGGGTGGAACGTATCTTGGACTTGAACAAAATTGAACATTTTTCAAAGGTCTCATAATGAGGTTTTAAATTTCTGATGAAAATATTCACCGGCTTATCAGTGTTTTAAGCACAGCTTTATGCATATGAAGTTTATTTTCAGCCTGGTCCCAAACAACTGAATGCTTTCCTTCCAGAACTTCTTCGCTAATTTCTTCACCCCTGTGAGCCGGAAGACAATGCATTACAATAACATCTTTTGCGGCTACTTCTAATAATTTTTTATCTACCTGAAAAGACTTGAAAGCCTGTTTTCTTACGATATGCTCATTTTCTTGTCCCATGCTGGCCCATACATCGGTATAAATCACATCGGCATCTTTTGCCGCTTCAAGAGTATCTGAAGTTATAACTATCTTACCGCTTCCTTTATCGCGCGCTTTTTCAATAATCTTTTGATCAGGGAAAAATCCTTCAGGACAGGCTAATGTCAGGTTTAGTCCAAGGACAAACGCGGCATTGATCCAGGAATGAGATACATTATTACCGTCTCCAACCCATGTTATCTTAATGCCTTCATAGCCGCCTTTGTGCTCTATCACAGTTAAAAGATCACTTAGAATCTGGCAAGGATGGTATGTATCTGTCAGGGCATTTATAACCGGAATAGTGGTAAATTTTGAAAACTCTTCCAGCAGTTTCTGGGAATAGGTCCTGATGGCGAGGCAGTCCACGTATTTTGAAAGCACCCTGGCTGTGTCTCTAACCGGTTCATCTCTGGCAATCTGGGTATCCTTGGCGCTTATGAATATCGGCGTTCCGCCAAGCTGAATCATTGCGGTTTCAAAGGAAATACGCGTGCGTGTCGACTGCTTATCGAAAAGCAAACCAAGAGTTTTCCCTGCAAGAGGCATGTCCGCAATCTGGTTTTTATGCTTTTTCTTAAGTTCAAGAGCCAGCTCAAAGAGCATCTCAAAGTCTTTTTTTGAAAGGTCTAAAAGTGTCAGTATATCTTTTTTCAAAATAACTCCATTTATTATTGTTTGTTAGCCACAGACACACACGGACAAACTGGAAAAATTACAACTAAAGTTAATGGTCTCATAAAAAGTCACGAATCTAACTTCAGATGGCTAAGTAAAAAGTTTCATATACAAGGCGTAGTAATTTTTCAGGATCGAAAGCATACATATAGTATGTTGAGAGTCTGAAAAATTACTGCAACGCAGTAGATGGGACTTTTTACGACGCCATCAATATTTCATCCAGGCAAGTTATAAGGGAATCAATCTCATCTTTGCTGATAATCAGAGGAGGAATAAAGCGTAAAATGTTTTCCTGAATGCAGTTTATTAAAAACCCTTTTTCCATGCATTTTGTAACGACAGGTCCCCCGTCTGTTTTTAGCTTTATACCAAGCAACAAACCTAATCCCCGAACATCCTGAATGCATTCATGCCTGTTTTTCAGCCAGTAAAGTTTCTCCATAAAATAGGCGCTAATCTTTTTGCAATGGTCTATTATCTTTTCTTCGAAGAGCGTTTTGACGACTTCAAGTGAAGCCGCGGTAATAATGGGTGTGCCTCCAAATGTTGATGCATGTGCGCCTGGTCCGAAGGCTTTTGCAACATGTTCTTTAGCCAGCATTGCTCCTATGGGTAAACCATTGGCAAGGGCTTTGGCAAGGGTCATAATATCCGGTTCAATCCCGAAATGCTCATAAGCAAAAAGTGCACCCGTACGTCCCATCCCTGTCTGTATTTCATCAAAAATCAGGAGAACTCCTGCGTCATTACAAACCTGCCTTACAGTTTTCAAATATTCGGGATCAGGACAACGAATTCCTCCCTCGCCCTGGATCGGCTCAATTAAAACAGCGCATGTTGAAGCTCCAATTTTATTTTGCAGGGCTTTGATATTATTGAATTCTACAAAATCAAATCCTTCAAGCAACGGCTCAAAACCATGCCTGATTTTATCCTGACCGGTAGCGGAAAGGGTGGCCATTGTGCGTCCATGAAAAGATTTTTCCATGGCGATTATTTTGTTGCGCGAAAAATCACCATTATCATTATGATACTTTCTCGCTAATTTAATTGCAGCCTCATTTGCTTCGGCTCCGCTGTTGCAGAAAAAAACCCTGTCCGCAAAGCTGTTTTCAATTAGCCACGATGCAAGTTCAACCTGTGGAATTGTATAATACAGGTTGGAAACATGCAAAAGCGTATCTGCTTGACTTGAAAGCGCTTTTGTAACCTTTGGATGTGAATGGCCGAGATTGCATACCGCAATTCCGGCGACAAAATCGGTATAAGAATGTCCATCGTTATCCCATAGAGTACATCCTTTTCCCCTTGTGATTACAATGGGAAACCTTTTGTATGTCTTTGCTATAACTTTGTCTGCTTTATCTATAATATCAGCCGTCATATTGTGACTTCCGTTCCAATGCCCTTGCGGGTAAAAAGCTCAAGCAATACGGAATGACGCTTGCAGCCGTTTATTATATGAACCTTTTCAATACCGTTTTTAAGAGCATCAACGGCGCATTCGATTTTTGGAATCATTCCCCCTGAAATTACTTTTTCTTCTATCATTTTATCGATATGCCCTGAGCTGATTGATGATATTACGGAACCTGAAGAATCCAGGACACCGTCAACATCTGTGAGTAATATAAGACGCTTTGCGTTAAGTGCTATAGCGATCTTGCCGGCTACCAGATCTGCATTTATATTGTATGTTTCGCCGTACTTACCCACGCCCACAGGGGCAACAATGGGAATAAAATCCTGTTCGGTCAGTGTATTTATAATATCAGGGTTGATATGTTCAACCTGACCCACAAGCCCCGGATCTATTATCTCTGGTGGTTTATCAGCCTCTTCCTGGAACATGATATGGAGCTTTTTGGCCAGAATAAGTTCTCCGTCCTTACCACTTAAGCCAACAGCTTTCCCTCCCTGCTGATTGATTTGAGCTACAATCGCCTTGTTGACTTTGCCTCCGAGTACCATCTCCACTACATCCATGGTATGCTCATCTGTAAGACGCATTCCTCTTACAAATTTGGGACGAATTCCCATCTGATCGAGGACAGAATTGATTTGAGGGCCGCCGCCATGCACTACTACCGGATTCAGCCCAATAAATTTCAACAAAGTAATGTCTCTGGCAAAATCCTCCTTTAACTGCTCGTCAACCATTGCATGTCCGCCATATTTAATTACAATGGTCATGCCGTAAAAACGGCGAATATAAGGAAGGGCTTCTATGAGTATATCTGCAACATTTGGAGTCATTTTATTTGCCTTAATGGGTTGCTTCGTTTTTCACCGGAATGACAAAATTGTTATTTTTATTACGGGCTGTTCTGTTAAAGGATATACCTGCTAAAATCCTCATCGTCTTTGATATCTTTTAATTTATCATCAACATACTTTCCGTCGATCACAATCTTTTTTTCTTTCATGTCAGGGGCATCAAAGAGTATATCTTCAAGCAGATATTCCATAAGTGTATGGAGTCTTCTTGCTCCGATATTTTCAGTCAGATTGTTGACATCTTCCGCAATCTCAGCGATTTTTTCCACTGCATCATTTTCAAAAATCACATCAATACCTTCTGTTCTTAAAAGCGCTAAATATTGAAGGAGCAATGCATTTTTCGGTTCAGTAAGTATCCTGACAAACTCGTTCTTTCCAAGAGAGTCGAGTTCTACACGAATCGGAAACCTGCCCTGGAGTTCCGGTATCAAATCTGACGGCTTAACAGTATGAAAAGCGCCGGAAGCCATAAAAAGAATATGGTCTGTTTTCACCGGGCCGTATTTGGTTGTAACAGTGCACCCTTCTACTATAGGGAGAAGATCCCGCTGCACCCCTTCTCTGGAGACATCAGGACCGTGGCTGCCGTTTTTACTTACAATTTTGTCTATCTCATCAAGAAAAATTATTCCTGTCTGTTCAACCTTTTCAATCGCCTGGTTTACGACCTCTTCCATATCCACAAGATTCTGAGCTTCTTCCTGAGCCAAAACTTTCATGGCTTCAGGAACTTTAAGCTTTCTTCTCTTTGAGCTTTTGGGCATTATACTGCCTAACATATCCTTAAAGTTAATGCCCATTTCCTCTATGCCCATGTTGGAAAAAATTTCCACAACAGGCATCGCCTGTTGCTCGACATCAAGGTCAACATATCTATTGTTAAGCTTTCCTTCTCGAAGCATATCGCGAAGCTTTTCCCTTGTAGATGATGATTCATCAGTATCTTGTGTTATAAGCCCCAAAGTTGTTTCTTTTGAATCATCAGCGGTTTTTGTTCGCTGCATTCTTGGTTTTGGAAGTAAAAGGTCAAGCATTCTTTCTTCGGCTATCTGCTGCGCCTTTTCTTCTACAGCTTCCTGCGCCCTTGTTTTTATCATGTTTACGGTAAGTTCAACCAGGTCCCTTACCATCGATTCAACATCCCTGCCCATATATCCGACTTCGGTAAACTTGGATGCCTCAACCTTGGCAAACGGAGAATCGGTAAGTCTGGAAAGTCTCCTTGCGATCTCGGTTTTTCCCACTCCTGTGGGGCCGATAAGAATAATGTTTTTCGGCGCGATTTCGTCACGCAGTTCTTCAGGAACCTGTTGCCTTCGCCATCTATTTCTCAAAGCAACAGCCACTGAACGCTTTGCTTTGTGCTGGCCAATAATATATTTATCAAGCTCACATACTGTTTCTGATGGTTTTAAATTACTCATATTTCCTTTTTTAGTTATTGGTTATGGTTATAATTTATGGGTTGCGGGTTAAAGTAATTATTTGTTTTATCAATCCTCTTGAATTGAGGAATTCAGAAATTGGGGAATTCAGGAATTGAAGGTATCCTATTGATTTTAATTCCTCAATCCCCTAATCCCTTAATCTCTCAATTCCTACAATTCTTCTATCGTTAAATAGTCGTTTGTAAACACACATATAGAGCCCGCTATTTTCATTGCTTCTACTACAATGCTTTTTGCATCCATATCCGTATGCCTGATCAAGGCTGTAGCCGCGGATTGTGCTCCGACACCGCCTGATCCAATGCCCATAATATTTTCGTCAGGCTCAATCACGTCACCGTTTCCTGAAATAAGAAACATTCTGGATTCATCGACAGCGATCATAATTGCTTCAAGGCGTCTCAAATACTTATCGGTTCGCCAGTCCCTCGCTAATTCAACGGCACTGCGAGTCAGGTTTCCATTGTAACGTTCCAGCTTTGCCTCAAGACGTTCAGAAAGATTAAGGGCATCCGCAGTGGCGCCGGCAAATCCTACAATAATCTTGTTATTGTAAATCCTTCTAACTTTTTTAGCATGATGTTTTATTATAGTATTATTTAATGTAACCTGACCATCACCGGCAACCGCCAGCTTACCATTATGTCTTAAAGCAAGGATTGTTGTTCCATGAAATTTCATATTATACCTATTTTAGGATAAGGATTAAGGTGTTAAAACTCCCTAAGCAGCGCCTCTGACACCTGATCCCTAATTCCTCTTGAATTTAGGGATTTAGGAATTGGGGAATTCAGGAATTAAAGGTATTCTATTGATTTTAATCCCTTAATCCCTTAATTCCTCAATTTTGATTATCACCGCCTTGGATGAGCCTGGTCATATATCTCCATAAGTCTGTCAATAGTTACATGTGTATATTTCTGGGTAGTAGAAAGGCTTTTGTGGCCCAACAGCTCTTGTACCACCCTTAAATCCGCCCCTGCATCAAGCATATGGGTTGCAAATGTGTGACGAAGCGCATGCGGTGAAACAGGCGTTAGAAGACCGCATTCTTTTACAACCTTATTTAGAATGCGAGCTATAGATCTTGTTGTAAGACGGCCATTGTTTTTGTTTAAAAAGAGCGGTCCATTTTTATCAATTTTGATGTTTTTCTCTTTCTGAAGCCTTTCCCTGTAGGCCTTTATGGCATCTATTGCTTTTTTTCCGACAGGCACAATACGTTCTTTGCTTCCTTTTCCAAAAACATGGATCACATGGTTTGTGAAATCCACGTCAAATGTATTCATGCCGGCAAGTTCCGACACACGCAGCCCGCTGGAATAAAGAACCTCAAAAATGGCGCGGTTTCTTAACCCGGGCAGGGTGTTTGTTTTTATGGAATCCAGCAGTCTGAACATGTCGTCAACCGTAAGATAAGCAGGAATAGTTTTGCTTTGCTTTGGTGTCAGAATTGTATCTGTCGGGTTGTCTTTGATAACTCCGTGTTTGACAAGGTATCTGAAAAAAGAACGCAGAGAAGAAAGCTTACGAGCGATTGTTGCCTTTCTGTTCCTTTTGTGCAGAAAACCAAGATATCCTCTTATCATCATACCATCTACTTTATCCGCCATGATCTTATCAATATTTTTTCTTTTGCCTGTCAATCCGGTTTCGGCAATAAAGCATAAAAATTCTTCAAGATCATGCAAGTAGGCACGGCAAGTGTTTTCAGAGTACCCTTTTTCAGAAGAAAGGGATTCAATAAAGGTTTTGATCCGGTTGTTTAAATGCGATGAAATCATTAAAATTCAATCAGCGATTCAAGCTCTTTCCAGGTTCCAACCTCTACAAAAGGATGTTTTTCTCTGTTCCAGGGTTGTTTGAAAAGAACAGGCGTTACGCCCGCCTCCTTAAGGGAAAAACATGTTTCCAGCCTGTCTTCCACAAAATATGAAATATTCCTGCTCAAAAGCACATCTGCCTTGCGCTTAAAAGAGCCTGTTGTGATAATCTCTATTGAATCCGGCTCAAGCTGCAGAACATTTAATGCCCAGTCATGGATTGTGCCCAAATACGGCCTTGCGGTTACAAAAAGAAGCGGGCCCTGTTTTCTCCACAGCCTGTTTAAAACCGCAGGAGCGCCATCTATTGGATTCAATGGCGCTGAATGTCTTCCATCAATTATCCTGGAAAGAATTGCTTCTATAATTTCTTTGTCGATATCGAGACATTCCTCAACCATATAACAGGTGATGTCTTCAGGCATAATCCCTGTAATGTCATATTCCTCTCGCGCTATATCGAAGAATAATGTCATGGTGTCAGCCAATACACCATCAATATCAAAAGCCACAGAAGCCGGATCAATCATAAATATTCCTGTTAAGGGTTCGCACAAAAATAAGTTCGCAATTTTAAGTGTTGAGGCGCCCGTCTGACAAGGCGCGAAAGCGCAGGAATATCAGGATATTCCGAGCTTTCGTAACGCAGCCAGGCGGGATGCATCGGCGCTTAAAATGTGAAGTTATTTTTGTACGAGCCCTAAGCTGCCTTACGCGTCTTTTTTTTCAGCCTTGAAATGCTGCGTCGATAAATACTTGCTGTTTTTTTATCTTTTGTCTTAAGCGCAGTCTCTCGCTTTTCCTTCAATTCTTTGATTTTTTTCTTTATTTCTCTAACCGAGGAATCGGCTTTTTTGACGGTTTCATCTTCTATTCCCTTGGCTTTTTTGATATTGCTGAGCAACTCAGCCTTGTTCATTCCGTGGGCGCCTGTAATTTCCGGAATTTCCTTGGCTATTTCTTTCAGTTCTTTGACCGTCATTTTATCGAGGGGTTTTTCCTTGGTTTCCTTTTCCTTAGTTCCCATATCCGGTAAATCTCCTTTTATCTGCAAGTTTTAAGTGTAATTTTAATTTATTTCCCAAAAACCTTAACTATTACAATTCATTTGAATTATGTCAACAGGCGAAGCCTTTTTATGTTTCTTTTTTATTATCAAGAAGCTTTAAAAATGGTTTGAAAAGATCAATCGGAAACGGAAAAATTGTTGTTGTATTCTGCTCCGCCGACATCTCGCGCATTGTCTGGAGATACCTGAGTTGCAGGGCCGTGGGGTGCCCTTCAATTATCTTCGATGCTTCGGCCAGCTTGGCAGCGGCCTGGAATTCGCCCTCCGCATTAATAACCTTGGCACGGCGTTCTCTCTCCGCTTCAGCCTGTTTTGCCATCGACCTTTGCATTTCCTGGGGCAGATCAATATGTTTTAGCTCAACTGTAGCAACTTTCAGACCCCATGGATCTGTGTGTGTATCAAGTATTTCCTGGAGATCAGCATTTATTTTTTCCCTTGCCGACAACAGTTGATCCAGTTCGACCTGCCCGCATACACTTCTCAGGGTAGTTTGCGCGAGTTGGGACATGGCATAGTGGTATTGCTCCACTTCGACAATGGCTTTTACCGGATCAATTACCCTGAAATATATCACAGCATTTACCTTTACCGAAACATTGTCTCTTGTGATAACATCCTGGGGATCAACATCCATGGCAACAAGACGCAAGCTAACCTTTACCATTTTATCTACAACCGGAATAAGGATGATCAGTCCCGGCCCCTTTGCCTTTATAACACGTCCAAGCCTGAATATTACACCACGTTCATATTCGTTTAATATCCGTATGGCTGTGGACAGGAAAAAGGCGACAAGTAAAACTATAGCAATTACTGTAAACATTATATCCTCCTTTTATTGCATGGAATATTATACTTTGCGTTGCTCTAAACTGACGTCTTTGAAAAGGTCGGGATTATAGAGAATATGACCGCTCCATGTATAATTTCTTCGTGCTCTTCGTGGTGAAAAAACATAGTATATTTATCCAGTTTTTGTCCATTCACAAGTGGTAGATTTTGGTTCCTGGCAAGGATCGAGCGTTTTTGCAACCGCAGGCATAGTGCGACTATTCCGAGGATTGCAAAAAAGCGAGAACGCCGCCAGGGGCCGAAAGATGCCATTTGTGGATGGACAATAGTTTGCTATTTGTCAACCGGCTCAACATCAAGAACAAGATTAACCACCTTAACAACTCTCACCTTTACGCCTTTTTGTATCTGATTTTTTGAAGTCGCATTCCACAATTCACCGTGAACAAACACCTTGCCTTCAGGCATAATATCTTCTTTTACCACACCGATTTCTCCAGCAAGACCCTTGATTCCTGTTCTCGGCTTTGATGTCTGCGCTTTAAATACCAAACTTGCGACAAAAACAAAAAAAGCTGAAACAATAATAACCGTAGGCAAAAATACGCTCCATGACACTTGCAGCTCAGGATCGCTGCTTTTAAACAACATAAGTGAACCTAAAAACAGACAGACAACCCCGGCTATGCTGAGAAGACCATAGCTTGTGATCTTCATTTCCATAATAAAAAATATGAACGCGAGAATTATCAGGAGTATGCCCGCGTAATTGATGGAAAGAGTCTGAAAGGAAAAAAATGCTAAAACTAACGAAATCGCCCCTATTACTCCCGGAAAAATTGCGCCAGGATTAGAAAGTTCAAAATATATTCCTGCAAGACCTATCATCATAAGGATATAAGCTATATTGGGATCGCTTATTGTCTTTAAGATTTTTGTCCGAATAGTTTCTTTCAGTATCGTCTTTTTAGGGTTGTCAAGGTTAAGTACACCTTTCTCTTCTACCTTACGACCATTAATCTGTTTGATCAGGTCATCAATATCTGACGCAATTACATCGATAATATTTTTTTCCAGGGCTTCCGTTTCAGTCACAGATACACTTTCACGAATGGCCTTTTCAACCCATTGTACGTTTCTTCCACGTTTGCTCGCGACACTCTTTGCATGAGCCACCATGTCGTTAACCACTTTTTCAGACATGGTTTTATCTATCTTTTGTCCTCCCGCCATTACGGGATGGGCGGCTCCGATATTTGTGCCCGGAGCCATTGCGGCAATATCAGCAGCCATGGTTATCATTACGCCCGCAGAAGCAGCCCTTGCTCCGCCTGGAGACACATAGACCACCACCGGAATTTTGCTTGCGAGTATATCCATCACAATATTCCGCATGGATTCAGCAAGCCCGCCGGGTGTATCAAGGGTTATAATGATACAGGCAACATTGTCGTCAGATGCCTTTGAGATTCCCTGTTTAATAAAATCAACCATGCCAGGGCTTATCGCGCCTGATGCTTTGATTATATAGATTTCATTATCGTCCGCCAGACAATTGTCAGGGCACAACAGGGAAACAAATAACAGGGCGATTATTATAAGAAATTTGTAATGTTTTAGCATTTTGCGGTAAACCTTATTTGGGGTTTAAGGTTCAGGGTTCAAAGGTTCAAGATTCAGGGTTCACGGTTCAAGGGTTCAAAGGTTCAAGGTTCAAAATTCGACGTTGGACGTTCGATGTTCATCCCTTTTTTCTTCTAACCTTCTGACCCCTGATCCCTAACCCCCGACCCCCGGTTAATATTCCTTCATCAATTTCTTCATGTCTTCCCAGACATCCCGTTTTTTATCAGGACTACGAAGAAGATATGCCGGATGATATGTGGGAATAAGTTTTATCCCCATAAAATCATAAAAACGTCCCCTTAACTTTGAAATAGGTTTTTTTGTTTCAAGAAGTGTTTGTGAGGCAAAAGTTCCGAGAGTACATATAAAGTCCGGCTTTATTACAGCAAGCTGGCGCTTTAAAAAAGGAAAACATTTGTTTATTTCATCCGGTTCAGGATTTCTGTTTCCAGGAGGACGGCATTTAAGAATATTGCAGATGTAAACCTGTTCTCTTGTAAGTTTTATCGCCTGGATTATCTTTGTTAGAAGCTTACCGGCAGCTCCGACAAACGGCTCACCGCTTGCATCTTCATCAAAACCCGGCCCCTCGCCGACAAATACAAGTCTTGCTCTGGGATCACCTTTGCCAAAGACAATATTTTTGCGGGTGTTTGAAAGTTTACAGCGCCGGCAATCGCCAAGATCGCTTTGTATTGTTTCCAGTGTTTCCTTTGAAAACAATTCTTTTTTGCCCCATTTATTAACGGTATCGAGGCTTTTCTTTGAGCATTCAAAACCGCTGCAACCTGTTTCAGCCAGAAATTGAAGGGTTCTCTTTGCCTCTTCGAATACAACAGTATGGTTTTGGCAATTGGTCATAATTAATTCATTCGTAAAAAGCTAAGTTATGCCGTTTGCGGCACTGTAACCAAAATAACTTATCAATCATATTTTGAACATCGAACATCGAACATCCAACGTTGAACATCGAATAATGAAATCGCTTCGCTCCGCCGGTTTATAAATTGATAGAATACCTTATTCAAAATTCGATGTTGGACGTTCGATGTTCGATGTTTATCTTTTTAGTTATTTGAGAGTCAAAAACTACTTTTTTCGAAACGTGTTAAGTGTTAAGGGCTTGATAAAACAAATAATTGCTTTAATCTATCACCTGATGAATTCAACTTTTTACGACGCCATCAGTTCAACGATTCGATCTAAAAGTATATGTGCCAGAGCATCTTTCTCCATTTTGGGAAGAGACTCTTTTGATCCGTTTTTATAAAATAGTGTCACCTTGTTTGTATCTGTTCCAAAGCCTGAAGACGGACGGCCAATAATATTTCCGGCAATAATATCAAGATTTTTTTCCGCCAGTTTTTTTCTCGCGTTTTTTTCAAGGTTTTCAGTTTCTGCGGCAAAGCCCACAAGGGTCCGGTTTTCTTTTTTTCTGCCCAGCTTCTTTAAAATGTCCTGGTTTTTTTGCAGCGCTAAAACCATTTCATCTTTTCCCTTTTTCATCTTCCGTTTCGAAGAAGTGACAGGTCTGTAGTCAGAAACAGCCGCTGCTTTTATTATAATGTCAGAACGTTTCATGTGTTTAAACACGGCAGACGCCATTTCCTCTGCTGTTCGAACATGTATCATATTTACATTAAGAGGGTCCGGAAGATTTACAGGCCCTGTAATCAGAACAACCGCGCCCCCTCTGTGCTCCGCGGCCCTTGCAATGCTGTAGCCCATCTTTCCCGAAGATGGATTGCTTATAAACCTCACAGGATCGATAAGTTCCCTGGTTGGTCCCGCAGTTACAAGGAGCCTTTTACCTTTTAAATCTTTTGGCATAAGAGAGCTTAAAACCCTGTCCAATATATCTGTTGGTTCAGGAAGACGGCCGGGGCCTGCAGTGCCGCAAGCCAGTTTGCCTGTTTCCGGCTCCATAATAAAATAACCGTCAGTCCTGAGTCTCTCAAGATTTCTCCGGACAGCTTTGTTTTCATACATATGGGTATTCATGGATGGACAAAAGATCACGGGAGATGTTACGGCAAGCATGAAGGTACTCAACATGTCGTCAGCTATGCCGTTGGCAAGCTTGCCTGTAATATTTGCTGTTGCGGGAGCAATTACCACCGCATCCGCTTCTCTTGCCCAGTCAATATGCCTGATTGGAGCACAATCATTTTTTTCAAAAATATCGGTACATACCGGCTGGCCTGACAATGCTTCAAAGGTAAGCTGCCCAACAAATTTCCGGGCGTTTGAGGTCATTATTACCCTGACATTTGCTCCATGCTTTTTCAGCAGTCTTAATAATTCCACGCTCTTATATGCTGCTATACCTCCGCATACACCAAGAACGATATTTTTATTTTTTATACGGTTTTGCATAATAATTATGGTAAACGTTCACGGAACGTTGTTTCATCTCTCTCAAATTTCTAATTTCCAATTTCTAATTTCAAGTTTCAAGCCGTGAATGGCTGCTAATTACGATTACCTTAACAGTCCTGATTCAGGTTCATTTATCGTTGGCGCAACCCATATCTCAACATATGTTTTGAATTCTTTTTCAGTGATATTAATAATACACCACCTGTTTTCTTTCTGAAATACCATGATTGTTCGTGGGGACTTAAATGAGCTGATAGTCCTCCAGTTGTCTTTGGCCATGTTGTTTTCAAAAAAAGCAATAAGTGAGCTTACTTCAACCCTGCCGCTTAATGTCAGAACGCCTGCTGAAAAACCTGGAGTTTTATATACAAAGGATGACTTTTTGTTGATTTTTAATTCGTGCGGGATAAGTACATCCCCAAAGTCATAATATAATGGAGAAGGGCCTTTGTCTTTCTGAGTCATTGTTTGGGGCGTTGGATCGCCTTTTTTTGATTTAGTGCCTGCACATCCGGTAGTTAAGAGGAAAAAAGCAGCCGTAATGCACAAGCAAACCAAAATTTTTTTTCTCCGCCTTATTGTTGTCATGATTTTACCTCCTGTGTAGTTATATGTTTATAATGTGCCTTTGATTTTTTTGAGCTTTTGCAAGTTGTTATATTTTACAGTAAGATCGATCCACTCGCCAAACAGCAAGGCAAGTTTGTCCGGAGCTTTTTCAGAAAGTTTTATTTCAACTTCTGCAAGCGCTTCAAAAAGGTCATGCCTTTCAGGATCTTGCTTTAAAAGGTATCTATAGATTTCCGCTGCTTTTTCAAAATAACCCTGATCAGCATAAACTTTTGCCATGGTTTTTGTATAAAAACCAGGATTATTTGTCATTATTTCCATCCTGATTTTTTTGAGCCGGATTTCTCTTGAGATTGATTATTATCTCTTTTTCACCAATCATTCCCAATTCCTTTCTTACCACATTTTCAACATATTTAGGGTCATTTTTCAATCTGTCTATTTCACGGGACAGGAAAAGGTTTTCCTGTGTAAGACTTGCGTTTTTTTCAATCAACCCGTTCACCTCTTTTTTTAACCGGCTGTAATCAACGAGTCCGTGGTCGCTAAATATAATAACCATGCCCAGGCAAAACAGAGAAATTATTATTAGAGATAATATGACATTTTGTTTTATGGTCACTTCTTATGTATTCCTTTCATAACTACAGCCTGAACTCTTTCCAGCTCAGGGCTTTTAATTAAAAAGGAAAAAGATACATACAGGACAATACCGATTACGATACTTACCATAATTCCGAAGAAAAGACCGGAAAAAGATCCATTTTCTGACGGAATAATTAACAAAGCAACACCCGATACAATCACTCCCATTATTGCGGAACATAAGACGGTTTTGCAAGCAGATTTCATAATGTTTTTCATTCCGAGGTGACCAAGCTTTGTTTTTAATGCCCGTATAAGAAGTCCAAGGTTCAGCATTGAAGCGAGCGAAGTGGAAAGGGCAAGACCGCCGTGCGCGAGGGGTCCCATAAGAATGATCCCCAGCAGTATATTGGCGCTGATTGATATTACGGCGATTTTTACAGGGGTTTTTGTGTCCTGCAGGGCATAAAATGTAGAGACAACTATTCTCACACCTGAAAAAGCCCATAAACCTATACCATAATATAAAAGCGCGGATGCGGTCAAACGTACGGTTTCAGCATCAAATGCCCCTCTTTTAAATAAAAGGGCAACAATGGGTTCTCTTAAAATAATAAGACCTGCCATAGCGGGAACTGTAATAAAAAGAACCAGTTTCATTGCATGCCCAAAAGTATCCCTGACCCCTTCAAAATCATTTATTGCCGCCTGTCTCGACAGGCTTGGTAAAACAGCGGTTGCAATGGCTATGGCAAAGATACCGAGAGGAAACTGCACAAGCCTGTCAGCATAATATAGATATGAAATACTTCCTTGAGGCAGCAAAGAAGCAAGAAGGGTTCCGACCAGGATATTAATCTGATAGACCGCTGCTCCGAATATAGTGGGAAGCATCAATATACCTATTTTTTTCAGCCCGGGATGATAAATTTTAGTTTTTTGCCAGAAATAGAATCCTTTTTTTATTAGAAACGGCACCTGAAGCGCGAGTTGGAGAATACCTCCTATTAAAACACCTATAGCCAGGCCTGTCACAGGATCAGCCATATACGGCGAAATAAGAAAAATAGAGCCTATCATTGCAAGATTCAACAGGACAGGGGCAAAGGCAGGCGCCGCAAAATGCCCAAGAACATTAAGAATGCCCATGCAAAGGGCCACAAGGCAGATAAAGAAAATATAAGGAAATATTATTCGTGTCAGGGTAATTGTTAATGAAAGCTTTTCTGGCGAGTCGATAAATCCCGGCGCTATGATACGCACGATGAGCGGCGCAAGCAATATGCCGGCAATGGCTACAAAAACAAGCAAAACAGAAAGAAACCTTATTGCAGACCTTGCCAGGCTGAAAGCCTCTGCTTTTCCTTTGCTTGCAAGATATTCGGTAAATACCGGAATAAATGCAATGCTTAATGACCCTTCAGCAAAAAGCCTTCTTAAGAGGTTTGGGATTCTAAAAGCCACAAAAAAGGCGTCTGCGGCAAGCCCTGCTCCGAAAAACCAGGCAATAACAACATCTCTGATAAAGCCAAAAATACGGCTAATTAAAGTCGCTGCGCCAACAACTCCAGCAGCTTTTGTAACGCGGACATTTTCAGACATAAAGGTATCCGTCCCCCTTTGTCGGTTCAAGTTTTATACCCGGACACAAACCGTTCGATGACGTCATCAAGTCTTGATAACAGATAATACGGAATGGAATAGAGGTAGTATTTTTTTCCTGATGGAAGCTGTATCTGATCAATGCTGATTTTGCCGGAATAGACACGAATGGCATATGGATGATGACTGTTTTCCATGAACAGATTTAAAGATTTTAGTTTGCCACTCTTCCCGCTCTTCACTTCAATCGGGATAATCATATCTTTAAAGGGATAAAGAAAATCCGTTTCGGCAGCCCCTTTTTCCCGTATCCAGAACCGAAGTGATGGTGGCCGGAATGCCTGTGCAACGATTTCCTGGGCCACG
>JAUVHU010000101.1 GCA_030593145.1 Desulfobacteraceae bacterium
GCTCATATTTTTTAAGGCAGGCGCAATTGGATATAAAAACCAAAGCTCTTGTCGGCAAAATATCAACATTTGAAACAATAATTACCAGAACTGAAAAAGAGGCGCTGATATTGGAATCAAACCTTATTAAGCGTCACAAGCCAAAATATAACATAATTTTAAAAGATGACAAAAAATATCCGTCTTTGCGCCTGGATATAAACAGCCCGTATCCAAACCTGACAATTGTCCGGAATATAAAAAAAAACGGCTCTATCTATTTTGGCCCATTTACATCTTCCATTGCTGTGCGTGAGACACTTAAAATAATCAATAAAACTTTCAAGCTTCGCAAATGTAAAACAAAAGAGTTTAAAAAAAGATTACGCCCCTGCCTTAACTTTCAAATAAAAGCATGTTTTGCGCCATGCTGCCTTGATGTTGATAAAAGCGTTTATAACGAAACAGTAAAAGAGGTTGCCATGTTTTTAAATGGCAGAGCCTCTGACCTTATTTGCAAAATAAAAAACGAGATGATATTAGCCGCAAAAGCCCAGTCCTTTGAACAGGCCGCCATCCTGAGAGACAAGCTGTTTGCGATTAAAAAAACACTTGAAAAGCAGGTGGTCGTTACCACCGATTTTAAAGACAGGGATGTGCTTGCCGTTGCAGGATCTTCTGAATGTTACCTGATTGCCCTTTTGTTTATCCGCAGGGGCTGCCTTTTAGGGGTCAGACATTACAGCTTTTCAGAGACAATGTCGGATAATGCGGAAATGATCAGGGCATTTATAACGCAGTATTATGAAAAAACCCCATTTATTCCAGAAGAGATCCTTGTCCCGATACCTCTCAATGATGCTTTCTTGCTTGAAGATTGGCTATATATCTTAAAAGGGGAGAAAGTAAACATTTTGCATCCGCAACGAGGCGAAAAAGCACGTCTATTGAATATGGCCATTAAAAACGCGGAAGACAGGTTGAAAGATCAAATAGCTTCAAATGTCTCTGCCATGGATATGCTTAACAGACTGCGGAAAAGGCTGAAGATGGAGAAAGTCCCGCTGCGGATTGAGTGTTTTGATAACTCTAATATTTCAGGAACTGAGCCTGTAGCCGGCATGGTCGTATTTGAAAAAGGAAAACCAAAAAGATCATTATACAGGAAATACAGTATTAAGACTGTATCAAAACAGGATGATTACGCATACATGGCTGAAGTTTTGAAAAGGCGTTACGGCAAAGGTGATAAATCAAAGCCATATCCTGGCTTGTTGATGGTTGACGGCGGCAAGGGGCAAATGAATATTGCGGTGTCTGTAATTAAGGACCTAAAGCTTGATAGTTATTTTGGAGTTATTGGAATAGCAAAAAAGGATGAAAAAAGAGGGGAAAAGGAGGATAAAATCTATAAGCCCGGCAGGGTTAATCCAATAAACTTTGGCAGGGATATGGATCTTCTTCTATTTCTGCAAAGGATAAGGAATGAAGCACACCGTTTTGCCATTTCTTTTCACCGGAAGCGTCGAGGCAAAGCCTCTATTCATTCGGTACTTGATACTATCCCCTCAGTAGGGAAAAAAAGAAAAGCGATTCTGCTTAAACATTTTAAAAGTATAAAAAAAATCCGGGCCGCGACAATTGAAAAACTAAGCGCTCTACCCGGAATAAGTCATGCTGTCGCAAGGGCTGTAAAATTAGTTCTGAAATAATTTTACCATTGTCTCACGCAAAGGCGCTAAGTTTTATTTTTTTCTTTGCGAGCTTAACGCCTTTACGTGAGAATATGATCTCTCTGTGTTCCGTGGTGAAAATTGCTCAATTTAGGTTAAGTAAAGCTTTAAGTTCTGCGACAGCGTCCGCTGATTTTTGAAGAGCTTCCTTCTCATCATCGGTTAAACTGATCTGGATGATTTCTTCTATACCGTTTTTGCCAAGCTTTACTGGAACGCCTATAAACAGATCGTTTATGCCATATTCTCCTTCAAGATACGCGGCACAGGGTAAAATCTTCTTTTTATCCTTTAAAATAGATTCAGTCATTTCCACTGCCGCGGATGCCGGAGCATAAAATGCGCTGCCGGTTTTAATGAGCCCCACTATTTCAGCGCCGCCCTTTCTTGTTCTGTCAATCAGAGCATCAATCCTTTCTTTTGAAAGCAATTCCGTAATAGGTATGCCCGCTACGGTGGAATATCTTGGAAGCGGAACCATGGTATCGCCATGTCCGCCAAGGACAAAAGCATGTGTGTTTTCGACTGAAACATTCAGCTCCATTGCAATAAATGCCCTGAACCGGGCTGAGTCCAGAACTCCGGCCATCCCCAACACCCTGTTTTTGGGGAAACCGCTTGCTTCATAAGCAACGTGACACATGGCATCAAGGGGATTGCTTACAATGATAAGAATGGATTTCGGAGACAGCTTTGATACCTGCTGTATAACATTTTTTACTATTCCCGCATTTGTGCTGATAAGATCGTCTCGACTCATGCCGGGTTTTCGTGGTATTCCCGCAGTAATTATAATAATATCAGATCCGGCGGAAGCTTCATATCTGTTTGAACCTGTAAGATGGGCATCATGTTTTTCAATAGGCGCCGCCTCGGTAAGGTCTAAAGCCTTTCCCTGGGGAAACCCTTCAACAATGTCAATCAACACTACATCGCACAACTCTTTTTCAGCAAGCCGTTGGGCTGTGGTAGCACCAACATTACCAGCGCCGATTACTGTTACTTTTTTATCCATATTAATCTCCTTTAACCAAAGTTGAGCAATTCTTGGGGAAGAAATGTGCTGATAAGTTCGACTTGTTTATGAGGTATATATAACAAATATTGACATTATGTACAGTAAAAGGCTAAATAAATTATTTGTCAATATTTTCATGTAGTATTTAATTTAAGGTTTTTTTTTAATCTAATATCATGTAGTGAGATTCAATATGGATGCAGTTACTAAGTTAAAATCACTTTTACAGGAAGCAGAGCTTTATCGCTCCCAGGGATTACTCGATGAAGCAAAAACAAACTATCTTAATGCATCAGAATTGATAAAAAATGATAAACAACTTAAAATTAGACAAAAACTTATTAATAGTATTGCAAAGAAAATTGAAAGTCTTGATAAGGCTATTGACAAAGTAGAGAAAGCAATTGAAAAACCTGAATTATCATCAGAAGTTCAGGATGTTATTAAAAAAATGTTCTTATTTGCGGCCGAAAACGAGGATACATGCGCTCTTGACGGCGCAATAGCATTGGCTAAGTTTGGTCAGTATGAACGGGCTTTAACAGAATTTAATGAATTGATAAAAAAGGAATCAATACAGATTGCTGCAGCCAAAAATATCATAAAATGCCACATGGTACTTACTTCAATAGATGATGCAGTTAATCAGTATCAGCTATGGGTTGACAACAATATCTTTATTCCTGAAAAGCTGGATAAAATCCGTATTTTCCTTCAAGATATTCTTGATAAACACGGAATTAACAAAACACTGCTCCAGGCAAAAGAAGATGCAAAGGATAAAGAGACTGAAAAAGTAATAGATAGTAAATTAGAGGAAGACGAAATCCTTGATGTCAGCTCTATCGGTATTATTATGGATAGCGGCCCAAAAAAAGGAGAACTGGTTGAACTTGATGTTACTTTCCAGTCAGGCAATGTAATAAGTCTGCTAATACCGGAAAAAGAAAAAGAGTTGATAGAAAATTTTAAGATCGGTACTATTTTAAATGATGTTCAGTTTTTTTCTTCAATAGCAATATTTAGCGGTTCAGGCGCCATTGCTTCACTGACAGAGATTAAAGTTGGACCCAGAAAAGGGTATTATAATCTTGATATGAAAATTATGGATTCATAATGCTGCAAGAGTTTGAAGTGAACTAAAGTTGATGGCGTCGTAAAAAGTCCCATCTACTGCGTTGCAGTGATTTTCCAAAACTCTCAACATACTATATGTATGCTTTCGATCCTGAAAAATCACTACGCCTTATATATGGAACTTTTTATTTAGCCATCTATAGTTAGATTCGTGATTTTTTACGAGACCATCAAAGTTAAGGAATTTTGTCAATTATATAAAATCAGCGGAGCAAAGCGACTCCATGTCTTTTGGGTCAAGATTTTTTACTGATAAAAGATAATTGCAGATTAAAATATATGGCTATTTTTAATATTAAAAAACGAGAAATAGAGTGTAAAATCGTTTATTACGGACCAGGTAGATGCGGGAAAACAACTAATCTTGAATATATATTCAAGGCCTACCAAAAACAGGTTACAGGCAAAATGGTTTCAGTTAACACCGAGAGTGATCGAACCCTTTTTTTTGATTTTCTTCCTATCGGACTTGGAAAAATAAAAGGTTGTGATGTGCGGGTACAGTTATATACAGTGCCTGGTCAGATTCAATACAGTTCAACCAGAAAACTTGTTTTAAGCGGCGCTGACGGAATTGTTTTTGTTGCTGATTCGCTAAAAGTAAGGCGTGAAAAAAATATGCTTTCTTTAAAAAATCTTCAGATGAATTTAAAAGAATATGGCATCAATATTGTTAAAATTCCTCTTGTTATGCAGCACAATAAGAGAGATCTTGCTGAAAAGGGTTTTCCTTTGATGTCTATAGAGCAGATGGAAAAAGATTTAAACAGACAACTTAAAGTACCCTCTTTTCCGGCAAGTGCGGTTACCGGTCAGGGTGTTGGTGACACATTAAAGGCATGCATGGAACTAACTTTAAAACACCTTCATAAAGAACTGGGATGGGGTTATCGTGTATGAATAATATTGTTCTTGCAGGCAGCCTTGAGTTCCTTAGTTTGGGGGAAGTATTACAGCTTCTTGGCTCAATCGGCAGCACAGGCATTTTGCGTATAACCAGTAAATATGCTTGGAACCCTGGATTAATATATTTACTGAATGGCAACCCTGTAAATGCGTCAGTCGATTCATTGAGTGGTATTGAGGCAGTTTACTCCCTGTTTGGCTGGACTGAAGGAGATTTTGAATTTACCCTGGAACAGGTTGAAACAGAGAATGTTATCAAAAAAAGCCGAATGGAAATAATCCTGGACAGTTTAAGGATGCTTGATGATGGTGTTATTAAAAAATTAGGCCCTGTATCTTTTGACAAAATATCTGATAGTTCAGGCAAGTCAGCAACTATTTCAATTATCAAGGGGCCTCTTGTAGATTATATGTACGTAGTTGATGAGGAAGAGTTTACTGACGGTCAGGAAATTGTCATGGAGGGGAAACATGGTAATTGGATCTGGGTTATTCTTGAAGGGGTTGTAGAGATTATTAAAAAAACAGCTCATGGACCGGTGACGATTCTCAGAATAGGAGATGGTGCATTTATAGGAAGCATAGCTTCTTTTTTAATGGGAGGGAGTGTTCGCAGCGCTACAGTTGTAGCTAATGGTAATGTTCAACTGGGCGTTATGGATTTAAAGCGTCTTTCTATTGATTTTTCATGTTTATCAGATGAATTCAAAGAGATTGTATTAAGTCTTGACAAAAGATTGAAACAGGTGACGGAAAGGGCGGTTGGCATAAATATTGATTATGACCGGATAGACAGATTGATCAAAGATAATAAGCCTATAGTTAAACAGGGTGAGGCTGAAGATAAAATATATATTATTTTAGAAGGCGAAGCATGGATTGTTCGATATACAGATAATAAACATGTGATGCTGGCAAATCTTTGCAAAGGAGATGTTTTTGGTCATGTTCCTTTTTTTGACACAGGTCATGAACCGTTTTCCGCTTCTGTTTATGGATCAAACGATTTGGAGGTAAGAACTGTTAATCCTGAAGATCTCCGGAATGAATATAACCATCTTCCATCCATTTTTAAAAATATTGTCGAAGATGTTGCAACATGCATATCGGTGACAACCAGACTGGCGTGTAAGTACATTAAAGAACAATAGTAAGTTTGTAGCCGTTTACGGCTTGAACACTTACCTTATATATTTAATGAGGTAAATTATGACAGCAGACAACAGAAAGCATCATAGAATCGACTCGTTAAATTTAATATCTTATGTTTGTTTTGATGAAGATAATAATCCTGTAATGCAGGGAATGGGAAGAACGTTGAATGTCAGTGAAGATGGAATTCTTCTGGATACCAACGTTATGATCGATTTACATTATACTTTGTCGTTGAAAATAGGCCTTGAAGATGAACTGATAGATATTAAAGGAAAGGTTATTTATTCCAGGCCCGACGGGGATGGAAACTTTAAAACCGGAATTCAACTTTTTAAAATCGAACAAAACACATTGAAACTATTAAAAAGATATATCAAAGCATTTATGATGGCGTCGTAAAAAGTTCCATCTACTGCGTTGTAGTATTTTTTCAGACACTCGGCATACTACATGTATAGCCTCGTTCCTGAAAAATTACTACGCCTTGCATATGAACCTTTTCACTAAGTCGTCAAGTAAAAATAACTTATACATCTTGCTTGTCCTTTTGCTTGTTTTCTGTGTTCCGTCAAGGCTTACATAACTCGTTATGCGCGCCTTAACGCGCCTTGAAAACAAACAAAATTACGGCGCAATCTGTACAA
>JAUVHU010000007.1 GCA_030593145.1 Desulfobacteraceae bacterium
ATAGAGAAGCAATGCAGAAAAACATTGCAGAAGCAATTCAAATTGAGCCAAGTAGAGTAAATGTCAAATCAACTACCTCTGAAGGACTTGGAATGATCGGAAAAGGAGAAGGGATAGCCGCAATGTGCATTGTGCTGCTCACTTAAAAAAAACTATGACTCTTCGAATATATAATACATTAAACAGAAAAAAAGAAATTTTTAAACCTATAAAACAGGGCAGGGTAGGCATATATGTGTGCGGACCTACTGTTTATGATTCCTGTCATATAGGACATGCAAGATCGATTATTACATTTGATGTTATAGTTCGGTATTTAAAAACAAATGGCTATGATGTAACTCATGTAAGAAATTTTACTGACATTGATGATAAAATCATAAACAGAGCTAATGAGCTGGGCATAGACACCCGTGAGCTTGCCGATAAATATATAAAGGAATTCTATGAGGATATGGATGCCCTGAATGTTGAAAGGGCTACAATCGAACCCAGGGCAACAGATCATATTGATCAGATAATTAAAGTTATCGAGAGGTTGATTGAAAAGGGAATTGCGTACCAGATAGACAATGATGTTTATTATGCTGTCGAATCGTTTAAGGACTATGGAAAACTTTCCGGCCGGAAACTAAAAGATATGGAGGCCGGCGCCAGGGTCAAAATCGATAAAAGGAAACATAATCCTTTTGATTTTGCTTTGTGGAAATCGTCAAAGCCCGGAGAACCGTCCTGGGACAGCCCGTGGGGCAAGGGGAGGCCAGGATGGCACATTGAATGTTCAGCCATGAGCGTTGAATATTTAGGGGAAACCTTTGATATACATGGAGGAGGAAAAGATCTTATATTTCCGCATCATGAAAATGAAATTGCCCAGTCTGAAGGAGCATTTGAAAAGCCCTTTGTGAACTACTGGATTCACAACGGATTTGTAAATATTAATAAAGAGAAAATGTCAAAATCTCTTGGCAATTTTTTAATGATAAAGGATATAGTAAAAAAATATAATCCCGAAGCTGTCCGTCTTTTTCTTCTTTCAAATCACTACCGAAGCCCTATAGATTTTACAGACCAGGCACTGTTTGAGGCGAGTTCAGGACTGGATAAGATTTATTCGCTGCTTGATCGTGTGGAGAAACAGATAGGGAACAGATCAGATAATGATGATATTTCGCAGAATGCATTCTGGGAACAATTTTGCCGGGCCATGGATGATGATTTTAATACCGCCCTTGGCATAGGCATTCTTTTTGATGCTGTCAGGAAGGTAAATCGGTTGCTGGATGATAATAAAAGTTTGTCTAATGATGCGATAAAAACCGTGCTGTCATATAGAGCGGATATTTATAAAATGGCCGGCGTCCTTGGTATAATTACAAAATCGCCTGAAGCCTATTTTGCCGAAAAAAAATCACGCGGGCTTGAGGAAAAATCTATTGATCCTGAAATGATTGAAGCAATGATAAAGGAGCGGGTTACGGCAAGAAAGACAAAGGATTGGTCAAAGGCGGATAATATCAGAAAGCAGCTTGAAGATATGAACATAATTATTGAAGACAGTTCCGAGGGTACTGTTTGGAAGGTGAAAAATTAAAGTTATAAGTGTCTAAAGTTAAGGTACGCCTTCGGTGTGCTGATTGATAATCAAAGCCACAGGAGCTTGTCTCTTTCCTAACACTTAATACATTTTGCATTATGCTATCCTTTAAGCTTGTCTCAGATTTCACTCCAAAAGGCGATCAACCAAACGCTATAGAATTGTTAAGCAACAGTATTTTGTCAGGCAACAAACACCAGGTACTTCTGGGAGTTACAGGGTCAGGCAAAACATTTACTGTGGCTAATATTATTAAAAAGATTGAAAAGCCGACCCTTGTTTTAGCTCCCAACAAAACACTCGCGGCCCAGCTTTATAGCGAATTTAAGCAGCTATTTCCTGAAAATGCCGTTGAATACTTTGTTAGCTACTATGATTATTATCAGCCTGAAGCATATATTCCTTCCAGCGACACCTACATTCAAAAAGATTCCTCAATAAATGAAATGATAGACAAGTTGCGTCATTCCGCGACAAAATCTGTGCTTACACGCAGAGATGTTATTGTAGTGGCAAGTGTGTCATGTATTTTCGGTCTTGGCTCTCCTGAAGATTATTTCTCCATGCGGGTTTATGTTGAAAATAATATGGAACTTGATCGAAGCAAACTTCTTTCAGATCTTGTCGCAATGCATTACGAACGAAATGATGTCGATTTTCACAGGGGAACATTCAGGGTAAGAGGGGACAGGGTTGAAATATTTCCGGCTTATGAAGATGATAATGCGATTCGAATAGATTTTTTTGGTGATCAAATTGAAGGAATTGCGGAAATTGATCCGCTGAGAGGCAATGTAATTAAGCGTTTGCAAAAGACTGCCATATATCCTGCCAGCCATTATGTTACTCAACAGAAAACACTAAAAAGGGCAATTAAAGCAATTGTAAATGAACTTAAGGACCGGGTTAATTACTTCAGAAATGAAAACAAACTGATAGAGGCTCAGCGGATTGAAGAGAGAACTAATTTTGATCTTGAGATGATGATGGAGCTGGGCTACTGCAACGGTATTGAAAACTATTCGCGCCATTTGACCGGAAGAGCTCCTGGAGAACCGCCGCCGACCCTTTTTGATTATTTCCCTGACGACTTACTGGTATGTATTGACGAAAGTCATATTGCCGTGCCCCAGATTCGCGCCATGTACAAGGGTGACAGGTCTCGCAAGACAACTCTTGTAGAATATGGTTTCAGGTTGCCGTCAGCTATTGATAACCGGCCTCTTAAATTCGAAGAGTTCGAATCAAAGGTATCACAGGTTCTCTACCTATCCGCGACACCTGCAGAATACGAGCTTGACAGAGGAAAAGGCGCTATTGCGGAACAAATAGTAAGACCCACCGGGCTTATAGATCCTCAAATAGATGTCAGAAAAGCCAAAAATCAGGTTGACGACCTTTTTGATGAAATTCAAATACACTGTAACAGGAATGAAAGAGTCCTGGTAACTACTTTAACAAAGCGTATGGCCGAAGACCTCACAGAATACTATTCTGACTTGGGAATAAGGGCGCGCTATCTTCATGCAGACATAAGCACACTGGAAAGGGTGGATATAATAAATGATCTTAGAGCCGGTAAGTTTGATGTCCTTGTCGGCATAAATCTTCTTCGCGAGGGGCTTGACATCCCGGAGGTTTCACTTGTTGCCATCCTTGATGCCGACAAGGAAGGTTTTCTTCGTTCAGCAAGATCGCTTATTCAAACATGCGGCCGTGCTTCCAGAAATGTTCATGGAACGGTAATAATGTATGCCGATAATATTACAAAGTCGATGAAACAGGCAATAGATGAAACAAACCGTCGAAGAAAAATTCAGAAAGCTTATAACAAGAAAAACAATATTACACCAACCACCATTAAGAAAAATATTTCATCCATCTTTGGCTCATTATATACTCTTGATGATATCGCTACAGATAAGGTTGCGGAAGCTATTGCCGCATATGAATCCTTAGACAATATCGATGATATTATTAAATCTTTGGAAAAAGAAATGGCTCAGGCGGCAAAGGATCTTGAATTTGAAAAAGCAGGCGAACTTCGTGATCAGATAAAAGAGCTGAAAAGGATAGCGCTTTATTAAGGGTCTCGGCAAGAAATAATTACACATCTTGCTTGTCTTTTAGCCCGTCTACCACGTTACATCCGCTGGCACATATCTCGATATGCACCGGCGGATGTGCCTTGTAGACGAACCAAAATCCGGCGCAATCTTGTGTAATTATTTCTTGCCGCGACCCTAACGCGGCGGTTGCACAGAATTTGCTTTTAAAGCGAATAAAAGATATGATCATTACAACAAGCAGTTAACAAGATATGGAACCATGAACTAAAAAAGGATTTAGCTGTTCCAATTTTGACAATACAAACTTATAAACTAAGGAATGTCCCATAAATACCCAATGTAGGGAGACACAATGACAACACTTTGGAAGATTGCTTGCCAGGAAGACAAGTATCCAGGAATGTGGCGACGATGGTTCAAAAACCAGTGCGTCGCTGTTGGATGGCCGAAAGAACGAGGCTATAAACTAAATGGAAAGAGTGAGGGAAGCAGCAAAGGTTGGAGCGCTGCACGTAATGCCATCAAGAAAATGGCCATTGGAGACCTTGTCCTTGTCACTTTGAGAGGTCACAGGATTGGAAAACTGGGAGAGATTGTTGGAAAAAGAATTGAAGATAACGAATGGGATCCTCTTGTTCCTCCAGGACATCAGATACCTCATGGAGATAAGGGCAGACGAATCTTGGTTCGATGGGAGTTGACAACAGGCCCTGAAGATCCTGATATGGTCATCCAAATTCCACCTGAATTTACGTTTACGAATGGGGAGCTGCGTCCAACGATAAGTAAAATACGTTCCCGAACAGTAGCTCAAGTACGCAAGTTAATGAATGACCCACGCAATTGGGTTGGCCTACTGGGCAAGTTCGGGTATGAAAAAGCATTGTCCGATTACATAGCTACTTATCCCAATCATTTAGAAGATGGACTTCTGCCCCACCCAAATATGAAGATCAGGGAAATGGTATTCGATGACAAGTCACGTCTTGATGTTTTGTTATTAGATCGCCGAGGAATACCTGTTATCGTTGAATGCAAGCAACATGCGGCATCAATTAAACACATTAATCAGCTTCGCCAATATGTCTTGAAGCTGCAAGAACAAATAGAACAAAAAGCAAGAGGAATTCTGGTACACTCCGGAGCCCAGAAACTTGCTACAGACATAATCCGAGCGGCAAAGAAACGACCGAAAATCGAAATTGTTTGTTATAGGTTGAGAGTCGAATTTACACGATCAACGACATAGGGCAGCGAACAAAATGCTTGAGGTGGACCGGGAAAAGTCGTGCCGTTTTTAAAAGATATCAGCAAATCAAACCTTTTGATTTCTTTATAGTATTTTGGTCATCGTTTCCCGGCTTCTCAACTTTCCGTTCGACTATCTTAAAAAACTGATAAATGAAGATGGCATAGGTAATGGTTTCCTGATGAAGTTTATTGCACGTAAAGGCGCACCTAATATTCCGTTAGAGCTGATTGAGGCTCAGGAAACAGGAAATCTAGTATTCTTCTGTGGTGCGGGTGTTTCCTATGCGGCTGGTCTTCCAGGGTTTGCTGGTTTGGTCAATAATGTATACGATAGCCTTGGTGAGGCAAAGTTAGATTCAGAGGCAAAAGCTATTAAAGCTGGGCTTTATGACCGTGCCCTTGGGTTACTAGAAGCAAGAATTATCGGCGATAGTAAACAAGGGGTTAATCTTGTTAGGAGAGCAATTGTCGAAGAGTTAACCATTGCTGATGGTGCCGATTTACAAAATCATAAGGCGATTTTACAACTATCAAAAACAGCTAACCGAAAGTACCGTTTGGTCACTACCAATGTAGATCATGGTTTTTTAAAAGTTGATCCGGCCATCCGAGTAATGATTGACGCTGCGCCTAAGCTGCCGGTTCCAAAACCGCACAAGTGGACGAGCGTGGTCCATTTGCACGGTATAATTGACGGTGACGACCCCAATGGCGAGCAGTTAATCTTTACCAGTGGTGACTTTGGCTCAGCATACTTAACCGAGCGCTGGGCAAGTAAATTTATTACGGAGCTGTTTAGTCATTTTACTGTTTTTTTTGTTGGCTATAGCGTCAATGACCCGGTTATTCGTTACATGACGGATGCCATTGCCGCAGAAAGGCTGCGCGGATACGAAGTTTTCAAACAACCCTATGTGCTTGCACACACCACGCCATCGCAGCGGCCTGAAAATGAAAATACTTGGCGAGCAATGGGTATTGAGCCGGTCTTGTATACTTACTCACATAATAATTTGTATAACACTCTTAAGGAGTGGGGTAATTATATTAGAGATGGTTTGAATGCAAAAGCGCGAATCGTCATCAAAGAAGCACCAGGTGCCCCCCTGCCGCCTTATGACCAAGATCCAAGTGTGATACAGCTTATTGATGTGCTATCTGAGAAAACGAAGCCTAATCAGGAAAACGTTACGGGGTATCCTGCAAGAATATTCAGCGAATTAGATAATCCGCCCGCACCAATTGAGTGGTTGCCGGTACTCCATAAAAAGGGATTATTATCTATCGCCAGTCAGAGTAACCTTGTATATCCAGTAAATTGGTCATCATATGAATCTAACCTATTAAGTCCAAATAAAATCTCATTTAATCTGTGGTGTTGGTTGCTGCGCCATCTTGAAAATGACACTCTCATCCGCTGGATTATTGACCAAGGTTCGTGTTTACATCCAGAGCTTAAAAGTATCATTGAAAGACATATTAATAGTAACCCACCTCAGGAACTGTATTTGCGGTTCTGGAAAATAGTAATTTCAGATTATGTGAACTGTGGAAGGAATCTTGAAAGTGACGGATACGGTCATATTAGGGCTCTTGGAAAAGGCATTGATCCATTGACTTTAGCTGAGTTTACTAAGCTGATGGAGCCATCTTTCAAACTTAGCAAATCAATTGATTTGTCTGGTCTATGGAGTGATGAAGATAATGAAGACCAAATTGTAAAAAGACCGCCATACGAAATTGAGGTAGTGATTGGCCTATCTGATTGGGTGTATAAAGAGCTAACCAAACTGGATGCCTACCCAAACGACTTGGTAAACTTATTACTCCCTGCTACCCAAGCCCTCATTAAAGCACTTGAATTCTGGGATTTTGCTGGTTTTGAAAATGAATTACATGATCGTAGTCATTGGGATATGGTGTCGATTTCGCCACATCCGCAAAATAGACGTTACAGCACCTGGGTTATCTTGATTGAACTTTGTCGAGATTTGTGGGAGGCCACATGGGAAAATAATAAAGTAAAAGCGCAATCCGTTCTGGATATATGGCGTTCATTTAAACACCCAGTATTTAGACGGCTTACGCTTCATGCTATGGCTGTTAAAGACGTAGCAAATCCAGATGTGATAGTTGATTATTTGCTTGAAGATAACGGCCAGTGGTTGTGGTCTTTGGCGACTCGCCGTGAAGTTTTTAGGCTGTTGGCTGTTTTATGGCCTGAACTTGATGAGGCAATTGCTGTACATTTGGCCAATACGATCCTCCAAGGACCGCCAAGAGAGATGTACCGCGCTGATCTCACCGAAGAAGAGTGGGAAGAGCGTTTTAATCGCGATGTATGGTTAATGCTTTCGAAGTTGCAGAGTTTCGGCGGGATCTTACCCGCTAATGCGGTAGAATTGCTACAACAACTCACTTCAGAGTATCCTCTGTGGGCTTTACAGGAGAGAGATCGCGACGAATTTACTCACTGGATGGAGACTGGATCGGGTCAGGGCCATGAGGTTGATACAACATCAGATGAGCTCTTTGAAAAAGAAGCATCAGATCTTGTCGAATATTTATCTCAGGAAGACCGGCAACTTGGCGAAGGCAGGATTGATCGCTTTAGAGTTGGCTGCAAAGACAACCGAGAAAAAGCCATTGAAGTTTTAAATCATTTGGCTGCCAGCGGCAATTGGGACAGGAGTATTTGGCATGCTGGACTGGTAGGACTTGCAGAGAGTGATAAGAATACTTGGGGAGAAATTGCGCCATTACTTAATAACGCAATGCCGGAATTTTATCGTGAGGAGGGATGGCCTGTAGCACACTGGACTAAGAAAAATATTTCGTTAATTGAATGTGGGGTACCCGAAGAGCATTATTTTTGGATTATTTTTGAATCACTTCTGCATAATGTTTCGGATCGTGAAGAGCCAATTAGTAAGGCTGTTAATTACGCTATCAATCATCCAGTAGGCATTATTACTGAAGCGCTGATAGATAGGTTTAGTGTTTGCGGATTGAAGGTTGACGAAGGTATCCCGGATGGACCTCTGCAGGAGAGTGTAAATCAGCTTATCTCATCTGAGACTCAAGCATCAATTGCAGGAAAAATAATTCTCGCTTCCCGTTTACATTACTTTCATGCGATAGATCCTGGATGGGCAGAGGAGAATCTCATTCCTTTGTTTGATTGGGAAGGCTCAGAGCTTGCTGTATTGATTTGGCAAGGGTACCTGTGGAGCCCACGTATCTCAGCCGATTTGGCCATTGCCCTAAAAAATCACTTAGTAAACGCAGTTAAGCATGTAGACCAAATAGGAGCCTCGGCAGAAAGGCTGATACAGTTATTCACTGTTGTCTGTTTGGAACACCCCGATTTGTACACAGCAAAAGAGCAACACGCTGTGTTGGTTGATGTAGGTATAGATGGTTTGGTTCATATCACAGATTTTTTCTGGCGTAGTGTTGGTGGAGATGCAAAAAGTGCGGATAATTATTGGAAAAACCGGGTTCAGCCCTTCATGAAAAGAGCCTGGCCTAAAGCTGCGGAGTTTGTTTCCGATAAATCGTCTGAACATTTTTCTTTGATGGTAATAGAGTTGGATGATACTTTTGAAGAAGCTCTTGAATTTCTCTGGCCTTTCATTAAAGCGTTCTCTGATCTTTCCTTTTTATTAACCCATCTTGATGCGAAGGGCCTACCAGACCAACAGCCAAAAACGGTTTTGCGATTGCTTTCTAAAGTGTTCACTGCAGGATATCAATGGCCATCTAAAGAGTTCCGCAATGTTTTAAATCGGATAATACATGCAGACCCAACAATTGAAAATGAGCCCAACTACAGAAGCATGAACGATTACTTAGTGCAGCGTAACTTTTGATCACAGGGAAACAAAACAGAGGGCATTGGCTAATGCCCTTTGTTTATGTTATTAGAGAAAAAGGGATCAAGTCTACCTTTGACCCTTATTGTTAATTAGTCAAAATCCAAGCGGGCATAGAAGTTTAAGAATAAAGATAAAAAATCAGACGAAAAAAGAAAAAGTCGTTTGCCTTATTCACCTTTCTCCCAGAATCTCCACCACTTTCTCCGCATTTCGCGGGCTTCCTGACCTTTTTCAGAGCCTTTACCTAATTCTTTTTGTACCTGCTCAGCTTTCTTTTCACGCTGTTTTTCCAGACCCTTTTTTGCCTCCTTGCTTTTTTCCTCAGCCTGTTTAAGTCTTTTTTGCTCCATTTTCCTTATCTTTACAGCTTTATCACCTGCTTTCTCTTCCATTACCCCGCGATGTGTTCTGATATGTTCTCTTTTCTGACTACCTTTGCCTGTTCCGCCAGGCCCTTTAGCAAAAGCTGGCGCTGTGAACAAAAATACCAAAGCAATCAAAGTAGTAATTAATGCTTTCATGTTTTTCCTCCATTCACTTAGTTTTTAAATAGCATAAAAATAAAAAAAGCTTGTCAATCAAAATGACAAGCTTAAAAATTAATGTGGCGGGAGTGACGAGACTTGAACTCGCGACCTCCGGCTTGACAGGCCGTAACGATATGCTTACCGCTATTTACCTGCAATTCCTAAAACCCCTTAATTTATAAGCATTATTTAATATTACTTTTATCTTGACTTACCATTTTTTACTCTGATATATACAAAATATGTTGGGTATAGTGTTGGGTATAGAATTTTTATTTTAATCGGAGGTCTTAAAATGCCAGCGCAAAAACGATATAAAACATCTTATCCCGGAGTGTATTTTATAAAAGGTTTAGTGCCCGGAACAAAAAAACAAGAAAAAATATTTTACATCATGTATCGCAAAAACGGCAAGCAAATTCAAGAGAAATCAGGACGCCAATTTTTAGACGATATGACTGCGGCACGGGCTGCACAAGTACGTGTGCAAAGAATGCGTGGGGGTTTGTCTAACCGTGAGAAACGAGAGGCTGTAAAGGCTGAAAAGCAAGCGGAGGCTGGTAAGTGGACGATCAACAAACTTTTTAATGAATATATGAATGGCAGGACACCCGGCAAAAGTCTAACCACTGATAAAGGTCGCTATGATAAATATCTAAAAGCTCCCTTTGGCGAAACTGAACCAAAAAATATACTTGCGCTTGATGTTGATCGCCTCCGAATCAAGCTATTAAAAAAGAAATCCCCGCAAACAGTTTTACATGTTCTTAATTTGCTTACATGGATTATTAACTTTGGCACTAAAAATGGTTTATGTCCTGGACTTCCCTTCCATATCAAAAAACCTACCGTCCGCAACCTTGTTACTGAGGACTTAACCTCAGAACAAATAAAAGCCCTTCTGACAGCCATTGACAACGATATACACCCACAGGCTGGCCCGTTGATGAAGCTTGCTCTTTTTACAGGAATGCGCCGGGGTGAGATGTTCAAACTTAAATGGAAGGATATCGACTTTGACCGTGGATTTATAAAGATTGTTGACCCTAAGGGCGGGCCTGATCAAGTGATTCCGCTTAATGATGCTGCAAGGGAACTGCTCAAAAATCATCCACGTATAGAAAAAAGCCCGTTTGTTTTTCCTGGCCAGGGAGGAAATCAGAGGGTAACGGTAAGCAAAGCTGTTAATCGTATCAAGGTCAGAGCTAACCTCCCAAAGGACTTTAGGCCACTGCATGGGCTTAGGCACTTGTTCGCTTCAATGTTGGCAAGTTCCGGACAAGTCGATTTGTACACTCTGCAACGCTTACTTACGCACAAAGACCCGCGTATGACACAGAGATATGCACATTTGCGGGATGAAACTTTAAAGAAAGCTTCTAACGTGGCGGGAAATCTTATAATGGCAGTTGAGGGGGGAAATAATGGACTTAAAAAAAGCAATTGAAAACCGAAAACGCTTTTTAGCGCCATATCGGGAAAAATTTAAAGCTGAAAAAGAGGTAAAAAAACTTAAGGCAGAGAAAGCCGCCATTGAATTGAATAAACTTAAGATCGGACGGGTAGAAACTGAAAATCAGAGGCCTGAAATAGACAAAAAACAGGCCGCTATAAGACGAAAAGAGAAAGCAATAAAAAAGAAAAAGGCTGGAATTATATCGGATTTAGTCGCGCTTGAATCTTCTCATTTATCCGAGCCTTGGATTATGAAAGAGGTTATCGCGTGGTTAAGAGATCGAGAATGCCTCGACTTTTTGGAAGAAGTTTTTATTAAGGCCCCTAAAAGGGCTGCCCGAACTGAAGATCAAAGACGGAATGCGGTTAGAGATTTTTATGTGGTGAATGATATTGATAAAATCATAACAGGAAAAAATATAAGCGTAAGAAAAGCCTGCGAGATATTAGCCCGCAAAGAATACGAAAAAGAGGGGCGATATTATCTTTTGTGGGACACAACAGATTTAAATCTCGATTTAGAGAAAGCAATCAGGCAGGTTTATAACAATGCAAAGGAAAAATCGGCAAATCTTTTAAAAAACTTTATGCCACCTTGGCCTTATTATGGGCGTGATGTTGAAGTGGATGAAAACGGAGAAATTACAATATTTGGAGGGCGTTAAGGTGGTATAAAAACTTTTTAAAAAAATAAGCCAAAATATAATAATTAATAAAGTAGGGTTAGAGTCAGAAATGATTTTAACCCTTTTTTTATGGAGAGAGTCACATGGATTTAAAAGAAGCACGTTTCAAGAAAAAGCTGACACAATTTGACCTGTGCATCAAAACGGGGATTCAGCAAAGTAAGATTTCACACTTTGAGCGCGGATATTTGACGCCGCGAGATGATGAAAAAAAGCGTATTGCTAAAGCCTTGGGCGTGAAAGCTGTTGATTTGGATTGGGAGGAAATTGAAAGTGGAAAATAAAATAAAATATCTGAATGAGAAGCAAGTCGCGAACCTCACAGGTTTAGCCCTGCCAACTCTACGGAACCACAGATCAAGGGGTTGTGGATTGCCCTATATCAAGGTTGGACGCACTGTTCGGTATTCATTCCAAGATGTGATCGATTATTTTGAAAGTCATAAGATAATGCCTGATGATCTCCGAACTGCAAAAGGGTTATAAGACTGGCTTTATACCCAGAATAAGAAACCCCCGGACACAGGCAAATGGCCGAGGGTTAAGAAAGGATTAGAATATGGCAAAGCATAGCAAATTAACAGTTGTTGAGCAAGCGCAGATCGTATCTTTTTTAAAAATATTTGACAAAGATGAATCAATCCCGATTTTTCCTTCCGAAAATTGGTCGAACTTTGAAGACTGTGGATTGACGCCTGCCGTATATAAAAAAATCTTAAACAAGATAGCAGAGATTGGCTATATTAGATTTGAGAATTTGGCTGGTTTTGCTTCCTTTAAGCTTACGAAAGTAGGCCAGGAATGGCTTGAAGAGGCGGACAATGGAACGGATTGAGCAGTTAAAAGCCATATTACCAAAAATACCGGATGTAGTCACAGGTCTTGAAAAAGAGTCTGGGAATAGCCTTAAGGGACCATGCCCTAAATGTGGCGGGAAAGATCGTTTTGTCTATAAAACAGATACCAGGCGTTTTTGGTGCAGACAATGTAACGAACAAGGTGGGGATGTTATTGATTTCCATATATGGCTGAATAACACAACTACCGGAGACCTGTTTTCACAGTACCTTCCTAAAGATGATCAGGAGGGGAATCAAGGGCGGTCAATGACCGCTCAATGGAAAAGCATTTTAACTCAATACACAAACAAAGCCCCTGTTTACAGGCTTTTCACAGGTCGCAAAATCAGCGAAGCCACTATTGATAAAGCTTTTTTGGAAGGAAAAATCCGTTTTTTCAAACACCGAGGGAAAGATTCGGTTGCATGTGCTTATACAGAATTGAATGGAATTAAAAACGTTCTGGCCATTCAATGCTTGTCAGTCGATGGAATTGTTTTTCCCTTTGCGGATGAAAATAAGGTTTTTCTTAAGGATTCAAAAGCCGGTGAAAACTGCTTTTTTCAAATTGGAACTGCTATCAAGAAAGCAAAGACCATTATTCTCTGCGAGGCCGTCATTGATGCCCTGTCTTGTGCTGATTGTCTTCCAGAAGCTTGTGTTTTAGCAATAGGCGGCACGTCTCTTTCAAAAAAAGTCAAAGCTTTGCGGCCCCACAGGGACAGCGGCAAAACAATAATTTGCTTTTTTGATAATGATGAGGCGGGCCGAAAAGCAACACAAGCGGTTGCACGAGTTCTGGGCGTCAAGACTGTGGCCGTTCAGTGGTCAAAGGATGCTTCGGATGGATGCGATGTAAATGATTTATTGAAAAATGATGAACACAAAACCATCATTGAGATGGTTAAAAATACAAAAACTATCAAAATTAAAAAAAAATCACAGACAAGTAAAGAAGAAAAGAAATGGGAATATCACTTCACTGACTTAGGGAACGCCGAGCGGCTGGTCAATTTATACGGCCAGGATTTGAGGTATTGCTATCCTTTTAAACGCTGGCTGGTTTGGGACGGAAAACGATGGAACGGCGATAACATGGGCCAGTTGCGCAAAATGTGCAAGGATACAATCAAACAAATATACCAAGAAGCTTTGAAATTAGACGATTTTGAAGCCCGTAAAGCTCTAATGGAGTATGCTTTGAGATGCGAAAACGTCAAAAGGCAAAGAGATATGGCCGAGTTTACTCAAAGTGAAGACGGAATTCCTATCTTGCCAGAGCATCTTGACAAGGACATCTATCTTATCAATTGCCTGAACGGAACTGTTGACCTCAGAACCGGAAAATTAAGCCCCCACAGGAGAGACGACCTTATTACAAAGCTGGTTCCGGCAAATTATAATTCGGACGCAAAATGTCCTGTGTGGCTTGCTCATCTTAATAAGATCATGGCCGGTAATGATAATTTGATTCAATTTCTTCAAAAAGCCTTTGGTTACTCACTAACAGGGGATACAAGCGAAAGAATAATATTCTTTCAATGGGGCTCAGGCGCAAATGGTAAATCTGTGACAAATGACGCAATTGCTATGATTATGGGCGATTATGCTATGAGAACGCCCACAGAAACACTTCTATTAAAGCGGAATGACGGCATTCCAAGCGACATTGCAAGGCTAAAAGGGGCCAGGTTTGTATATGCCTCCGAGGTAGAGCAAGGGAAACGCCTTGCCGAGTCTCTAATAAAAGACATTTCCGGCGGTGATAAGATCTCAGCAAGGTTTTTACATCAAGAGTGGTTTGAATTTTACCCAGAATTCAAACTATGGCTGGGAACGAATCATAAACCCATAATCAGGGGAACGGATAAAGCGATATGGGATAGAATCCGGTTGATTCCCTTTATTGTCAGAATACCCGAAAATGAAAAGATACCAAAAACCGAGCTTTTTGAAAAATTTGAAGGGGAAAAAGACGGCATTTTTTCATGGCTTGTTGCCGGATGTCTTAAATGGCAAAAAGAGGGCCTGGGGATGCCTAAAGAGGTTAAAGCCGCGATAACAGAATATCGTAATGAAATGGACGTTCTGGGTGACTTTGTTGAAGACAGGTGTATTACTGGCGAATCAATACAAGTAAAAGTCAAAGACATTTATAACGAATATGAAGGTTGGGCTGAAGCAAATGGAGAGAAACCGCTATCTAAAAAAATATTTGGAATAAAACTCGATGAAAAAGGATTTGACGTATATCGAGGAAGCCGTGGGGTCAGGTTTAGGGTAGGAATAGGAATAAAACAAGAGGTGTGACGTGTGACGTGTTGTGACACGTTATACAGGTTTTCTCTCACGAGGGGGGATATAGTAAAAAGAATAGAGAAAGCGTGTCACAACACATCACACGTCACACATTAAAGAGAGGTGCTAAAAATGAATGAATTCGAACAGTATTTATATGATAACCCTGAGCTTCTTAAACGTTTTATGAATGATAACGAGGCATTATTGAATGAGATTAAAGCTCGGTTTGCAGGGTTTATTGAGTCCGGGGATTTGATTGGAAAGTTTCTTTTGTCGAAAGCATTATTCGAGATTCTCCGGGTGACAGGGCAAGCAACCAAGGAGTTGCTCAAACAAGAGATGCAAAGGCAAGGCGTGAATATCACGGACACCAAAGGAAGCTGTTAAAATGTATAATGATATCAAACAGATACCCAGGGGGTTGATTTTCGCGAGATCTCATCCAACATGAAGCGAATGTTCAGCTTCATATATGCGGGCGAAATGTTTACTATTAAAACTTTGAGGATTCACAATGAAAAAATTGACAACAAAAAGATGCTGGGAAAAAGAAGCAAAACAATTCTTTAGACATATTATGGCAAAATATCAGATCGACGAAAAGCATCATGCCGTGTTTTACGGAACGGTTGAAAATCTCAACCGATTTTATTTAGCTCTAAAATTAGTAGAAACCGAAGGCATGACTTTCAAAACCGAAACCGGACAGATTCGAAAGAATCCTGCCTGCGCGATTCAGAAAGATGCCTGGAGTTCGTTTTTGTTGGGCTTGAAGGCTTTAGGCTTACACGAATATCAAACAAAGCTGGGCCGTCCACCAGGGGGTTGATTATGGCATTAAAAGAAAGAAAAAACAAAAAAGACAAATATTCGCCGGAATATCTTGATGAAATTAAATGTAAAGACTTTTCAGGTCGATTGACACCGGATGAAGTTGAAATTGCCAGGGTAAGCGGCTTGCTTGTGTGGGACTTACATATCAAGGCAAAACGCAAATTAATATTGACCGGAGAACAGCACCGGCAGGGAATTCGCTTAGCACCTGTTTTTGACGGGCGCGGTGTGCCAGATTCTACGCGATATACGAAAGATCAAAAATTCTTAATAAAAGATTACGAGGCGCTTGACAATGCTTCTTAAAAAGCATAATGTTAAAATAATTAAACATGTAAGTTTTATCGGAGCGCGAACACCCGTTTTTTGTGGGAGTTTGCGCTTTTTTTTTTGCAGGCGTGACCGCTTGCGGTGTATTAACCCTATTTTATCAACTAACCCTGGAGGCGTGATCGCCTGTCCAGGCCCCGGAAAGAGTAATGTGACCATTACCCAAAACCGGGCTGAGGCAATTTCAGATAAAAATTAACTGTAACCCACTAAGGGGAGATATAACATGGATAAATTACAGAAAATGCAAGCAAAGTATAAAAAAAGAATGGCGCGCTTACAGGAAATCAGAAAATTGGAAGGTGAAGCCTTGACCGCCGAGATTAGGACAGAGCGGGATGAGTTGCTTGATGACGTTAAAACTCTGAAAAGGGATATTTTGGCCGAACATAAAAGCGTGGAGGCAATTGAAAAAAGAGACCTTGCGGAAGCGAGCGGCGGGCAGTCTGAGGGCTGTCTGAGTTTTCAATCTGCGGACGGTCGGACGTACAGGGCTCTTCCTGTCTCACAAAGATTTACAAACCTTGAATCACAGGGGGCAGGTCTTGACGGTATTGGCTTTGGTTTTGGCGGCCTTGACGGTATTGGTCCTGGTTCTTTAGGGAAAATCCTACGCGCAAAACTTTTGGGTGATCCGATGTTGCTGAATGACGCTGAACGCCGGGCAATGGGTGAAGGCATAGGAAGCGCGGGAGGTTGGTTTGTTCCTTCCCTGGTTTCCGGTTATGTCATAGACCTTGCCCGTAACGCGAGTTGCTGCATGAAAGCAGGTGCCTGGACATTGCCTATGGATGGGCCTGAAGTGACTCTCGTTAAAGTCATAACCGACCCAACGGCTTTTTGGCGGGCAGAGCATAGCGCCATCACCGAAAGTGACGGTGTTTTTGCTCCAATTAAGCTGAAAGCCGTTGTTTTGGGGTGTTTACTCCGGGTGTCCCAGGCGCTGCTGGAAGATTCGGCATCCGCAGGTGCAACCATAGAGAAGATGTTGTCGTCTGCTTTAGGCCTTGAATTAGACCGTGTGTGTCTTTTGGGCAACGGTGCAAATGAACCCAGAGGCTTATTTAATTGTGATGATATTAATAGTTATTCAATGGGATCCAATGGCGCTGCGCCAACGAATTACGACCTGTTTTCTTACGCGAGTCAATACGTGTTGGAGGACAACGGGACTCCCACAGCGGCAATTATGTCCCCAAGAACCTTTGGAACCCTGGACAGGCTGAAAGCGGCAACAACAAATCAGCCTCTTGTCGCGCCTCAGTCCTATCAGGATTTGAATAAATTCTACACGAACCAGATTCCAGTAGACCAGACGCAGGGGACATCAAGTGCGGCAAGCTGCGCGTTTGTAGGTGATTTTAAAAATATCGTGGTTGGAATGCGAAAGCAATTAACCATTGATGTTTCTCCTCATGCGGGAACCGATACTTTCGCGAAAGTCGAAGCATTGATCAGGGCCTACATGCGGGTCGATGTGGCAGTTTTGCGAGAAAATCATTTCACCAAAATTGTTGGAATCACGGAATAACTTAACCTAAAAAGCGGGCTGTGTTCTAACATGGCCCGCATTAAAATACAGGAGATCTAAAAAATGAATCGATCATATGAAGATCTAAAAATTGACATGGGCCTTGTGCCTCAATCAATAGCCAGTTCAAATGTAACCGGCAAATATTACAGCATGGCGGAGTTTCGTTCTGCCCTGGCTGTTTTGACTGTGGGAAATATCACGGCTGGCGGAACAGCGGCTTTGCAAATAATGGAAGCAAAAACCGAAGCGGCTGGCTCGGCTCAGGCTCTAACTTCACGCCTGGCCACAATCGCCGCTAACGTTAAGGCTGCCAAGATGACAATCACCCTGGCAGACGGAACTACCGGGGATACAATAACTATAACCGTTAACGGTGTAGCTAAGACTTACACCGGTGCAGGTGCGGCTGATATTGCCAACGGTGAATTTGACGCAAGTGGTGATGATTCGGCGGATGCGGCAAGTCTGCTTCTATGTATTAATCACGCAACGAATGGGGTTGTAGGGGTTACCGCCACGGCTGCGGCTGCTGTAATAACGCTGGTCGCTGATGACGGTTATTATATAGATTCGGTTGCCGAAACGGGAAGTTTCACGACCTTTTTAACAACCGAAGCGGTCGGGTATGTGTGGTTGGATGGCCTTGACCTTACTGCTGACTACACCTGGATTGCCTGCAAGGTTACAACCGCAAGTAATACCGGGATTTGTGGCGTTACATTACTACGAGGTAAAAGCCGTAAAGCAATAACCCAGAGAGTTGGGGCTTCATATCCTGCGTAGAAAAATAGTGAAGGGGCCTTAGTCTCCTTCTAAACCAGTTTTTAAGGCCGGTGTACTCCGCATCCCGGCTTTAAAATAGGACGGGCATAGTCAAACCTGTCCGCCTCCGTGTCAATTGGAGGTTGCATGTTCGTCTTGGCCGGGGGACGGTCACAATGGGCTGAGTTCCATTTCCCCCGGCCAAACCTCAAAAATTATGCTATGAGATGTCCTTTGTGTGGTAAAAAACTTTATGTGGTGGATTCAAGATGTTGGGATAGCAAAATCGTCATTAGAAAAAGGATTTGCAAAGCCTGCAAATTTGAAACAATGACTTCAGAGTCTTTAGAGGTTGACAAATAAAATAGATTTTAATATGAATAATATCTCTTAAAATCGTAAACCGCAAAGGCGGCGATATGCCTTTTTTTTATCCTAAAAAATTAAGTACGCCATTGGTTGTGGGTATCAGCAATGACCCAGGGGCTTGTTTACGAGCCTTAAGACAGCCAATGGCGTTTTTATTTTTAGGGAGGCCGTGAGAGCACCGTCAATGAACGTTCTCATGTTGCCGAGAAAGAACCCTATTAACCAAAGCTCAGGATATAGCTTAACGAATGGAATACCGGCAACCCTGGCCGGTTCCTGGGTTAAATAACAGGGAGAAAGGGGGAACAATGTTTAATCTTGAGTCTATAAACAATCGAATTAGGGAAACAATTGAGAAGATAGGAGAAGGGGAAAAAGAAAAAATAAAGGTTTTGAGGCAAGAACGTATTGCACAAGAGATCTTTTTATTTCAACTCAATAATGCAAAAAATATAATAAAATGGAATTATCTTTGCTTAAAATATGCGCTAAGCGAAAAAGACCCTTTGGGCAGTTTCGGGGAGTCGTTTCCAAAGCAAGATTTAGAACAAATGAAAGAACAGACAAAAGAACTGTCCGGCCTTATTAATGAGCTTTGCGAGCTTCTCAATATGTCACGGTCTGAAATGGAAAACGAGCTTAATCTTCTTATAAGATTTGAATGAGAGGCCGTATAAAGAGACTTTTCTTAAAACGAAGGTAGTATAAACTATTAACCAAACCAGAGCGGGCTTGCTCTGGTTTTTTTGTTTTTATAGGTTGGGTATGCTGTTGGGTATTAATTTTCAGGCATTAAAAAAGGGATTACGAATGCTACGTAATCCCTTGATTTTATTATGGCGGGAGTGACGAGACTTGAACTCGCGACCTCCGGCTTGACAGGCCGGCGCTCTAACCAAACTGAGCTACACCCCCCGAAATGAATGAATTTTGTGGTAGGCGGAACAGGGCTTGAACCTGTGACCCTCGGCTTGTAAGGCCGATGCTCTCCCAACTGAGCTACCCGCCCGGAGACCTTAAAAAAAATTCCCGATCTAATAAATCACTCATCGGGAAAAACGTATTGCTAACAGTATAATAGAATAATGTCAAGATTAAACATAAGTTGAGCGATTTTTTGCGAAGATATGTGCTGAGATCTTGATACATAAGGATTTGCAAAAACCTTTATGCGCAAGAGATCGGCGCAGATCGAGTAAAAAATAGCTCAATTTAGGTTAAATTAAAGCTGTCCTGTGTTCTGTTTTCTCGGGCATTATCCCGTAAGATATATCTTCTTTATTAAACAGGGTGTCTCCCTCGGTAAGGATTAATGCATGGGACAGAACATCATCCATGTGTTCCACCGGAACTATATCTATCTGTTTTAATATTAAAGAAGGTATATCCTTGATATCTTTTTCGTTCTCTTTTGGAATAATAACCTTTTTAATCCCCCCTCTATGAGCAGCCAGAATTTTTTCCTTTAATCCTCCGATAGGAAGAATGCGGCCACGCAATGTTATTTCACCTGTCATGGCAATATCACGATGGACAGGCTTCTTTGTAAGGGCAGACACAATGGATGTGCATATTGTAATGCCGGCGGAAGGACCATCCTTTGGAATAGCGCCTTCCGGCACATGTATATGAATATCATATTTTTTGTAAAACTTGTCCTCAATCATAAGACGCTTTGCTCGTGAGCGGACATAGCTTACAGCTGCCTGGGCGGATTCTTTCATCACATCTCCCAGCTTGCCTGTTGTGATCAGTGCACCCTTGCCAGGCATAATCAAGGTTTCAATGCAAAGCAGTTCACCGCCGACCTGTGTCCAGGCAAGTCCTGTAACAAGGCCGATTTGATCCTTATCATCGATCTGGCTGACTTTGAAGCGGGGAGGGCCTAAAAATTTATTAACAGATTTTGATGTTACATTTAATCGGCTGACTGTTTTACTTTTTACAACTTCACGAGCAATTTTTCGGCATATGGAAGCAATCTCGCGTTCTAAATTTCTAACACCTGATTCACGAGTATATCGATTCACGATGGTTAATATAGCATTCTTGGAAAACCGAACATCTTTCCCTTCAAGCCCGTTCGCTTTAATCTGTTTGTCAACAAGGAATTCTTTGGCAATATTATACTTTTCATACTCTGTATAACCCGCAAGACGGATAATTTCCATCCTGTCCTGTAACGGAAGCGGTATTTCAGGCAGCGTATTGGCTGTTGTGATAAAAAGTATATCGGAAAGATCATAGTCAATATCAAGGTAATGATCATTAAAGCTATAGTTTTGTTCCGGATCAAGCACCTCGAGGAGCGCCGCAGATGGATCTCCCCTAAAGTCCATGCTCATTTTATCCACTTCATCAAGACAAAATACAGGATTGTTTACACCGGCCTTTTTTAAAGACTGGATTATCTTACCGGGCATTGCGCCTATATAGGTGCGTCTGTGTCCACGGATTTCAGCCTCATCCCTGACCCCTCCAAGTGAAAGACGGATAAATTTTCTTCCTGTTGCTCGTGCAACAGACTTTGCCAGGGAAGTCTTTCCCACACCAGGAGGCCCGACAAAACATAGTATTGGGCCACGGATTTTTTTGACCAGTACCTGAACAGCAAGATATTCCAGTATCCGTTCTTTTGGTTTTTCAAGCCCGTAATGATCCTCATTCAGTATTTTCTCTGCTTCTTCTATATCATTACGCACTTTGCTGCGTTTAAACCATGGCAGGCTGATTAGCCATTCAATATAATTTCGAACCACCGTTGCTTCTGCGGACATAGGTGTCATCATTTTGAGTTTTTTGAACTCCTGTTTTACTTTTCCTGATCCCTCCTTTGACATTCTTTTCCGCTTTATTTGCTTTTCAAGCTCCTTTAATTCATCGCCTGAATCTTCTTCAGCCCCCATCTCCTTTTTAATGGCCCGTATCTGTTCATTCAGATAATAACTCTTCTGGGTCTTTTCCATCTGTTTCTTGACGCGTTTTTTTATTGTCTGATCCATCTTGAAAACATCGATTTCCATCTTTATCAGGTCAAGTAGAAAAGCAAGCCGTTTGCCTGGCGATATTGTTTCCAAAAGACGTTGTTTATCTTTGATTTTAAAGGAAAAATGGGTCGCCATAGTGTCGGCTAACCACGAAGGATTTGAGATGGCTTCAACATTGTTAAGCAGATTTTTCGATATATTTTTATTGAGTTTGGCATAGTCCTCAAAACTTTCTATTACAGCTCTGCTGAGGGCTACAGATTCAGCAACCGATATTTCAGGTTCAACCACAGCTTCCAGCTCAACTTGGAAAAAGTCTTCATTCTTTAAATAACTGACAATACGAGCTCTTGACGCTCCTTCAACCAATGCTTTTACTGTGCCATCCGGCAGCCGCAAAAGCTGAAGCACGTTTCCAACAGTTCCAACTGTACAAATATCTTTTACGTTAGGGTTATCAACCTCAATCTTTTTTTGTGTGGCAAGAAAAATCTTTTTGTCCTTATCCATCGCATCGGCAAGGGCGTGAACAGATTTCGTGCGTCCAACAAAAAGAGGAGCAACCATATGGGGAAAAACTACAATATCTCTTAACGGCAAAAGGGGAAGCACAAAATTTGACGATGCCGGTTCATCTTCCTTGAATATTTTTGGAAAGTTAATCATAGGTTACCTGTGTTAAGCTATTAGCAGTTAGCTATTAGCAGTTAGCTAAAAGCTAACGGCTAATAGCTAATTGCTTATTTTACATTATGCCTGTGCCTGTTTTTTTGTTTGTTCGTATAATAGAATAGGATCTTCTTTATTTAACACAACATCTTTGCTTATTATACATTCTTTGACATTTTTAACGGAAGGAAGCTCATACATAATATCGAGAAGGCAGTTTTCCAGAATTGAGCGAAGACCTCTGGCGCCTGATTTTTGTTTTAAAGCTCCTTTGGAAATGGCGGAAAGTGCGCCGTCGGTTAATCTTAGTGCAACCCCCTCAATCTCAAATAATTTTTTAAACTGCTTAAGAAGAGCATTTTTAGGCTCCTGCAATATTCTTATCAGAGACGACTCGTTCAATTCATTAAGTGTAGCGATAACAGGGAGGCGGCCAAGAAATTCAGGAATCAATCCGTATTTAATCAGATCTTCAGGTTGGATTTTTTTCAGGATTTCACCAATATTTTTATCTTTCCGTTGGACTATTTTAGCGCCAAAACCCATAACTCTAGATTCAAGACGTTGCTTTATTATTCTTTCGAGTCCGGTAAATGTTCCGCCACAGATAAAAAGAATGTTTGAAGTGTCAATCTTGACAAAATCCTGTTGAGGATGTTTTCTCCCGCCTTTGGGAGGAACGCTGGCCGTAGTTCCTTCAATAATCTTTAACAGCGCCTGCTGCACACCTTCTCCTGAAACATCACGCGTAATAGACGGATTGTCGGATTTTAAGGCAATCTTGTCAATTTCATCAATGTAAACAATGCCGCGTTTTGCTTTTTCCACATCATAATCTGCGTTCTGGAGCAGGGAAAGTATGATATTTTCAACATCCTCACCAACATAGCCGGCTTCAGTTAAACTTGTAGCATCTGCTATTGTAAATGGAACATTTAAAAATCTGGCAAGGGTCTGTGCCAGCAAAGTCTTTCCGCATCCGGTAGGCCCTATTATAAGTACATTGCTTTTCTGGATTTCAACATCTCCGGCGCTGACCGAAGATTCAAGTCTTTTATAATGGTTGTAAACAGCAACAGCGAGTATCTTTTTGGCCTGATCCTGTTCAATCACGTAATCATCGAGCATTCCCTTAATGTCTTTAGGGGTAAAGGACTGCTCAATTTCTTTTGAGTCTTTTTCTGTTTCTTCGTCTATTATTTCGCTGCATAGCAGGATGCATTCATCACAGATATAGACAGCAGGGCCGGCAATCAGTTTGTTAACCTCTTTCTGATTTTTACCGCAAAATGAGCAGAAGAGATTGTCGTTTGAGCCCTTTTTTTTTGCCATTTTACGCCTCCATCTTTTTTATTTGATCAAAATCTTTCCTGTTGGTGATCACGTGATCTATGATTCCGTATTCTTTTGCTTCTTCACCGGACATAAAAAAGTCGCGGTCAGTATCAATGCGTATTTGCTCTAAATTCTTGTTTGTGTTCAACACCAGTATCTCATTTAGAGTTTCTTTCATACGAAGGATTTCCTTGGCCTGGATAGCAATATCAGAGGCCTGTCCCTGGAATCCACCCATTGGCTGGTGAATTAAAATCCTTGAGTGGGGAAGGGAATATCGTTTTCCTTTTGTGCCTGCGGAAAGTAAAAGTGCGCCCATGCTGGCGGCTTGGCCAATACATACCGTAGCGATATCCGGTTTAATATACTGGAGCGTGTCATATACAGCAAGACCAGACGTTACAACTCCGCCAGGCGAGTTAATATAAAAATTGATATCCTTGTCAGGATCATCAGATTCAAGAAACAAAAGCTGGGCTATCAAAAGATTTGCAACTTCATCATTCATGGGAGAACCGAGAAAAATTATCCTGTCCTTAAGAAGCCTTGAATAAATATCATATGCTCGTTCCCCTCGACTGCTCTGTTCTATGACCATTGGTATAAGCGGCACAAATTATCTCCTTTGATTAGATTATCGGTGAAACAATAAATTACTTTAACCCTGCAACATTCCCCTTGTTTGCTTCAACTTCTTCAATATTGCTATTATCAATAATAAGGTTGATAACCTGTTTTTCAAGAAGGGTGTTTTTAAACAAATCAAGCTTCTCGTTGTTTTGATTATAAAAATCTTTTATTTCATCAACAGACTTGCTAAAGGTTTTTGACATATTTTTAAAACCCTCTTCAAGATCTTTGTCGGCAAGTATCAACTTTTCCTGATCTATGAGTTTGTTTAATATAAGGTGACGTTTAACCTGCTTTACCGCAGTGTCACGATACTTTTCCTTAATACCTTCCTTTGTAAGCCCCATCTGTTCTATTGATTTATTGCTGTAAGCAAACGACCTTTCAACTTCCGCAATAATACTGTCCAGTTCATATTCTGTCATTGCGTCAGGCACTTCAAAGTCCTTTTTTGCTATTAATGCGGAGAAAATCTGTTCGTTGAGTTCCTGCTCTGTTCTTTTATCATAACCCTGCTTTAAGTTGTCGGTTATCACATCTTTTAATTTATTTAATGTTTTGTAATCGCCAAGTTCCTTTGCAAGTTCATCATTGATTTCAGGGAGCACCTCTTCTCTTATTTCATTTAGTTTTACCTGAAATGATATGTCAATGTCAGCCAGCTTTTTATTGAAATAGTCTTTAGGAAAATGTATATTAATTTCCTTGGTATCACCTTTTTTCATGCCAATCAATTGTTCATCGAATTCTTTTGCAATCGTGCCTTTTCCGATTTCCAAAGTAAAATTTTCTGTTTTTTGTGTTTCATCAAACGATTTTCCGTTTTTAAAACCTTCATAATCTATAAGGACAAAATCGCCTTCTTTTAATGATCGATTTTCTTCAACTGTCTTTAGCTGTGCCAGATTTTTTTGAAGCATTTTAAGTTGCGCGTTAATTTCTTCATCGCTTATCTTATATGCTGTTTTTTTAAGAGTTAACCCTTTAAAATCAATATCGCCGATTTCGGGGGTTACTTCGACAGTAGCATCATATTTATAGGGTCCTTTTGCATCAAGCTCAGGCGGATCAATTTGGGGAGCGCCAACAATTTTTAGATCTTTTTCCCTGATTACATCTACAAGTGAGTCCTGGAGCAATTTAGAAGAAACATCAGAATGAACACTTTTCTTAAATAATCTTTCCAAAACACTGCGGGGTGCCTTTCCAGGGCGGTAACCTTTTATTTTTGCTGTTTTCTTTAAATCTTTATAAGCCAGGTTCAGCTCACGAGCAACTACATCTTCAGCAATTTCAATGTGTAATATCTTTTTTACAGAGTTCAAATTTTCTACGGTTACTTCCATAATTTTCCTTTTCAAAAATAATATTAATTAGATGGGATGGTGCGAGAGGGGAGACTTGAACTCCCACTCTGTCCCCAGAGCTGGATCCTAAGTCCAGTGCGTCTACCAATTCCGCCACTCTCGCAAGTTTATATTACAGCCGCAAGCAGGTTGTCGACTTTTACGATGTTATTAATACTCCAAGAAACCTTTGCAAAATGTTCAATTTTGTTCAAGTTTAAAGAAGGCGAAAAATTTAATCACAGGAACACATTGAGCATTTCGGGGATTAAAATTAATATATGCATCAAACTTGTTGAAAAAAACCATATTAGTTATTATATAAACTCTAAAAATAATATTAATTACTATAAGTGTCAAGAAAAATTGAGAGGTCGTAAAAAGTTAAAAAGTCCTCTTTTCCGTCATTCCGGCTCCGCATCAAGTGCGGGATAAACTTCATTCGGGTACAGTGATACGAAGTAGCTAACCGTTAGTTATCCAGTCTTTCCAATAAGTTCTGGATGCCGGATCAAGTCCGGCATGACAATTTCGATACTTTTTACGAGTTCATCAAAACTGAGAATTGAGAAATATACAATATGCCGGTAATTAACAAACATTATCTGACAAAAAGTCGTTTTACACTATTATTTCTTATTATGATCTCTTTTTTCATAATATCTGTAAATGCGGAAGCAAAAAAGCTGTTTTTTGACAAGCATAAAAAAATTGTTGTTTTAGATCCCGGACATGGTGGACATGACAGGGGCGCGCATGGACCTGAGGGAACATATGAAAAGACAGTCACACTAACCCTTGCCCGTATGATTGCTACTGAGCTCGGAGATAAATACAGAGTATTTCTGATCCGAACAGATGACTATCAGCTTGATATTTCTGAAAGAACCTCTCTGGCCAATCATCAGAAAGCTGATCTGTTCATTAGTATACACACAGGCGGCAGTTTCCTGCATCAGGCAGGCGGTATGACTGTTTATTATTATAAGGAGATATTACAAAAGAAATTATTGCGCGAAACTGCCGATAAAGGAAAACTTAAAAACAGCTACGATCTGATTCCCTGGGATGATTTGCAAAAAAGACATAAGCCAGCCAGCAAAACTTTGGCAAAATTGATGGAACATCATCTAAATGAAAAAATAAAATACATTGAAACCGGAATTGAAGGGATGCCGCTGATTGTACTGTCAGGGGTGGATATGCCGGCAATACTTATAGAAATTGGATATCTTACTAATCCGTTGGAAGAAAAAAAGATGCTTGATGCAAAAGTGTTAGCCGATCTAACAAAAGCTATCAGCAACGGGATAGATGATTTTTTACTAAAAAAACAATAGGATCTTTTACGGAAAACGACATTTTTGATTTTTTTATAAATTCATTATTTATATGCTTGCACCGCTAAAAAAAGCGTGTTATTGAGATCATCCATTATCGGGGCGTGGCGCAGCCTGGCAGCGCGCCTGCTTTGGGAGCAGGAAGTCGGAGGTTCAAATCCTCTCGCCCCGACCAATAAAATCAACAAATTAGGCGTCGTTTTTGCGGCGCCTTTTTTTTTCGTCAATCATTTTGGAGCTGGGAGAGCTTGGAGGCTTCTTTTTTTGCAGGTCTTTGGCCATGTGGGTATAGACTCTCATTATCATTTCGCCTTTATTTGTTTGATAATCTGCCTGTTTTAGTTTATATTTATTTATAAACAAAGAGACCTTTGAAAAATGCTCAGTGCAGGCACTGTTGTTGGAATTATCGGGGGCCAGTTATGAAAAACCGGTACATGTTGAAAATTGAGAACCTGCTGGAAAAAGGTGTTAAAATTCCTAATCCGGACAGTATTGAAATAGGTGATGATGTTAATACAGACAGAATCTCCGGCAATGGAGTTGTAATTCATGCTGGATGTAAAATATTTGGCTCTTCAACCTTTGTTTCCCATGGGACTAAACTCGGTTATGAAGGACCTGTTACCATTGAGAACTGCCAGATTGGACCCCATGTAAATCTAAAAGGGGGTTTTATAAAAGAAGCGGTTTTTTTAAAAAATGCAACCATCGGTTTTGGCTCTCACGTTAGAGAGGGAACAATACTTGAAGAAGAATCGAGCATTGCTCATACTGTCGGCCTGAAACAAACTATACTCTTTCCATTTGTGACCATGGGAAGCCTTATAAATTTTTGTGACTGTTTAATGTCCGGCGGAACAGGCAGGAATGACCATAGTGAAGTCGGAAGTTCATATATTCATTTTAATTATACTCCCAACCAGGACAAAGCTACGCCATCACTTATCGGAGATGTGCCAAAAGGGGTAATGCTGAACCAAAAACCGATATTTTTAGGAGGGCAGGGGGGTATTGTCGGTCCGTGCAGACTGGCGTTCGGCACATTAATAGCTGCCGGTACAATATGTAGAAAGGATGAATTAAGACCTGAACGTTTAATTTTCGGGGGTGAAAAAACAAGCGGTAATATCCGGTTTAACAAGGAGGTTTATCACAGCATCAAAAGGATAATTATTAATAATATTATCTACATAGCAAACTTGATAGCTCTTATGCAATGGTATATTCATGTCCGCTCAATTTTTATTTCTGATGATTTCCCGCAGCCGCTCTTTGACGGTCTTAAAGAAAAGCTTAATATGGCAATTGATGAGAGAATACTCAGATTAAAAGGGCTGCGTGATAACATGCCGGATTCTATTGAAATATATAATAAAAATCAAAAGACATCTTCCGTGGTTTTTGGGCATATGAACGAGTTTTACGCCAGATGGCCTGAACTGGAGAGTTCTTTTAATAATTTGCGTGATAAAACAGGCGATCAAGGCATAAGGGATTTGTTTCTGGAAAAGGTATATACCGGTATTAAAAGGTCTGGAAAAGATTATATAACCGTGATTAAAGATCTTAAAAGCGGCCATGGTGCATCAGGCACAAAATGGCTTCAAGGAATTGTTGATGAAATAACAACGGAAACATATAAAGTATTAGGTTTTTAAATGAACAAACTTTTTGGTACTGATGGAATAAGGGGTATGGCCAATGAATATCCGATTACGCCTGAGATGGCTGTAACTATCGGAAAGGCGGTTTCACACTTTTTTTCCAGGAATCAAGACATACCTGAGATTATCATTGGAAAGGATACAAGAATATCCGGTTATATGCTTGAATATGCTTTAGCTTCAGGTATTTGCTCTACAGGAGTTAATGTATGCCTTGCAGGAATTATTCCGACTCCGGGCCTGGCCTTTATGACTTCCTCAACAAACGCAGGCGCCGGAATTGTCATATCCGCATCCCACAATCCGTTTTACGATAACGGCATTAAGATTTTTAAGGGAGACGGTTTCAAGCTCTCAGATAAAGAAGAAGCGGAAATCGAACAGCTTATTCTAAGTGATAAAACTGCTGCAATCAGTAAAAACATCCGTGAAACCGGCAGCGTATATAATATTGATGATTCCTTACCGCGTTATTCCTCATTTCTAAAGAACACAATAAAACAAAAAGATTGCTGCAAAGGGCTTAAAATAGTTATCGATTGCTCAAACGGAGCAACATATCGCATTGCTCCAAAACTTTTTTCCGATATCGGGGCAGATGTAATACCGCTTTTTGTTCAACCTGACGGAAAAAACATAAATGAAGAGTGCGGATCGCAACATCCTGAAATTATAGCGAGATATGTTGTTGATAAAAAGGCTGATATAGGGCTTGCATTTGACGGTGATGGCGACAGACTTATAGCTGTGGATGAAAAAGGAAATGTTTTAACAGGAGACCAGACACTTGCTGTCTGCGCTGGCGCCTTAAAACAAAAAAGGATGCTGAAAAACAATATAGTAGTCAGCACTGTTATGAGCAATATCGGATTAGGGATCGCATTAAAAAATATTGGCATGAAACATATTGTGTCAGATGTTGGTGATCGTTACGTTATGGAAAAAATGATTTCAAGCAACGCTTCAATAGGCGGTGAAGACTCTGGTCATACAATCTTTTCAGACTACCAGACAACCGGAGACGGGATTCTTACAGCTTTGATGCTTATCAAATCCATGAAATGGGCATCAAAACCACTGTCCGAACTTGGTAAAATCATGACCGTATTTCCACAGGTTCTTATTAATGTTGAAGTAATAAGGAAACCTGATATCGAATCGATTCCGAAAATAAAAGATGCGATCAGATCGGTTGAGGCAACCTTGGGTAAAAAGGGAAGGGTGCTTGTTCGTTATTCAGGTACCCAGCCCCTGTGCAGGATAATGGTTGAAGGAGAAGATATGGAGCAAGTCGGAAGTTACTGCCGGCAGATAGCTGATATAGTACAAAAAGAACTTGGGATTGTCGATTGATGATTGAGTGATCCCACAAATCGACAATCATCAATCTTCAATCATCAATCCAGCTACCTCCTGTCACCCAATATTCTAAGTAACATAAGAAACAGATTAATAAAGTCCAGATATAATGTAAGGGCGCCCATAATTGCCCCTTTTCTGACAACTCCTGCCTCAAGGTCGGCTGGTTGTGCAAGCGCCATACGCTTTAGTTTTTGTGTGTCATATACGGTTAAACCGACAAAAACAAAGACACCTATGTAACTGATTATCAGACTCATCCCGGAGCTGCGGATAAACATATTAACAACAGAGGCTATGATAATTCCGATAAGACCCATTGTCATGAATCCACCAAGCGAGGTAAGATCACGTTTGGTAACCATACCATATATGCTGCACGCGACAAAGGTCGCAGAGCATATAAAAAATGTAGAAGCAATAGAAGCTTGTGTATATATTAGAAATATGAATGAAAGGGTGACTCCGTTCAGCGCTGCATATAATATAAATAATGCTGTTGCGGTTGAAGCCTGTATTTTTTGAACCCTTGCGCTAAGATAAAAAACAAGACCCAGTTCGCCTATTATAAGACCAAAAAATAACATTTGATTCCCAAATATCAATTTGACCAAATTCGGGCTGTTTGAAACATAAAATGCTATAAAACCGGTAAGGCCCAAGCCTAAACCCATCCAGTTGTATACACTACGAACAAATTCATTGACCAGAACCTGGGTTTGTGTGCTTTTAAGTAGTATGGACTGCATATTACCTCCAGAAATATTAATCTTTTATTAAATACATAAAAATAATATAGTACAATTATTGTTTATTTCAAGATAAAAAATGGTAAGGGTTCAGCCACTAAGTCACAAAGGCACAAAACGCTGAATATGATTGATAAATTGAGGAATTGCGAATTCCTAACTTATGAATAATAATAGCATTATATTATAATCTTGGTGTCTTAGTGCCTTTGTGGCCGAACTATTGTGACTGAACTATTACAAAAAATAATATGAAACCGGAACAATTATACCAGAACCTTCAAGACCTTGCTGAAAAATTCAATATTACGGTATCAGATAAGAATTTCCGTAATACCGGCATAAGGGTAAAAAGCGGATTTTGCAGGGTAAAGGATAAAAACCTTTTTATTATCGATAAGCATATCCCGATATTTAAAAAAAATAATATTCTTGGATCTTATCTCAGTAAAATGTCTTATGAAGATGTATATATTATTCCTGTTGTGCGGGACTTCCTTGATAAGTTTAAATAAGGTTCACGGTTCAGAGGTTCAGGGGTTCACGGTTAAAAGGTTAAAAAAGAGGGATCTATAGCTCATAGACCCTTATTTGCTTTATATTTGCCCATTAGTTTACATAATATACCTTATCAGACGTTATTGAAATTATGAATAACAATCAAACACAACGACAAATATATACTGTTTCCGAACTTACGTCCGACATTAAATTGTTACTTGAAGAAAGCTTCCCTTTTGTATGGATTTCCGGAGAAATATCAAATTTTAAAATACCGGTTTCAGGACATTTGTATTTCACCTTAAAGGATGAAAATGCTCAGATTAATGCGGTAATGTTCCGCGGACAGGCCCGGAATTTAAAATTTGATCCAAATGACGGATTAAGCATAGTCGGACTTGGCAGGATAAGTGTTTATAAACAGCGAGGAACTTACCAGATAATATTTGAACATCTGGAACCTAAAGGCGTCGGAGCATTACAACTGTCTTTTGAACAGCTTAAGGCACGTCTTGCTGCTGAAGGGCTTTTTGATGAAAAACACAAGAAACCCCTCCCCTTTTTACCCAAAAAAATCTGTATCATAACATCTCCCACAGGCGCTGTTATCCATGACCTGCTGAAAATTATTAATAGCCGTTTTCCAAACATTCATATCGAAATCATTCCAGTTAATGTTCAGGGTGAAAGAGCTGTTAATGAAATAGTATCTGCCTTTGAATTGTTAAATAATCGTGTAAAAACAATAGATTCTGCTGATGTGGCTATACTTGCCCGAGGCGGAGGATCTTTAGAGGATCTTTCCGCTTTCAATTCAGAAGATGTCGCAAGGGCTGTTTTTGCATCTGAAATTCCTGTAATATCGGCAGTTGGCCATGAAACAGATTTTACTATTGCCGATTTTGTTGCGGATATTCGAGCGTCTACGCCTTCTAAAGCTGCAGAAATAGTTGTTCCTGAAAAGGATGAGTTAATAAATAAATACACGGAGCTTTCAGGATTGTTAAAATTCCATATTCATAACAGAATAAAACAGCTTAAAACTATTTTAGAGCATACTTCAAAAAGGCTTGTTGATCCAAAGAATAAAATTCAGGACTTACGGCTCAGAATTGACGACCTGTTTGCCCGACTTGTCAGACATTTTGATAATACAATCCAATATAGACGTGAACATCTATCATGGCGTGTTGACAAATTAATTGCCAATAATCCGCTAATACAAATAATTAAACATAAAGACGTACTTGATCAACACGTCAATAACCTGTTTATATATATCAGTATATATTTAAAGAATAAAAACCACAGGCTTAGAGAATTAAATGCAAGACTTCATAATTTAAACCCCGCTGAAATACTAAAGCGTGGTTATAGTATTACAAGGACAATTCCGAATGCGGTTGTAGTTGTGGATACTAAGGATGTGTCTTGTGGACAGAATCTTGAAGTAATACTTGCAAGAGGTTCTTTAATTTGCCGTGTTGAAAGGAAATCGGACAATGACTAAACTAAATTTTGAAAAATCCATGAAACAGCTTGAACAGATTGTCCAGGAACTTGAATCAGGAGATCTATCTCTTGAAAAAGCAATAAAAAAATTTGAGGATGGTGTCGGGCTTTCAAAGTTATGTTCAAAACAACTTGATGAAACTGAAAAAAAGGTTACTATGTTGTTGCGGGACCAGAATGGAAAGATTTCTGTTAATTCGTTTAAGCCTGACGAAGAAACAGAAACTTGATGCTATCGTAAAAAGTCCAAAAATTGCTATTCACGAAACGTGTTAAGTACTTGATATGACAGTTAAATGTTTTATCTTAACACATAGCACTTGATAAATTCTACTTTTTACAAATTCATCAAACTTGAAACAGATACATTTACAAAGAATATAATGGAGAAAAAACATATGATTAAAGAAAGAAAAAAAATAATATCCTTTCTTGTCATGGTTACCATATTGTTGGCCGGAGGGATTGGCCTGGGATATTATATTTGGGGAATGGAAAAACAAGAAAAGCCTAATTATAAAAAATATCTTGAAAAAACAATAGATTATATAGCAAAAATAGAAAATGACCATCGGACTTTCATAAAACAAACCAAAAATTTCAAGACAGATATTTCCCTGTTGAAGAAAAAAGTCAAGAAAGGACAGGATCATCTGGAAGCTCAGTCCAAAAGCCTTCAGACAAAGATAGCATCTATTCAGAATGAACTCGACAAAAACAAAGTCTTGCTCCAATCCGCTTTGAATGAAAATGAGAAACTTGTCCTGGAAAGAGATCGATTAAAAGCAAGAATCGACGAACTTATTAATGAACTCAATACTCTTAGACAAAAAACGGGTGATATTAAACCTGAAGCTACTGAAGCTGAAGCAGGCCCTCAAGAAAGCCCGGTTGAAGAGCAAGAGCATCCAGTGATGGAAAGCGATCAAACAGAAAGTACGCCTTTAGTTGAACAGAAACAAGTAAATACTGAAAAAAATGAACATTGAACATCGAACGTCCAACATCGAATGTTGAATGGGAAAAGATAAAGAAACAGAGTTTAACAAACATGAACTATTTTACTGGAAACAGAAGAATCGAGCATCAAAACGACTGAAAAGAAACAGAAATGGTCATTCAAGGTTTGGCATTGGTTTTTTATTCGATTTTAAAATAAATTTGAAGAGCGGAGCGATATCATTATTCAACGTTGGACGTTGGACGTTCGATGTTGGACGTTCATCTTTCAAGTTGGTGACTTTGTGACTGGCCGTACTATTACAATAAAAGAAAAATATCAGCGATGATCGGCGGCTGAATTTACGATTATGTTCAATTTAAATTCATATCTTGTTGCAAAAAATAAGCTTATCAACGAAACTTTAGATGGAATACTTCTAAATTCATCAGATTCTACCCGGATTATTATCGCCATGAAGCATTCTCTTATGGCGGGCGGAAAGCGTATAAGGCCTGTTCTATGCTTAGCCGCTGCCGAAACTGTTGGCGGCAGGGAAACTGACACTTTGCAGGCGGCATGCGCTATTGAGATGATCCACACCTATTCCCTGATCCATGATGATCTTCCCGCAATAGATAATGATGATCTGCGCAGGGGAAAGCCCACATGTCATATTGCGTTTGATGAGGCAACAGCTATTCTTGCTGGCGATGCTCTGCTTACTTTAGCCTTTGAAACCCTTTCCGCAATAAAATTTACCAATGAAACCCATGCGTTAAAATGGCTCAACATTATACATTCCATCTCAATTGCCGCAGGGTATCAGGGAATGATCGAAGGCCAAATGAGGGATATAGCTTCAGAAGGCAGTTTGCTGACTTTAGAAGAACTTGAAGAAATGCACTCTTTGAAAACCGGAGCGCTTATCGAAGTGTCTGTATTATCAGGCGCTATTTTGGGTGGCGGGACTAATAACCAGATTAAACAGCTTGAAGTTTATGCAAAAAACATTGGACTTGCTTTTCAGGTAACCGATGACATCCTTAATGTTGAAGGTGACCCGGATATTATGGGCAAAGCCGTTGGTACAGATAAAAATCGTAAAAAAAGCACCTACCCTTCTATTATGGGTCTTAAAAAATCTAAGGAATTTGCGACAAACCTGATAAACAACGCATTGCAATCTCTTGAATCTTTTGATAAGAATTCTAATCCGCTTCGAGCTATTGCTAATTATATTATTGAAAGAAAATATTGATGGAAGGTAATAGTTCAGCCACAAAGGCACTAAGACACCAAGATTATAATATAATTCTTTTAAATTCATAATTTAGGAATTTAGGAATTCCAAATTGAAGGATGTTGTCACTTTTAATTCCTCAATTCGCAATTCCTCAATTTATCAATCATATTCAGCCTTTTGTGTCTTTGTGACTTAGTGGCAGAACTATTTATTCAAAGGTCTCGATATATGAGCATTATTAACAAAATAAATTCGCCAGCAGATTTAAAGCGCGTTTCACGATCGGATCTTCCGGTTCTTGCTTCAGAAATACGCAAAATAATAGTTGAGGTGGTATCCAAAAACGGCGGCCATTTAGCGTCAAGCCTTGGAGCTGTTGAGCTGGCAATCGCCATCCATTACGTTTTCAATACTCCAGATGATAAAATTATATGGGATGTCGGCCACCAGTCTTATGCTCACAAGCTGCTTACCGGACGCAGAGAACAATTTCATACTCTGAGAAAACTTGATGGAATCAGCGGTTTTACACGTATGAGTGAAAGTCCTTACGACGCTTTTTCTACCGGACACAGCAGCACATCAATTTCGGCAGGGCTGGGAATCGCATGTGCCAAGCGTCTAAAAAAAGATACATCCAAAGTTGTCGCTATTATAGGAGACGGCTCCATGACTGCGGGGATTGCCTATGAAGGGATGAATCAGGCAGGTGACATTCACAAGAATTTAATAGTTATATTAAATGATAATGATATGTCCATAGCTCGCAATGTAGGCGCCCTATCCTCATGTTTAAGCCGTACCTTTTCAACAAAATATCTGCAGGATTTAAGAAAAGAGCTTGGTGTTTTTTTAAAATCAGTGCCTAAAATCGGAGAGGATATTTATCAATTTGCAAAACGATCAAAGGAATCCTTTAAAACCTTTATTACTCCAGGCATATTATTTGAGGCATTCAACTTTGAATATTTTGGCCCTATTGACGGACACAAACTGGATCATCTGATCGATATCCTGAATAACATTAAGGATATTGACGAGCCGGTACTCCTGCACGTCACAACTAAAAAAGGAAAGGGTTATCCTCCGGCAGAAAAAAATCCTGTTTATTTTCATGGAGTTGGCAGTTTTGATGTGAAAACTGGAAATTGTTCATCCAGCAAAAAATCTATTCCCACATATACAGAGGTTTTCGGCGACGCCATGGTCAAACTTGCAAAAGAGGACCAGAAAATAATTGCTGTTACTGCTGCCATGCCCGAAGGCACCGGGCTGACAAAGTTTGCAAGCACCTATCCTGACCGGTTTTTTGATGTGGGGATAGCTGAGCAGCACGGCATAACATTTGCCGCTGGTATGGCCACCGAAGGTTTCAAGCCTGTCGTAGCAATATATTCCACATTTTTACAGCGGGCTTATGATCAGATAGTACATGATGTATGTATAGAGGCCCTTCCTGTAGTCTTTGCCATTGACAGGGGTGGCATTGTCGGAGAAGACGGCCCAACACATCATGGGCTGTTCGATTTTTCATATCTCAGAAGCCTTCCCAATATGGTGGTTATGGCTCCAAAGGATGAAAATGAGCTTTGCCGGATGCTGACAACTGCCCTGTCTCATAACGGCCCAATTTCCTTTCGATATCCCAGGGGAACGGGTCGAGACGTTAAAATCGATGACATTTTTACCCCGATTCCCATCGGCAAAGGAGAGGTATTAAAAGAAGGTGATGATATTCTTATCCTGGCTATAGGCGAATCTGTGTGCGAAGCTCTTTCCGCTCACAAGATGCTTGCGGAACAGGGAATATCCGCCACAATTGTTAATTGCCGATTTATTAAACCGCTTGACGCTGATCTTATATGCACACTTGCGAAAAAAATACCGCGTTTAATAACTGTAGAAGAAAATGTGCGCCAGGGAGGATTCGGAAGCGCTGTTCTTGAATGCTTAAATGATAAAGGTATAACAGATTTTAGCCTTGAACGTATGGGCATGCCGGATATTTTTGTTGAGCATGGCCCACAGGACTTTCTCAGGACAAAATATGGCATAGATGTATCCGCTATAGTAAGTACGGCCAAAAAACTTCTGTAGGAGTTCAGGTGCCAAGGCACTAAGAGATGAACGTCCAACATCGAACATCCAACGTCGAATTTCGAATAAGGTATTCTGCCAATTTATAAACTGACAGAGCGACCCGCCGTGCTCGCGCCCGTCGCGGCAGGAGCAATTTCATCATTCGATGTTCAACGTTGGACGTTCGATGTTCATTTTTTAAGTACTTGTTCGATGTTCATCTTTTTAGTACTTGTTCTTGGTGTCATAGTAACTGAATTATTATGAACTTCAAAATTTGAAATGAGCTAATGCCGCCCAAAAAAAGGCTTGATATTGTATTGGTTGAAAAAGGGCTTGTTCAAAGCAAACAACAGGCTCAAGCCCTTATCATGACGGGAAGAATACTCGTAAACAATCAGCCTATTGATAAGCCCGGCGTGGCTGTATCAATTAATGACGATATCGCTATTAAAGGAAAGGATATTCCTTATGTAAGCAGGGGTGGCCTCAAACTTCAAGAGGCTCTTCAATCTCTCCATATAAATATCCGCGGGTTTGTATGCCTTGATATCGGAGCTTCCACTGGAGGATTTACAGACTGTCTATTGCAACATGGCGCAAAATGTGTTTATGCCGTTGATGTTGGATATGGACAACTGGCATGGAAACTGAGACAGGATCCACGTGTTGTTGTTATAGAACGAACAAATGTCCGGTATATACCGGATAAAACCATTCCCCTTCCTGTTGATCTTATTACGATCGATGTTTCTTTTATTTCTCTTAAGATAGTTGTTCCGGCAGTACTGAAGTTTTTAAAGAAAAACGGGAGGATTCTTGCTCTAATAAAGCCCCAGTTTGAGGTGAAAAAAGAAAAGGTTGGAAAGGGAGGTATAGTTTGTGACAGTGCGTTGCATGATGAAGTAATAAAAGATCTGTCATCTTTTTTTACCGGACTCGGGATGCTGTGTGAATCTGTCGTTCCTTCTCCAATACTTGGTGCAAACGGAAATAGAGAATTTATAATTTCTTTGGTTCACGGTTGTAATTTTTTTGATAAGTCTTGATTTTTATATGCTTAATATATATAAAATTTGTTTTTACGGTTTTAAAAGCTATACATACTGAGACCTTTGAAAAATGTTCAATTTTGTTCGAGTACAAGGGCAATTCTGCAGGATAGCGGAATTGGACAACTGTCAAGTTGCCCGCAGGGTAAGGGGCATGGATGCCCCGAGTCAACGCGAAAATTTTAACCCGAGGAATATATTGAATATTTCGAGGATTGGAATTTGAGCCTGACGCAGTAATCGGGCAAAAGAGAGCGTTTTGCAAAGGTCTCATACTGTGAACGGTCATAATTGAAGTTTTACTATGTTTTTTTTCAGGCAGTTTTAAATTTTCATGTAGAGAGGAGCTTAAATGGGTAAATTTGAATTCTCAAGAAATATTGCTCTTGTGTCCCACGGTGGTGCCGGCAAAACATCTCTTGCTGAGGTGATGCTTTTTAATGCAGGTGCAACAAACAGGCTGGGACGTGTTGAAGACGGTAATACAGTTATGGATTTTGAACCAGAAGAAATTAAACGAAATATTAGCATAAGTTCTGGCTTCCACGACTATGAATGGAAAAAACATACTATTAATCTTATTGATACTCCAGGCGATCAAAACTTCTTTTCAGATACAAAAAACTGTATGCAGGCTGCTGATGGAGTCCTTGTGCTGATTGATGCTATAGATGGAGTAAAAGTGCAGACCGAACAGGCATGGGATTTTGCAGAGGAATTTAACTTGTCATGTCTTATTTTCATCAACAAACTGGACAGAGAGAGAGCGGATTTTTTTCGTGTATTCAAAGATGCGACAGATAATTTCAAACCAAAACCGATTATATTGCAGCTTCCTATTGGATCGGAAGCTGATTTCAACGGCATGGTAGATCTTGTTGCCATGAAAGCATATACTTATGATGATAATGGTAAATCAACAGAGATTGACATTCCTTCTGATATGCAGGATCTGGTAAAAAAAGAAAGGGAAGTTCTGGTTGAAAACGTTGCTGAAACAGATGACGATCTTCTTGAGAGATATCTTGAAGGGGAAACTCTGTCTGACGATGATATAAAAGCCGCATTAAAAAAAGGCACACTGTCAAGGAGTTTTGTGCCTGTACTTTGCGGATCAGCAACAGGTAACATAGGAATCGATCTTTTGTCAGATTCCATTATTAATTGCATGCCTTCACCTCTTGAAAGAGGCCCATTTGCGGGTATTGATCCTGCAAATGAAAATGAAGTTGAAAGAAGCTCCGATCCGGATGCTCCATTCTCAGCTTTTGTTTTCAAAACAGTTGCCGATCCTTATGCCGGACGTCTTTCAATATTCAGGATTGTTTCAGGAAGTCTTGGAAAAGATGGAACTTTTTTAAATGTCAATAAAAACTCAAAGGAAAAATACAATCAGTTGTTGCGGCTTGCCGGCAAAGAGCAAAAAACAGCAACAGGAGCCGAAATCGGATCCATCGTTGCGGTTGCCAAGCTTAAAGACACTTCAACAGGCGATACGCTTTGCGGTGAAAGCAACATAATAAAGTTTAATTGCGCTAAAGCTCTTCCCCTGCTTATTTCTTTTGCTGTTGAGGCTAAAAATAAGGGAGATGAGGACAAAATATTCAGCTCTTTGTCAAAGCTTCTGGAGGAGGATATTTCTTTATCCATTACACGAAATTCCGAAACAAAAGAGATTCTTCTATCAGGAAGAGGTCAGATTCACATTGAAGCTACAATTGAAAAGCTAAAAAGGAAATTTAATGTAGAGGTGAATCTTAAGACCCCTAAAGTCCCTTATAAGGAAACAATCAAGAAGAAGGTCAGGGTCCGGGGGAAACATAAGAAACAATCAGGGGGCCATGGTCAGTATGGAGATTGCTGGATTCAAATGGAGCCGCTTCCCAAGGGAAAAGGTTTTGAATTTGTCAATGCAATAGTAGGTGGCTCAATACCAAAGACATACATACCTGCTGTAGAAAAAGGTATATTAGAAGCATCCCAAAAAGGTATTTTGGCCGGATTTCCATGTGTAGATTTTAAAGTTACTTTGGATGATGGTTCCTTTCATGCAGTAGATTCATCTGAAATGGCGTTTAAAATAGCCGGCTCCCTTGCTTTTAGAAATGCAATTTCTGAGGCTAAGCCTGTTTTGCTGGAACCGATTATGAATGTCTCGGTTACCACGCCTGATGAATTTATGGGTGATATTATGGGGGATTTAAACAGCAGACGCGGAAAAGTGCTTGGCATGGATAATAAGGGAAAAAATCAGATCGTCAATGCGCATGTGCCGATGTCCGAATTTTTGACCTATGCGCCGGACATCAGATCGATGACAGGCGGCCGGGGTATGTTTACTATGGAATTTTCTCATTATGACGAAGTGCCTGCGCAGATATCACAGAAGCTTATTGAAGAAATAAAAAAGAGTAATGAATAAGTCTCTAAAGCGCCTTCTTTCTCAACACCAACGAGCTAATAAAAAAATCCATCTCCCAAAAGGGGTGGATTTTTTATTCCAACATGGAAAACCTGGTCCTTTGGGCCAGGTCAGAGATAGATGGCTCTGCCTTGGATTTTTTGTGTTTAAAAAAGGAACGTCCAACATCGAACATCGAACTTCCAACGTCGAATTATGGTACGCCTTCGGCGTTTCAATTTTATTAAAAAAATAAGCGAAGCGATATCCACATTCGATGTTCGATGTTGAACGTTCGATGTTCGACGTTCATCTTTTTCATGTAAAGCAAATCCCCTCTGGGGATAGCTAAAGCCTGGTCCTCTGGGCTAGGATTCTTTACCTTTTTAAATGGCACTGGTAATCGGCTTAAGAAACAAGGAGACTAAGTGATTTGCCGAGTTTTCGAACCATGTTCAGAAAATTTTTTGGTAGAGGCATTTCCTGTTCAACAATCAGAATTCCAAGTTCTTGTGCCCGGCCAAGAATTGATGAACTGTCTATGCCCTCCTGATAGTCGCATATAACATGAACACGCATGGCATCGGTCAAAGGGATACGCAGTTCCTTTAACTCTGTCGCAACATTTTCAATCTCTTCTTTGATCAGCGCTCTGTTTTCTTCTGCAAATCTTGCGAAAGATTTTTCCTCATTAGTCGTAGCAAACAACTCATTGATAACAGCCCCGGATAATTTGCCAATATATGATGGCTCGCGGCTATTATATATTGTGGAAAGCCGGGCTTTAAGTTGTCTGAAAAGCTCCATTTTAATTATATCAACCCCTTCTCTCATAATAGGGACCAGTTTGCTCTCAAATTTCATATCAATTCTCCGTTAAATAATGTATGCAATAAATAAAACAAGAAACGCATAACGTCTCCGCATCACCTACAAGCAGGGAAACAGGCATTTGTAAATGCTACATTTTATTCAAACTTGGCAAATGTTACAACCGCCCGACCCTGCTTGTTAGAGTGTATGCGGTTGTTATGATTGCTTTTCCTCAGTGGCTGCTGTTCAATGCTGATAAGAATGTTCTGACAAATTCGAGCAGCCTTCTTTCTATTTCCTCTGTACTTTGTGTGGTTTTCCCGATAACCATATTAAGAGAAGTGGTGACATCCGCTACTGGGACTTTTCTTTCCTTTCGACGAACTATAGTTTCACTTATTTCTGTGGGAACGGGTAACGATTCGGAGACTTGCTTTAATACCGTAAGTACTTCATCCAGCTTTCGCTTACCAGGGGTCACACGGAAAAGGAACCTGTTCAGCATTGCTGGTGAGACAAATACATCAGTAGCCAGAGATGTAGGGCTTTGGGAGAGATAGAGTTCAACAATTGAGCCTGAGCCGACTTTCCATCCCGATTGACTTGCGAAAGACCTCGTGCTACTCCATAACTTGGCAAAATTCTTGCGATTCCTCGAGTTTTCTTCAGGATCTGGCCCTGAAAGCTCACCAATAATGGGGTGAGGCGGGGTAAAACCCAGTGTCTCAAAACCTTCTTTGATCCAGGCGACAAACTGATCATCGGATTGAGCGACAATGTTGTAAAAATCCCTCCATAGAAAGAGTTCTTTTTCGGACGGTTTTATGTATTTTGGATTCTCTAATACGGCTTGAGCCGGAGACTTCCAAGACGACCGAACGTAAACCAGTCCATCGATTGGTAGGTCCAAATATCTTTCGAGTTGTAATCGATCATCCGCTCCTGATCCCTGTATTTCAAAAGCGTCAATCTTGTGTTCACATATGACAATGTGCCCGTCAGCCAAGGTTAGCCGCATGTCTGGACAACAGTTAGTGCCATCGTACAAAACTTGCGTTTCCACCTTTTCGATAACAGGGTTTCTCCATCCGTTTTCTTGAGAATAACGACCGAAAACGAGTTCAGCATATGCGTTGCGCACATGTTCATTGAGTGTTAACGCGGCAGCAAAGAATTCCGTGAGGTGATCTTCTTTTGACTGGGTCAGTGCCTGTGTTGACCAGAATAGATTCATTTAGTCTTAATCATAACGAGGCTGTCGAAAAAGCACTTCCCAATACAATATTCGTGACAGCGCAGTAAAATATTAATGGAAATTGGAATATTTACTAAGATCTATACTTCATGAACGAAAATAAGTGTCTCTATAACAACCAATAGAGTGTTTGCAGAAGGATATATCTCCATATCTCCTATTATCTTTATGCCATGGCATAGTTTTTCCCGAAGTTGCAAATCTTTTCAATGTTGTGAACCAGGCAGTATAACATCCATTGAATATTGACCTTGATATGCCCACGTAAGGTAAACCTGTCCATTCTCTTGCATGTGCGAATATTGCCGAAAACAGGTTCTACAATACCCAAACGCTTGCTATAAATGCGGCGGCCTTCTTTTGTGTCGATCTTACCCTTCATTTCATCTGTGAGGCTGCCTGGACGTTTCCCATAAAAAACATGAACCTGTCGTGACACGGTATTCGGATTCCGCAAACATTTTGAACGCAGGTTACAATCACGACACGCCATTTTAGGAGCTTGATAAGCAATGGCTTTGTATCCATCAGCTGTCTGGAAATTTCTGTTCTTTACGTATAACCCATGACCGGCAGGACAGATAAGCTTACCGGTATTATCATCAAGCTTGAAGTCTTCCACGCTGAAGAAACGCTTTTTAGATTTATATTTTTCTTTGCGCTTGTCTACAGGACGGCGATGACGACCTGCGTCTGCAAAACGAACATCCCGTTTTCTGAACTGAGGGTCCGGCACGTAAGCATCAACTTCATGATTCTTACATGCCTCGAGATTTTTTACGCTGTAATAGCCGGTGTCAGCGCTGACTTGTTTATCCTTCAAAGGGTCTTTCCAACCAATTGCTTCCAGTTTATCCTTAGTCCCATCCAACATCGGCTCCATGCTTGAGGCGTCTTCCCCTTTTCCGAAAGCCTCTGCATGTAACACTACCTGTTGTTTTTCATCAACTACTACATTGGCGTTATAGCCTTGCAATACACCGTGTGAAGTGGCCATTTTTGCTGATTCATTATCTGTGACGTTACTCTGGATCTCCTTGCTTCTGGAACCAATCTTAGGTTTGTTTTCAGAAAGAAACTTCTCAATACGTTCCGCTTTCTGTTTCAGCCCCTTGATCCGCTTCTCCCGACGTTTCCGATCTGAAGAAGACCTGTCGAGTTCTTGTTTATCTGATGCTCGGTGCTCACGAACAACCTCTTTTACTTTCCTTTCCAGCGCTTCCTGTTTCTTTTTTAAATCCTCAAACTTACCACTCCACTCCTTTGCAGCATTCGAGGAAAGTTTCAATCCGTCCAAACTGAAATGAGTGCCACCCAGCAAATCCTCTTCATCGCAAATTAGCAGTACTTTGGTGAACAACGACTCAATCTCTTTATCTAATGATGATACAAAGGCCGCGATTGTACTGTGATCAGGTCTTTGTCCACAGGTAAGAGCCATAAACGTAATATTTTCCTTACAGGCTCGCTCCAAAGATCGTGATGAGATCAGCCCCCGTGAATAGCCAAAAAGCACAATCTTTATCAGCACCTTCGGATCTATCGCCTTGCGACCTGTTTCATCATTGCGATAACGATCGTCAAACATGCTTATGTCAAGGCGTTCTTCAACAACATGATGTATCGCATATTCCAATGTGCCTGGTATCAGTTGTTTCTCTAAGGATACAGGCACCATCATCAGCTGATCGTAGTTGTAATATTTGTATCGCGCCATCTGTGGTTCTCCATCGGTTAATTCGTAATGACAGTAACAGCAGTCTACCACAGTAACGCTTTGTTTCAACTATTAAAAGGTTGTTCAAGTACTTTTTCGACAGGCTCAACGTCGCAAATAACCGGCTGGCAAAAGGCGCAGAGCGAAGAGGCGCGGCTTTTGCCAGTCCGAGTTAATTTGTATTGTTATACGGCTACTCAATGAGGAACACCACCGCGTGAAATGATTCGTTCAGCATCTCGGTCATAACTATCGGCTACACCCCGTAAGGTCGTAGCTAATCGTTGGTATCCAGTATTCTCAACCTGATCTGCTCGCTGTCGATACTTTTCGGCCAGTTCCCGCTCTGGTTTGGCTTCTGGGTCAACAGTGTGGACTCCCCGAGTATTGAAAATACCTGTGCTATAGCCATCTCGTAAGCTAGAGCGCTCTCTGCTATTCATAGCTTCGGCAATCACGGGGTGAATCCATAAGCCATCTGACCCCTCTGGGGAATTAACGAGCACATCTCCAAGCTGAATCATCGCAACATCATAATGACCCGAGGCTTTGACTATTTCTTCCGTAGCACTTAGCCATTCCGTAAACGCATCTGGGTCAAACTCTCCATCCTTCCGAGCACCGGGGACAACACTCCATGTAGAAAGTAAGCGGTATGCGTTAGTGGCAATGTTACGACGCTGCTCGGAAGGCTCTTTTTCTGGTTCAACGCCCTCAGCACGATAGATCAATTGAATAAGCTCACAGAAAAAGCCGGGATCAGAAGCCAGCCTGTTCTCCAAGGTGATTGGGGAGCCATCACTGTGCCTGTCAAACAAAGTTACATATGCCCACTCAACATGAAACAGCCTATCTTGATCAGTGGCAGCATTCTTTTGAAGAGCTTTAATAATCTCGGTGATGTGGTAACTGTCAATTCTTCCAGTCGGCTCTTCTGCCTGGGCTAACGATAGCAAAGCTTCACAGGCCAAGTCCGGATTTATATCTTTCTTCTTAAATAAGTCTCTCCTAAACCCCTCAATCGCAGCATTTGGCCGGCCGAATTCAATCAATTTTTCGAGAGCATACTCAGTATCGTCCTCTGTCTGATAGGTATTGGCGCTGGTGTTTTTCCAGTACTCATCTTCGTTTTCACCAAGCAACTGTGCAGCTCTATCCCAGGCATTTCTCTCAAATGGCAAAGTACACAACAGTAATGCTATCTGCTTTGGCTCCCAGCCTGTCTTGTTAATATCATCAAACCACTGCCAGTTGCCCATGAACCTCCGACGCCATGAATAGGCCGCAACTAACGGCCAGAGCATTTGATTTGCCATATCCAGTAAACCAGGTAAAAGTTCTGCATCAAACTCAGGTTTATCCAAATCCGCCAGCACTTCACCCACAAGGTGAGCATTGGAAACTGTCGAAGCAAACGCTAGTACCTGGGGGAGCCCACCTTCACCCAGGATGTCTCCTATGGCGGCTTTCCGTATTTGGAATAGTTTCTCTTGCTCTTCCTGCCAATCCCCATCGCCTTCATAGATATAAGCATCAGCATCTGAAAACAGACGTTTATTCAGGAGACTCGGGCTTTTGGGGGCTAGTTGACTCGCTATTTCCTCCATTGGAAGTAGGGAATCATCCCCCAAGGTCCACTCAGCCTCTGGAAAACGGCGATGGCGGGCAATTAATTTGCACAATGCTGCCCAGAGTGGCATACGCTCTTGCTCCGGGAGCTTTAAACAATGTTCCGATAGCAGCTTATCTCTCAATGCTTCAGAGGCAGACGGTGGCAAATGGTCATAGTTACCCGCCAAAGACGCGAGCTTAACGACATCAAAACCAGCTTGTTCAACAATCAATTCAGCACAAAACCGGGACTGCTCCCAATATTCTCTGTTTGTGACACCTTTCTCCCAGTCTTTAGGTATCGTTTCTCTCCAGCTCGGTTTATGAGTGCCGGAAGTCGTTGTATGTTGATTTGGCAGTAAGCTCTCCAGTAACCTCCAAGCTACCTTAGGCTGCTCAACACAGATTGTCTTAAGTACTGCTTGTCGCTTCTCAACGGAAGCTAATGTATGTGGCAACCAGGGAAGAAAAATATCTGTCAATGAATTATCGGGCCTATTTGCCCAGTTTCCGCCGGGGTCATGTGAGGCTATCTCTGCCAAGACAACCGCAGTGCGACTCAAGTAAATTCCCTCCCAAGCGATTCCCTCAAGCGCCCATAGCAGGCCAGTAATATAGTTTCTGCCGAAAACACCCGTATCTTCTTGCTCAAATAACTTATCAAAGGGCGAAGGTGTAGCAGCGATTGCATTTTCTACAGCCAACAAAAACTCATCTGGGCTTGCTTCCGAAAGAATTGGTAGCAAGCTATTCAGGCTGCCCCAGCGAACCCAATCACTTTCCTCGAACAACTCGCGCACTAAAAGCAAGGCAATAGCATCTGCCTTACCCAGGGTGCAATTAGTCAAGGAGGCTGACCGGCTACCAATAAGCGCTAATGTTTCTGCCAGCCCCTCACGTAAATTGTCAGAATGCGGTAACACTTTTCCGTGGATGGCAGCGGCGTATCGCTCTTCACCAGGCAGCTCAAAAGAAGGGTCGTCAACTCGGAGAACCTCTATGGCAACGGCTTTGAAAGTATCCAAGTGATCGTCAAAAAGCCTGTTTCCTAACTCCTGCCAGGATCTCAACCGATCTTTGAAGCCCCAGAGGCCATTTTTATAAGATAACGGGCAATCATGAACCTGTAATGTCTCTCGCAGATCAGCTATCCAGTTGCTGTAATCCTCGCCAACAATCTGCGTAACAACCGCGATGTCAGCCTCATTACTTTCATTCCAACTGCCGATTAGATTTGCAACTGCCTGCTTTTGAGCAGATGTGTGCTGATTCCAATCAGTCGCAGCCGGCTGTTCCACACCTTCACCATCTACTTCTTCCTTGGCAAGCTCTTTAGGTATATGTTTGATCTCAGGCTCTCTGAAATGTTCGACCAGATCATCAGGGAGAGTATCGAGAGTGATTGTCCCCGCATATTGATTAAAGTCTTGTACCTCATTGACTACCTGATACCAGATTTTATCGGGAATATCCTTATTGAACTGTGCAATATGTGATTGCAGTAGCGATGAAACGACACTTCCCTTTTTCGCAAGGTCATAACCGAGGAGATGGAAATGTTTAAGGAACTCATATAAGTCCTCATCTTCAATATCAATCCCTTTATTGGCGGCTTTAAGCTGCGCTTTAAAGGCTGCCATTTTATTCCTGACATTGTTTGAGCAAAAATTAGCCCTAGCAATCTGGGTTAGAAACTCATCGGCATCGCGTGTATGGCGGGCTTGCTCTAATAGTCCATTAACCCCATCGGTATCGGTGGCGCTGATTGGCCCAGTAATTAAGGCGATTATGTCCTTTCCTCTGGTGAAGGCCTCGGGATTATTAAAATCATTCCAGGCTGCTTGAATAACCTCGGCAAATAATTTGCTCTTGGTGGTGATTGCTATCGAGTTTTTTACCTGCCCAAGTAACCGTCGGCGATCGTTGTTTACCGGGTTTTCAACGAAAACTATCAGATCATCTGTACCATAGCCTGCTACTGCGCCCTGTAACTTTATCTCTACGATTGGCCATGAGGGCAAGCAGGGAGCGTAACCACCGCATAGCATCAAGGTGACAAATGTGGCCTGGATATTGGCCTCAAATCTTGAGCCACCACTGCCTGTCGAAAAAGGGTTACTGAGCTGTTTTCCATCCACTGTCATTTATTGAAGTAATCCTTTTTATCTTGGTTTATTTGTTTGGTTTAGTAGAATTTATTCGTACCAACTAGACACCACGTGTGCCGTATAACGGCAAGGATAACCTGATGAAAAAGCAAACAAAATATGGCTAAAAAGCGAAGAAAGATTGATAAACAACAAAATTTGTAGAGACCAAAAAACGGCCAGGCTTTTTCAGTCAGAGTTCATCCTTTTGTTATGCGTTTTCAAGCTCTATGCTCATTCTATAAATTTTAAGTTCTATCTTGTCCGTGATTTCACATGCTTGCCTCAAACTTGCATCAATTGTTCCAGCTACAATAACACCAGATATTGATTTATTAGCGAATTGTTTTTGAAGTAGTCCAATATACATTGATATTTGACCAAACACTTTGAAATCAGCAACACCTGACTTGAGTTCTACTACCAATAAATTACCAGATTCAATATGCTCTAAAAGAACATCAATTCTTCTTCCTTCTATGGAATACTCCACTCCTTGGTTCTGTCCACCGAATATTTTGTAATCAGGAAATAACTCTGAAATTTGAGCGCATAAGGTTGTTTGCAGGTCTCGCTCATAAGCAAAATTAGTTTGAGAACTGACAGGTTCTGACTCCATTCCGTTATTTATTTCTTCTATGCTTTCTATATCTGGTGTGTGAGAAGTGTCTCCATTTTTGTAAACAAAAAATTCTGAATATCTGGCGATCGCTGCCCTATACAAACTATGTGTCTTATAACCAAATTCTGAATATTTACCAGCTTGACTATAATCATGTGCTAATTGACTAATTTCGTTTTGATTTGTTATTGAATAAATATCAATCTGTTCTCCAGTTTGCTCTGAGTAGTGCTCTGAAATAGAATGAATCGCACGCGGATAAGCATATGCAGCACCAGTTTCTGAATATCCTCTCCTAATAAGCCAATTACGAAATTTTTGTTCCATGCTTTGTTTTACCTTTTACGCATAACGTATTGTATTAAGCAGAAAAAAATCTGCATATTAACGCTATATATTTTCTTTATAATATAATATTACGCTATTTAATACAGCTTTGAAAGGAATATAATATGGCATATAAAAGAGAACATGTAATTGCGTATTACAGAGTTGTTACCTCCGTATATTAATGCGGCCCTGCTTTTGACTTTAGTTCCGGTAAGATTTTGCCAATAATTAAGACCCTTGAAAAAATCTTTGCTTATTGTGGCACCTGATTTACTCTGGAAACAGTCCGCAATGCTGCATAGCGCTGTTATCAAGCATTTTCGGCAGCCCTCCCCTGTCGGATGGAACAAATCCGAGAGATTTTTCCCATACTTCATCATCTTCCATGCAATAATATATCAGCACATCAGGGGCTATTTCTTTTATCCAGAATACCATTTTTTGGTAAAGTTTTATACGCAGAGGCTTAAAATATCTCATTTTGCCGTCCATGCCCGATATGAATTCTCCGTATATAATTTTTGATTCAGGAAAACGTTTTTGAATGATTGATTTTAAGGAAGGCATGAAACGGAATGTGCCCAAGCTTATCCATACAATATTTTTCGAGGAAATATGAGAAAAAAGCTGATTTATTACTTCCCTGTAATCTTCTTCGCATCCGTCATAGATAACCATCGGGTCAAAATGAAAAGCAAGCTGATATCCCCAGGACTCGCATTTGGCCGCTGCTTTTAATCTTGCGGAAAGCGAAGATGTATTGCGTTCTTCATTTTGAATTACTTTATTTGTGTTAAGCGACCATGAAACTATTGTTTTCCGGTTGTGATTGAGATGTTCCAGCTTATCAATAGCTGTTGTTTTGGTCTTAAGTTCCAATACTGAATGAGACTGCCCGGCAAATTTTGGCACAAGCAGATCAGACAGGTCGGTCCACATTTCCCAGATCATGCTGTCTGTAAACTCACCGGTTCCTATTCTGCATAGCTTTTTTTCAGCAAACAGGCTGTCCAATTCCGCCAGCAGGTCATCATGATTAACGAAATACTGAAGAACAGGCGGATGGAAATAAGACTGAAGTATGCAGTATGAGCAGTCCATGACGCAGAAAGTTCCTATGTGCAGTATTTTATAACCGCAACAGGTATAATAGCGGGTTCCGGGACAATCCCTGATAAAAGCGCCCTTGTTTTGTGTAAGAAAAAGGACCTCTTTCCCCTTTTGGACAGGATCGTCAGCAGAAGATATTGCTTTAAAAACTTCGTGCGCATTTTGTACTATTGAAAAAGGCAGATTAAGACGCGATTTTATACAAACAACCCCAGGTGAATCAGCAACCTTCTGATCTATATAAAGTTTTAAAAGCGGCATGAGTTTAAGCTAACCCTGTAAATTCAAAGCCCAATTTTGACTGAAATTTTTCTATCGTTTTAAAAATCTCTTTCAACATTGTTTGCTCAATACTGGAAAGCTTCTTTGGGTTGATATAATTATCAGGTTTTTCATTTTCTTCAATAACTGATGCAACCTGCCGCATGAATCTCATTTGCATCAGAAAGCTGTAAACCAGCTCAATTTCATTATAATCCGGCTCTGATAAAATCTTTCTTAAATAAAGCTGGTTCAGTCTTTCCTGGGTATTTGTTTCTTCAATTCTGTTTTTCAGAGCGTATATCCTTGCAAAATCGACAATCGGCATCATTGCGTTTTTAATATCAAAAGAGTTTTGATGCTCACCTTTTGATTCAACCACAAAATTCCGGAAAAAGCCGATGGGAGGTTTAAAGAGCAATGCGTTTTCGGTAAGATGTCGAAAGAATCCCGACCATCCGCTAAGTGAATCAAAGAGAAATTTTCGCAACTGGGCTATTAAATTATTATCACCATAACCGCCGCGAAAGTCAAAAAAAATGCTTGATTGAAGCAAATCTTCAGGTTCCGCCGCATGAATCCATGTTGAAAAATATTCTTTCCAGACAGATAACGGCTGGCACCATTTGGGATTTTTTGCCATTATATCACCTTTACAAAACGCGTATCCCGCCTGATCAAGCCATGTACAGACTTTTTCCCCAAGCTTTATAAAATAGTCTTGAACCCCTTGTCGTGATTCTTCTGAAACATCTTCGAAGATTATCGCATTATCCTGATCGGTTTTAAGGGTCTGTTCTTTTCTCCCCTCACTGCCTAATATCATGAATACAAATGCGGCGGGAGGCGCGCCTAATTCATCAATAGCAAACCCGATTAATTTATCTAATATAGCATCTGAAATTGTAGTAATCAGCATTGTAACATTCTTTACTTTAGCGCCGCTGCTTATCAAGTTCTGTATTAATCCTGGCATTTGTTTGTGTATGTCAATAATATCTTCCACGCTGTCCGCGGAACTTATATCGCGAATAAGCAGGAGGGGCGACTGCCCCTGCGCTATAAGCAGATCCCGGTTAGTCACCACTCCGATAACTTTTTCATCACTATCTGTTACAGCAAGGTGTTTAATATTTTTCTGCATCATTATTAGAAGAGCTTCAACAACAAGCGCCTGTGCTGAAATTGTTGCCAGGGGAGATGACATAATCTCAGAAACAGGTTTTTCAATGTCAGATCCTGATGCAATAACTTTTTTTCTTAAATCGGCGTCAGTAACTATTCCCACAAATTCTCCATCCGAACTTTTTATCAAAATAGCGCTGCATTTGTTCTGGTTCATCAACACCGCGGCTTTCCGAACAGGCAAATCAGTATTACAATAAGCCCGAGTCTTGGTAAATATACTTGAAACAGGCTGATTAAAGAATTGCAGAGCCTCTTCTTTAGGCTTAATGTTTTTTGCAAAGATCTTAGCATAGGAACTGTCGAGCATCCGTTTGCCAAATGCATCGGTAAAAAATTCAGAGAATGATTCATATCGTGCGCAAATATCTAAAAAAATCTTTTTAGGCAGAGCATATAAGAACAAATCTTCATTGATTTTAAATGTGCGGACAGCAATTCCGTCATTTAAAAGCATTGAAATTCCGCCATACATATCCTTTTCACTCAACTTGCAGCGAAGTGTTTTCCGCCCATTTTCTTCATAATATCGCTCGGCAGCACCTTTCCGTATTATATAAAGATTATTCACCTTTGACCGACCTTGAAAAAACAGAACAACATTTTTTGAATAATGGGGTGTATAAAGATGCGCTGCGATTTCTTTTAGTTCCTTTTCAGAAAGAAAGGAAAAAGGAACCACTTCCGATAAAAATTGGACAGCCTCGCTGACCATCAATTCACCTTTGACCTTTATCAGATCATGGTCATTATTTTCTGTCATTGAGTTATCCATACAATCTTTTTAATCCTCTAATATTTTAGACGGGCATAATAGGTTTTTTGAGAAGCAATTCGAGCCTCTTTTAAAGTGTAAATACCCTGTTTAGCTAAAAGCGAAATTAATTTGAGAAAAATCTCGCCTGTTGCAATAGCATCACCCAGGGCGGTATGCCGGCCAACTATGCTTATGCCAAGCCGTTTGGCTATGTCTTCTAAATCATGATTAGCCTGGCTCGGATGAACAACCGCTGAAAGCAGCAAAGTGTCAAGCACAGGATTAATGAACTTTACTCCTGTTTCAGCCTCACTTATCTGAAGCATACGCATATCAAAAGCAGCATTATGAGCAACGAGAATAGTATCTTCAGCAAATCTGTAAAAAAGAGGGAGTACTTTGTCGATAGTTGGCCGACCTTTTAACATTTCAGGCTGAATGCCGTGAATCTTTATTGATTCAAATGGCAGGAAACGTTCAGGATCAACAAACTGTTCAAAATATTCATCACGCAGCAGGCGGCAATTTACAATCCGGACAGATCCGATGGAAATTATTTTATCCCCTCCCCTTGGATTCAGGCCTGTTGTCTCAGTATCAAAAACAGTAAACACAAGTTCGCTTAACGGTCGATTGTCCAGTTCCGGAACCTGGCCAGACTGGCTGAACATATCAAAATCATAAAACTCAGGGCGGCTTTCCGGCAAAATGGTGATTCTTCTTATATTTTCAGGCTCGCATGTTTCTATAGCCGGTAGAATTAAACGCAAATACGATTTATCCATTTCATCATCGCATACATTTGACCATATTTCCGCTTCATGATACTGTAACACCGCTTTTAAACTTAATGGAAGCTCCTCATTTTTGAGAATCAGGATTTGGTTCTCCCATTTTCGCAATGTTTCACTCTTTATCGGGTTGCCCTGCCATATTAAATCAAAATTTACAAAGATCCCTTTTCTTTCGACTTTACATGTAAATTTTCTGTTTTTTATTTCAGTGTTTAATTGATTCAGCACACATAACATGCCTAAAATTATCGAATAGCTGTCAACCTTAACACTGTTATGATCGTCAGAATACTCTATATCAATAATAATATCTAATTTTTCTTTGGCCTTACTCTTTATTAGTTCAACAAAGTTTTGGTCAAGTATTGGAACAAGAGGCCACTGGGTTATAAAATGGCTGGAATAATCAGAACTTATATTATCCAAAACTCTGCCAAGGGTTATACTTTCGTGATGGATAATTTTCCTGAATTTTTGAAGCTGCTCGCTTTCCATGTCAGGATATTCGATTATGGCTTCAATACTGGACCTGATACCGGCCAGTGAAGAACGTATACTCTTTGTAAGAGATTGCAGCATAAAATTCACAATTCTATCGGCTTCAGTCTGTTCTGTAATATCATTAAAAATAATGATAAATCCTGTAAACTTTCTCAAATGACTCAGAATGGGAACAGCTTGTGCCCGTAACAATTTATTACCTTTGCCGACAACGACAAAATTGGAACTGACATTCTCTTCTTTATGCTTTAATTTTTCTGCTATTTCGTCCAGAGCATGCACAATCAGGTTTTTGTCAACAATACTGAATATCGAACGTCCCAAGCCGATAAAACTCTCCCCTGCTCCAAACAAGGCTTTATCCGAGCCGGGTTTTGAATCAGGAATAATATCATTTGCGCCCGTAAGCATATGTTTGACCTGTTTGCTGTAAAACAAAATCCGGCCTTCAGCATTGCAAATCAGCATCCCTTCCGGCAATTCGGACATAAAAGCCGCAAGGATATTTTTCTCTCCTTCAGACTTCGACTTTGCCTGATCGATCTTTTGCTCAATATTTCTTTGTAATTCCTCATAACGGTCAGCGCCTTCATTTATTATTTGGGCAAGCTGCATGATATCTTTACTGCCTTCGAGAGATATGCGATGCGAAGGATTTACAGAAGTTATCAGCGTGGTCTCTTCAACAAGTTTGCTGGTCGGGATAATATACACATGAAAAATACTATCCAGTGCAAAACCTAAGCCTACAAATATGAGAAAAGCAGCGCTGAAAATATATAAGAAATTCTGTTTAACAATGCTGAGTAAAAGCAACTTTTCTTCCGGCAATATCTGATGCCAAATCAAAAGAGCAAGGCAGGAAATAATGATAAGGATAATTGATACAGCGATAGCTGCAAACCACCAGAATTTATTGTTTGGATTCATCAGACGCCTTTAACCTGCGTTAAGCTGTTAGCTGTTAGCAATTAGCCGTTGGCTCTTATGAAATACATTCGTATAGTTATCAATCATTTGGTGAAATGTTATTATTAACATATTGATATAGTTTGACTAATAGCTAAAAGCTAATGGCTAATCGCTCATTTCAGGTTTAAGTAACTCTCCGACCTGTTTCATTATTTCTGAATTAGAAAATGGTTTTGTTATATAAGCATTTGCTCCAAATGCCAAACCCTTGGCAATATCCACATCTCTAACCATAGTGGTTACAAGGATAATCTTGGTGTCTTTCCATTCTGGATTTTCGCGGACTATCTGGCAGATCTCAAAACCATCAAAACCGGGATGAATTACATCAAGCAAAATAAGGTCTGGTCGAAATTTTGAGATTTTATCAACAGCATCTTCTCCGCTTGATGCAGTAATGACATTATAACCTTTTTGTTCCATTAAAAACCTAAGCGGAACAACTATGCTCTGTTCGTCGTCTACGATAAGTATTGTCTGGGGCATGTGATTAACCTGCTATGAGATAATTATACAAAGATAATAACACAAAAAATAAAAACTCAAAAGATAAAAACTTGAAAGTAGAACTTGCCTTTTAAAAAGCAGTTCCTCCTTTCAGCAATTTAAACGATCATAAACTCAGATTTTTGTTGGAGAATTTGATTAAATCGCTCAATTTAGGTTAAAAGCGGGGGAATAAAGAAGTGTGTTAAATTCGGAGAAAGTTATTTTTTATACATTCTCTGCTGCGCATCGATTTCAGGCATTCTGAGCAAACGTTCAGCTTCGGGCTTTTTAAGCTCTGCCTCAATATAATCCGATCTGTCGGCAATTGAGGGCGGTTTATCAGAGACATTGTGGAGGAACCTCCAGATTAAGCCTGGTCCTTCAGCAATTTCAGGATTGAGTTCGAGCGCCTTTCTATAGTCTTTTAGCGCATCTTCGTAGTTACCTGTCCGGTCGTTTAAGATGCCACGGTTAGCATAAGCCCCGGCAAAGTTCTCATCAAGTTTAATCGCCCTGTCAAAGGACTCCCGTGATCCCTTGAAATCATTTATCTCCATAAGAGTTATCGCCCTGCCGTGATAGGCCTCTTTGTATTCCGGGTGTTCGGCCAGGACTTCGTCAAAAACTTTCAGCGCCTCATCAAGTTTGCCGTCCTGTAAATACTTATTTGCAAGCCGGCACTTGTTTTCACCAGGAACATTTTCATGTGCCATAAACTGAAAATAGTAATATCCGAAGATAATTACAACAGTCAGCCCTATTGTTGCGGTTAGTAAATTTCTGTTCATTTTGACAGGAAACAGTTATATATAAGAATTTTGTTAAAAATAAAGGCAAAGGTTACTACGATAAATGCAGTCATCGGTATAATCTTTTTCTCTATCTCTTTTCTTTCTTGTTCGGTAAGATCCCTTTTAAGTGTCCGTTCAGCCTTTCTGACCATCTGCACAAAAATAAATTTCCTGATTGGCCTGAAAAGCGCCGCTGCCAGCATGATAGATGAAATCAGATACCATATTAATAATCCGGTCGTCAATTTATCTCCCAGTAAAAGCTTGTACTATGAGACCGTTGCAAAATGCCCCCTTTTGCCCAATTAGCGCTATCATCGAATGGAGGGTTAACAATTTTTGCGTTGACTCGGACATCCATGCCCCTTACCATGCGGGCAACTTGACAGTTGTCCAATTCTGCTATCCTGCAGAATTGCCCTTAAACTTGAGCAAAATTGAACATTTTTCAAAGGTCTTACTATGACTGCAATATCAAATAAAATGGGGGGATATTTTTATCCCCCCATTTTATACATCTTTCAATTAAGGTTTATCAACATCTAATCGTGCTTTTTTGATATCACCTATGTCTTCCGTGAGAACTTCAACCTCTTTTGCAGGAATGGTTGACATTTGCATTTTGTATGCAAGGAAAAACATCATGCAGACACCAAGCGCCCACCAAACGATCTGCCATGCCCAGATTGAAGGAATCCCGAATATCCAGGTAGCCGAGTTATTCGGATTACCGAATATGGTATTTCCGATAACAACACCTGGTCCTTGGGCAAACATGAACCAGACAAGTACAGCAATCACTGCCAACGGAACCAGTTTCTTTTTCTCTTTAGGCAAACCTGCGTGCTCTGTCAGAAAATCATGGAATTTTTGCCTGTGAGCACGTGATTCCGAGTTCTGTGTAAACGCGGATATTAGTATTGCCGATCCGAGGTTAAAAATAATACCCCATCCTGCGGAGTGAATTGTCCACGGCCAGCGGCCCCATGAAGTTATACCAAACCAGTTTGTTCCGATTGTCTCGGTGCATGTTACCGCGATTAGACCTAATATTAAACCAACTGTTATACCCCTTCTCGTGAGAAACGGCCAGTAGCATATTCCGATAAGAGCCGGCCACATCTGGAATCCATAAGCAACAGCAAGACCACCAAGAAGAACGAGAGCGTCATGAGATGTTGTCGCAACAACCAGAGCAGCAACAACTATTATTCCAACGCCTATTCTTCCGAATAGTTTCTGGGTTGTGTGAGATGCTTTAGGATCTATGAAGCGCTTATAAAGGTCTCTGGTAAGCATACCACCTGCAGTAGACATGTATGCCGCGCCTGTTGACTGCATCGCTGCAAGTGCGCATACGCTCAGGAGACCGATTGCCCAGGGAGCACTCGTACTCAGGATATTGATCAGGCCAGGAACGATCATTCCCTGCTTGCCGGGCATAGCCATAAGGTCCTTGCCCAGATGCATGACATCCGTTGCAAAACCTGCCTGTATCATTCTGGTATCAGCGCCGATAAGGTGACCGCCAAGTCCCTGTATGGCCGTAAAGAAAATCAGTATGCCACCAATACCAAAAGCGGACGCCCATACCTGCTGGGGAGCAAAAGGTTTAGGGTTCTTATTGGAAAATGACCACATTGAGAATGCAGGCGCGGACTGAATGCCCATGAGTGCGAACGCATAAGAAAGGATCATGATACCTGTCCATGCGCCGCCGACTGCCTTGGGTCCCGACGAAACAAACTGAATGACTCCGGGAACGGCTATGTAATGGCTGAATCCATCAAGGGTCCTTTTTTTATCCATTACTTCCCCCCCTAAAGCAGCTACAGCATCGGGTGAAGTCAGTTTTGCAATGCCTTCATTCAGGGCAGTCCAACCACCTGCAGCATCCAGAGCGATGAAACCGATTGCGACTATACCGCC
>JAUVHU010000006.1 GCA_030593145.1 Desulfobacteraceae bacterium
CCACCTCAAGCATCATAGAGGCCTTAAAAAGAGATTTACCCCGGTTTTTGCCACAAAATATCATCGCCATGTATCAGGAAGCAAATTTTAGCGATTTCATCACTACCCTGAGGGAAGTCATCTCAATCCTTTTAAATCAGGGGATGACCGAATATTTTAACCTAAGTTGAGCGATTTTTGGGGAAGAAATGTGCTGAAATCTTGATGCATAAGGGTTTGCGAAAACCGCAAGCATACCCGTGGATATGTCGAGGATTATCGCGAATCCTTGATGCGCAAGAGATCAGTGCAGATCGAGCCAAACATTGCTCAATTTAGGTTAAAGTGTCATGATAGTGACATATTTGCCTATCTCTTACCCTTCACCAAGCATATCTTCTTTAACTAATTGATAAAAATTATTTAAAACAATCTGGCATATATTTTGCAGATTACAAGTAAAAGTTAAAGCTCAAAGAAATATTCTCCAAAAATTAATGAACTCATCTTTTATTTATTTTGGTAGTCGGCATCAAATGAATTGTTTCGCATCACAACAAAATAAGCTATATTTATAATAAGTTATTGGAATAAAATATATGAAACCCAAGGGGGCGGAGCTTGCCCGCCGTCTTTTTGGAGGGTTCGTCCGCCTGGCCTGAGCGAAATTAAGCATTTTTCAAAGGTCTCCCCTTATCGCGAAAGAATGAACATATGAAAATCCTTCATGTCTTTTTTTATATGAAGACCGGTGGAGTGGAGAGAAATATTACACGTATGCTCCCCAGACTCCATAATCCGCCGGATTTTGAAATGAAGTTAATTCTGGCTGTTGCCGGAGGAGAACTTCTTGATGAAATAAGTCAAGATGTTCCCACCAAAGTACTCCATGGAAAAGACATGTTCCGGCAAATATATGACGAAGCATTAGAGTGTGATGTTGTCCATGTCCATACCATAAATGACATGAGACTCCTGCTTGATGCTGTTGCCTGGTCACAGGCGCCGGTCATTGAAAACATCCGTACTCCGATCGCCAGTCAAGCTCCTGAACTAACAGACTGTCTCGTTCCGGTAGCCGATCATATCAGCGAATTGCAGTCTATTACGGCTCCGATCAAGGTTATTCCGGATGCGATACCTGTCACATCACCGCCCTTGCTTGATAAGTTCAATGCTGAGCTTCCTGTTTACCTTTTGGAGGTAGCCCGGCCTGATAAGGAACGAACTTATCGCCTGGATGATTTCTACCCTTTGTTCAACGAACAAGGATTGGTTCACATTGATATTGTGGGAAGTGATGGAGAGAACAAACCCGGGCTTACCTACCATGGCTTGCAAAAGGACACCAGGCCCTTTTTCCAAAAGGCACATTTTCACTTTAATGCTCCTGAGTTTGAGGCTTTCGGGCTTACCATACTTGAGGCATATCAAGGCGGGGCCATTCCTGTTGCTCAGGCTACCGGAGGTTTAAGAGAACTGGTAACAAATAAAAAAACGGGCTACCTGTTCAAAGAGAGGACGAATTTCGATGATGTTAAAGAAATGCTGCGTCAAATCGTCCTGGAGTATCTGAAAAACCCCGGAAAATTTGCAGGAATAGCGAGCGAAGGATACAATCAACTGAAGCAAAACTATTCCATCGAGACCTGCGTTCAATCTTATCGGGAATTATACAAAGTTCTTCAGCGTAAAAACAGACCCGTATGGGACAAAGGATGGTCACCGGAATTTGGAATGTTCTACGATCTTTTCGGGCTTAAGAGACTTTCTCCGGAAATGGCGGTTTCGTTGTCGTCTCAGATGCGAGACCCACAGGAAAGGGCTATGGCTTTTTTGCGTAGCGCTCAGTTATTTCTTCCTGCCTCTCCACAGAAGGCCAGCGAATGTTTGGAACAAATTACAGAAGAGCCGCTTGATATATACGACTTCTACTTTGCAAAATATGAAACAAATTATTTGTTTGGCAACATAAACAGCGCAGAAGCGAATTTATGCCAATGCATGGAAATAGTACCTGAACGCATGGAGCCTTATCTAACATTTGCTGATCTTCTCCTGCGAAGAAGAGATATTAAAAGGGCACTTGACGTGCTGATTTCGTATCAAAAACAAAATGGCTCCTCACAGGTTGTTGATTCCTTTATACAAAAAATCAACGCACTAAAATAAATTCGTTTGACATTACCAATTAAAATGAAATTACTTGTCTTTAACTGCCATGAAGCTTGGGTGTATCAGCTCGGTGCATTGAAATGTGACCTTGATATAATTGTAGGATTAAAGGGCCGTTATACCGATGGATGGGATGAACAGATGCGTCCTCTCCCTTCAAATGCGAGGACGATCAGTTTGTCAGAGGCATTGGAAGCTCAAATCCCTTATCACTGCATAATATGTCACAACATAACCGATTTGCTTGATGTCAAATCCCTGTCAGGACCTCGCATAATTGTCCTTCACTCTACCCTTGATGGTCGATTGCAAGAGGAACGGTCCGATCTACCTCCGGAAAAATTGAAGAGTATGCTTTCACATTATCTTAAACTTGTGGGAGGCCATGCTGTAAGCATCTCACCACTCAAAGGGGCTTCGTGGGGCTTATCAGAGGACATAGTCACTGCCGGGGTGGAAACCGATGATTATCTACCCTACACAGGGGATGAAGCAAAAGGGCTTCGTATTTGCAATGAGATCTCAAAACGCAAAAAAATCCTTTACTGGGATCTCCATGAAGAAGCCTTCCATGATCTTCCCATACAGATCGTTGGACATAATCCAGACATGTCAAGAGTTGAACCTGCTCGCAATTGGAATCATCTCAAACAAATGCTGAGTTCTCATCGCTTCTATATTCACACTGCTGATTCAAGATTTGAAGACGGGTATAATATGGCCACCTTAGAGGCGATGGCCGCCGGTATGCCGATTTTAGGGAATCGCCATCCGACATCACCGGTAGAGCATGGTATAAGCGGGTTTCTTTCCGATAATCCTGATGAATTACGCTCTTATGCGAATAAGCTCATAGCGGATAGAAACTTAGCGGTCAGGATGGGGGAGGCGGCACGTAAGATGGTTGCAGAAAGGTTCTCCCCGGCAAAGTTTAAGGAAGGTTTTACCCGTTCCATTCAAACCGCCTGCATCAAGCGGAAGGCCAATAGTAACAATTTATGAGTCTTGATCAAACAACAAACAGCTATTCTTTACTCATCGTTCAGGTTGAACCACCGCAACGGGAAGATGGAGGTGATTATTATTACCGGACCTTCGCGCCCGGCCTTGCTATGGCACAACAACAAGGCGTCTATGTCATCAATTTGACCAACGTCCACAGTAAAAAAGAAGAGATTATGAGGCAGGCTGATGTTTTGGTCTTAAAGAACATCTGTGATCCAGACTTCTTTCCCCTCATTAAAGATAGGAAAGAGCAAGGAAAACTTACTGTCTATGAATTAGCAGACGATCTTTGCGCTATACCTCCATGGAATCCGGTCCATTTTTTTTACAAGGACCAGGAAAATCTCCTTCTTTTTAAAAGATCAGCCAACTATTGCGATGCCATTCAATTTAGTGTGCCTGAACTTCAAAGATTGTACAGTTATTTGAACCCTTGTTCGGCTGTCTTTCCAAACCAAATTACGGACATACCTCCTGAGAGAAAATTTGAAAACTCTAAGAAGATTATCATCGGCTGGGGCGGTTCCCACGGACATCTGGAAGATATGGCTGAAGTAGCAGGAGTTCTCATGGACTGGATCATATCAAAAGATAATGTACACCTTTATCTAATGTGTTCAGATCCAATCTGGACACTCTTTGAACATTTGCCGGCAAAGCGAAAAAAGCGTTTTAAGCCCGGTTCTTTGGATGATTATTGCTCGTTTCTAAAAAAGATCGACATCGGCCTTGCTCCGCTAAAAGATACTGCATTCAACAGATCCAGATCAGACGTAAAGTTTTTGGAATATGCTGTTCACGGAGTTGTGCCGGTTGTGCAGGCATCTGTTCCATATATATTCACCGTCAAGCACGGAGAGACAGGCTTTTTGTTTGAAGATGCATCCGGGATGTTAGATGTCCTTGAGATGCTCACAGATGATGGTAATCTTATTTCCAAAGTGGCGCAAAACGCCAGGGAATATGTCATAAAGGATCGTCTTCAGCATCGCCACGGAAAAGAAAGAATAGAGTTTTACAGAACAAGACTTGCTGAACTCAATTCAGGACAAAAAGTCAATAGTGCCACTCATAAGATATTTGAAGGTTTCTGCAATATTGAGGGGGCCATTCAAAAAGGCCGGCATTTGAGATTAATGCCGACCAAATTTGAAAATTTATTGCATGACGGGTTGGTATTTAGCCAGGTGGAAGGCAATGCCTCATCTGCGCAAGCACTTTTTTCAAAGGCCTCTCGATTGGAACCGAACAATTATTTGCCTTATTTATTTGGGGCTTCTTGTTCCGGTAATCCAGTTGATTCCCTGCGGCAGGCCATTAAAAAAAATCCACATTCTCTAAAATCGTGGATTTTGTTAGGCGAAGAATATGCGAAGAATGGAGATGTTGTAAGAGCCCTGAAGTGCTTTGAGTATGCTGCCGAAATTTTTCCTGAATATGAAATTCCTTATGTTAGAACTGCAAGAATCATGAGGGGATTGCAAAGAAAGACAGATTGGATATCTCTTCTTGATAAGGTACAACATTGTCTATCATACTCCGTTCCCCGATCCCGGGAGGATAAGGCGATTTGCCCTTTACCTCAGACAAGTTTGAATCGAACAAAGCGTGTTCTACTACTGGCTTCCGAAAATGGAATGATTCATCATGATTGTCTGGATGGCTTTAGGGCCTTGGGCTGGGAGACTTCATTCGAACCCTTTGGAACCGGGAAACATAACGAACCGGATGCCTATGAAAAATTGGTCTTTAAGATATACTCCTATCATCCTCATCTTGTCCTTTCAATCAATCAGGTAGGATGCGACCTGGATGGCTATATTCTCTCTGCCCTTTCAAAGGCAGGAATTCCTGCCGTCATCTGGTATGTAGATAACCCCTTTGCTCTTCTATCTAATGATCCTGTCCAAATGGTTCAACATGCTTCCCTTCTGGCATGTTTTGACTCCTCGTATGTGGAGGAACTTACAAAGCAGACCGGGGTTACGTCCGTTCACTTGCCCCTTGGAACAAATCCAAAGAGGTTTAATTCTCCCGTCTCATGTGCTTTAGAGCCGGAATGGAACATTTCTTTTGTCGGAAACCTTGGCCTTGATATGGTATCTCGCCAGCGGGTAGCACTGAACAACGACCATCCTCATCTTGTTAATCTGGTAGATGAAATTGTAAAGAAAATGACATCCGGTCTATCAAAATCCTCCCGCGATTTGATAGAAACCCATGCGTCATTACTTTCAATTGACTGGCATGCCCTTCCACAGGGTCTTCAAGAAAGAATTTGCATCGTGGCAGAAACGGATGCATCAGCACAAAGGCGTGTTCAGATTATTTCAACACTGAGCAATCAGGGAATTAAGGTAGTTGGCCATCCTGAATGGCGCCCCTATTTACAATTGGAGCAACTCATTCCCCCCGTTGATTATTTAAAAGGATTGTGTCCGGTATATCAGAAAAGTCGAATCAACCTGAACATTTCAAGATTTCAGTTGCGAACAGGTGTCAACCAACGTGTATTTGATGTTCCGGCAGCAGGTGCTTTTTTGTTAACCGATAGGACACATGAACTGGGACAATATTTTCAGATAAATGAAGAGATTGCCGTTTATGAAGATGCCGAGGATATTAAGCTAAAAGTAAAATATTATCTAACCCATGAACAAGAAAGGCTGGCAATGATTAATAAAGCCCGTAACAGAGTTCTGCATGAACATACATACGCCAATCGAATGAAATCATTAATCAAGATGATAGGATTGAAGTAAGTAATTAAAAGTAATCTCGAACATGAATCGTTCAAAAATTCACTGAATGAAAGGAAAATATATTTGAAAGCAACCGAACCTCAATATCAGCAGGCGTTGCCTGAAGAATTTTCCGTCACCACACTTGAAAAAAATTTAGCTGCTTTGGCTACCATCAATGAGAATTTATTTCAGCGTATATGCCTGCCGGTTGATGGTACCCATGTCCATTTTCTCAAAAACGGCGAAATTAGCTATCAAATAAACCAAACCCTTTTTCCATTTGTCTTGGACAAAGAAAAGCTGGAAGAGACATTGAAAGATGTAAATAGTTCGAAAGATATCCTGCTTTTCGGTATTGGACTGGGCGAGCAGCTTAATTATTTGCTCGAACGGTTCACGGAGGTCGGAATCACAGCCTGGGATCGGGACCCCTGGCTTATTCGCCTGGCGCTGATGCAGAGAGACTACAGTCACCATCTTCGTTCCGGCCGGCTGCAACTGCGTATGGGCGTTGATATTTTGGATATCGTTGATATGGCTAAAAACACCCCTGTCGTGATTCATCCCTTGTTACGTTCGTTTTACAAAAATGAGTGGAAATTACTTAAAACCGGCGTTGGAGAAAAGCGAGCCATTATATGTTCGGGCGGGCTTTTTGTGGACGATGTAAGTAATGCTCTGGAAGGGTTTGGTTATACACTTTACACATTAGACGTAACAAGGTTATCTGTTGAAGAAATATCGCTAAATATCAAACGATTCAATCCTCAGGTGGCTTTTGCCGTTAATTATACAAACGGTCTTGCAGAATTGTTCGAAAGTCACGGCGTAGATCTGATTTGCTGGGAGGTAGATCCTGCCACAGACCACCTTAAGCCGATCAGTACAAGCTCGGATCGTGCCTATGTCTTTACTTACCGAGAAGCTAATGTTGAGGAATTTGTCAAGGCCGGGTTTAAGAATGTAGAACATCTTCCCCTTGCTTCTGATACTGAAAAAAGATTGCCGACACAACTTTCCCAAGAGGAACACGACATCTATGACGCCAAATTGTCTTTTGTTGGTTCGAGCATGACAGAAAATGCGATATCCCTCCGTAAAATCTTTCTTTCACAATACAAGGCTTGTCAGGATGGATCTGCTGATGCGGTGGAAGAGGGAAATCGTCTTTTAGAAGAGATTTTATCCGTGCAGCGGCAAAATTTCTCTGTTTATGTAATCCCTGATCTTTTAGATAAATATTTTTCCGGCTTCATCAGCTACCTTTTGAAGCTTCCCGGCGCCCATAATCCATTCATCCTGGTTGGTGAAATTGCGGCAGCGGAAAAGCGGGCTAACTACATTGCAAATCTGGGCAGCCTCGGTGTAAAGGTCTGGGGTGATGATGGGTGGCTGAGTACAGAGCAATTTGGAGTAAAGTATATGGGGAGCGCCGGACACACATTTGAGATCAACAAGATTTACAGTGCATCCAGCATCAACGTGGATATCAACAGGTTATATCAGATGGATATTATACCGATGCGGATTTTTGATATCATGGCCTGCGGCGGTTTTATTCTGGCCGAATACAGCAAAGAGTTAAGTAACATCTTTGAGATAGGCAAGGAGGTTGAAACATACAGCACGTTAGACGAATTGGTCTCAAAAGCGACCTACTATCTTGATCATGAATCCGAAGCATTGGAAATCGCAAAGCGGGGCAGGGGAGCAGTACTTAAAAAGCACACGATATCCGGTAGGGTGAAGCATATGCTAAAGGCCTGCGTTAAAGAATGTTCACCGTTTTCCGACGTGCAACCGACAACCGACAACGAACAACGGTCAACGGATAACGGCCAACGGCTAACCGATAACGGATAACGGATAACGGACAACAATGATTAACGGACAACAGATAACAATGCCCAATGACCCAAAAGTAAGCGTTATTGTTCCAACATATAATAGGGCAGATATGATAGGATTCTGTATTGAGGCAGTCCTGTCTCAAACTATGCAGGATTTTGAACTCATCATTGTTAGCGATGGCTCTACTGATGAAACGGAAATAGTAGTCAAAAATTATCATGATCCCCGAATATTATTTTTTGAAAAAGAAAATGGAGGACAGGCTTCAGCGCGTAATTTGGGCATAATCAAATCAATAGGAGAATATATATCCCTGTGTGACGATGATGATATATTTTATCCGGATCACCTAAAAACATTATGCGATTTATTGGATACTCATAGAGATGTAGGATTGGGATATTCAGACGCAATATGGATATACAAGGATGCTTCAATAAAGCCTGAGGTAAGATTTTCGGAAGATTTTGACAAAAAAAATCTGGAGAACTTCAACTATATCACAACGCAAACCGTCCTGTTCAGGAGATCATGTCTGAAAAATACCGAGCTATTTAATGAAGACCCATGTCTTAGGAATGGCTTGGAAGATTGGGAATTCTTTTTACGGTTTTCCGACAATTATGCTTTTTCTCATATAAAGAAGGTTTCATCTGAATACAATATACATGAAGGGAACTCATTTCACTCCGATTCAGGTTATGATTACAACAAAGCCTTCTTTCATGTTAGGACACAGAGATTTCAATATCTCACGGCAAAATTTGGCCATTTTATTTTTGATCATGTTGATCACATGTATCCATATCATTTGGTTCAATGTTATCTGAATAATGGAAAAATCAATGAGGGCCTTGAAATAGCTCAAAAACTTCAGCAGATTTATATGACATATAGCAAGAATAACAACAAAGCGCCATTTGCGGAGTTAGTGATCCTTTTTTCTCTCGGTATAAGCAATTTTGCCGCAGGTTATGAAACAAAAGCCAATAACTTCTTCAGAATTATCATTGACCACCCCTCCTACACATTAATTAAAGACCAATTTGACGAGTTTGCCAACCAGTATGTAAACAGAATACCTAATGCGGGACTTAAAGCCCTATTGAGGAAATATTTCCTGTGAACCAGGCAAGATTTACCTATCATTTTTTATGGCACATATTGATTGCCATAACTTATTGATTTTAAAGCAAACCTCATATCAATAATCATGGCACATCCTTTGCATTCTTTTAAGTTCATCTGAAAGTTAAATTAAAGTTTCAGCTTTTTCAAACCGAAGACAGTAATACCAACTAAAGAACGTTATCTGTTGACAGTTGACAGTTTTCCGTTCACCGACGGACCACGGAATACGGACAACGGAGAACAATAAATAACGGAGTATGGCATGAAATACCGAATTCAAAAAGTAAGCGAAAAAATAGAAGTCCCCAGATCGACGATTCGGTTTTGGGAGACGGAGTTTCCTGAATTAGTCAAGCCCGAAAGAACCAATGGCGGGCAAAGAAGATATTCCGAACAGGATATCAGCAATTTGCAGAAAATCAAAAACCTGCTTCATCGTAAAAACAGAACCATTGATCAAGCCAGGATTATTCTTAAACAGGGAAATGCTGACGCAGGCAAGATTGACTGGCAAAATCAATCGATTCTTTTGACCGGTGGAACAGGTTCTTTTGGAAAGCACTTCTGCAAGGTCATGCTCGAAAAATATCACCCTAAGGTTATAAGAATATACAGCCGCGATGAATTAAAGCAGCATGAGATGCGTCAAACATTTGGCGAGGATGTTATAAGATACTTTATCGGGGATGTGAGAGATGGTGACCGTCTGAAGAGAGCTATGGAAGGAATAGATATTGTCATTCATGCAGCGGCTCTCAAGCAGGTTCCTTCCTGCGAATATAATCCTTTTGAGGCTGTTAAGACCAATATTTACGGCGCACAAAACGTTATTGATGCTGCCATTGATGTAGGTGTCAAAAAAGTAGTTGCTTTAAGCACCGACAAGGCTGTAAATCCGGTCAATCTCTATGGGGCAACTAAGCTCTGCTCGGATAAGATCTTTATCCAGGGGAATTCCTACTCCGGCTCACGAGGCACACATTTTAGTTGTGTTCGGTACGGAAATGTTATTGGAAGTCGTGGCAGTGTTATCCCCCTTTTCAGGGAACAGAAAAAAACCGGCAAGATAACCATAACCGATGAACGAATGACAAGGTTCTGGCTTACCCTTGATCAGGCGGTTGAGCTCGTGGTCAATGCACTTTGTTACATGCAGGGCGGAGAAATCTTCGTGCCCAAGATTCCGAGCATGAAGATAATGGATCTGGCTAAGGCAATAGCCCCGCAATGTGATATAGAAGTTATCGGCATAAGGCCGGGAGAAAAGATACACGAGGCTTTAATAACGGAAGAAGATGGGAGAAACACGGTGGCGTATAATGGCATGTATGTCATTATGCCCAACAGTTCATGGTGGGAAAGGCAAAATTATAAAACCGGCAAAAAGCTACCCGATGATTTCATCTATGCCAGCGATACCAATGATGAGTGGCTGAGTGTAGAGGATTTAAAGAAAATCATCTATGAATCTTCCTCGGTTGAAGAAGATCCAGCCTCCAGATTGCTATCGACCATTCATCAGTTAAATGAAAAAGTTATTTTGAACATGCTAAATTCTGAGGAACGGACAACGAGGTAAAGTATGAACAACGGACAACGGTGAACAATGCATAACGGACAACAGACAACAGACAACGGACAACGACCCTTTATTCCTTATGGTCGTCAACAGATCGACGAAGACGACATACAGGCTGTTGTAGATGTACTTCGCTCCGACTGGCTGACCACAGGCCCAAAAGTGGGCGAGTTCGAGCAGGCGGTTGCTGATTTTGTGGGAGCCAAAGAAGCCGTAGCAGTTAGTAGCGGAACGGCAGCACTGCATGCAGCCATGTACGCCATTGGCATCGAGCCGGGTGACGAAGTGATTGTCCCTCCAACGACTTTTACTGCAACGGCCAATTGTGTTGTCTTCCAAGGGGGAACGCCTGTCTTTGCAGATGTTGATCCGTGTACATTGCTGATTGATCCTAACGAAGTGGAGGCAAAGATTACTCCGAAGACAAAGGCAATCATAGCAGTGGACTATGCAGGGCAACCTTGCGATTACGATGCCCTTCGAAGAATCGCCGAACGCCATGACCTGATTCTTGTTGCTGATGCCTGTCATTCCCTTGGTGCGGAATACAAAGGCCGCAAGGTTGGTTCTCTCGCCGACATGACCGTTTTCAGCTTTCATCCTGTTAAGCACATTACAACCGGCGAAGGAGGAATGATAACAACTGACAATTCGGAATTTGCCGAACATATGAGAATGTTTAGAAGTCACGGCATCACTCGCGATCCGAAGCAATTCGCTCCTTCAGAGGAAGTCTCCGCACCCTCTGCCCCAAGCCCAATACTCCAAGCTCCATGCGCTCTGCCCTTTTACTACGAGATGCAAGATCTTGGTTACAACTACCGTATCACGGACATCCAGTGCGCACTTGGTCTTTCCCAATTAAAAAAGCTGCCGAAGTTTCTGGAGCGAAGGTGTGAGATAGCTGCTTTATATGACAAAGCCTTAGCGGACATCTCCGGTATAGAACCTCTCGGGCTTCGCGCCGACGTCTTACCGGCCACGCAAAGCGCTTTGCGCCCTGCGCCTTGCGCCCTGCGCCCTGCTCCAAGCTCCATGCTCTCTGCTCTCTGCTCTCTGCGTTCAAGTCACAGTTATCACCTCTATGTCGTCAAAGTGGATTGTAAAGCCTCTGGAACCAATCGAAACACCCTATTTCAGTCTTTGCGTGAGAAAGGTATCGGCGTAAATGTTCATTATATCCCAGTTCATCTTCACCCATATTATCAGAAGCGATTTGGTTATGAAAATGGCCTCTGTACTGTAGCAGAAGAAGCTTACGAACAGATGCTATCACTCCCCATGTTTCCAGGAATGAGTGATGAAGACATCAAAAATGTTGTTACTGCAGTGAGGGAGACAATATAAAAATGAGCATAAGTGATTCATCACAACTTGTACTTGGCACAGCACAGTTAGGAACAAACTACGGGATAGCTAACCGGATGGGAAAGCCTCATTTCGACACAGCTGAAGCCATCATCAAAACAGCCTGGGATGCTGGCATTCGAGAGTTTGATACCGCACAGGGTTACGGAGATAGCGAGCAAGTATTAGGAGAAGTATTCCAATCATTGGGGATAAGAAATGAGGTTAAGGTTATCAGCAAATTGCATCCTGACCTTAATCATCTTAGTGGAAACGAATTAAGAGAATCACTGGATAAGACTCTTATAAATCTTAAAGTACCCAGTTTATATGGAATTATGCTTCACAGAGAGGGGTTTTTGGAATTATGGAACAAAGGATTAGGTGAAAAACTTAATAAACTTGTAAAGTCCAGCCTGGTTGGTAAACTTGGTGTTTCAGTCTATACACCCAAAAAAGCTATCGAAGGTTTAAACACAGAAGGAATTTCCCTTGTTCAACTCCCATCCAATCTTCTGGACCGGAGATTCGAGAAAGCCGGTGTTTTTGAACTCGCCAAGAAAAAAGGAAAACAGGTATATGTACGTAGTATATTTTTGCAAGGCTTGTTGCTTTTGAACAGTAACAAAATGCCGATTAAAATAAAATTTGCCAGAACTGTGCTAAAAACATTGGAAAACTTAACACAAGAGTTAGGCTTATCCAAACAAGATATGGCTATAGGTTACGCCAAACATGCCTATCCTTACGCAAAAATCGTTTTTGGTGTGGATGATCCTAAGCAAATTAATGATAATTTAATAAGCTGGAAGATGTCATTGCCATCTGACTTTGTAGATCGGATACAGAACACGTTTCAATTTGTAGACGAAAAAATTCTTAATCCTGCCCTTTGGCCAAGTTAATAAGAATTCGGGACATCAACAATGAAATCAAATAAAAAATTTTATCCTTTCCTAATTGGCGAACGAATTTATTTGCGTGAGGTTCGTTTGTCGGACGTAAATGAAAATTATTATCGCTGGATGAATGATAAAGAGATTACCCAATATCTTGAGAGCCGTTATTACCCTAATTCGATGGAGTTACTTCAAGAATATGTGAAAACCAGACTGGGAAACCCCAATGAAATATTTCTGGCTATTGTTACCAAAGATAATGATAAACATATTGGAAATATAAAACTCGGGCCAATAAATTGGATACATCGTATAGGAGATATCGGAATTATTATCGGAGAGAGAGATTTTTGGGATAAAGGTTATGCAACAGAAGCAATTAAGCTTATGGTCAAATATGCTTTTGGTATGCTTAATTTGCATAAAATAACATCTGGATGTTATTTGCCTAATGAAGGTGCGATAAAGGCGTTTCAAAATGCAGGCTTTGATAAAGAAGGTGTTCGGAAAAAACATGGCTATTATAAGGGTAAATATATCGATAGCGTCCTATTTGGATTAATAAAAGAAGAAATGCAGGATAATGAATAAGTTAACAAAAAGCCTCGAGATGCAAGAACGTGCTAAAAGGCGAATACCAGGGATGACACAGCTTTTATCTAAAAGACCGGATTTGTTTTCTCAAGGTGTGTGGCCGGGTTATTTCAGCAAAGCTAAGGGAGTGGAGGTCTGGGATCTCGATGGGAACAAATACATTGACATGAGTATTTCAGGCATCGGCGCGAACGTACTTGGGTACGCTGATCCGGACGTGGATGCTGCGGTGAAAAATGCAATTGCCAATGGCACGAGTTGTTCCCTTAACTGTCCGGAAGAAGTCGAGTTGGCAGAACTGTTTTGCGAACTCCACCCATGGGCAGAAATGGTCCGGTTTGCACGCACGGGCGGAGAAGCAATGACCATTGCTATACGCATTGCACGAGCTCACACGGGAAAAGATAAAGTTGCATTTTGCGGCTATCATGGCTGGCATGACTGGTATCTTGCTGCCAATTTGGGCACTGAGAATGCCCTTGGAGAACATCTGCTTTCAGGTTTGAGCCCGTTAGGTGTCCCGAAAGGACTTGCCGGTACGGCATTACCGTTTCGTTACAATCATCTGGAAGAATTGGAAAATATAGTAGCTGAACACAAAGATGAAATCGGTGTTATTGTGATGGAACCGATCCGTGATGCCGACCCTAAGTCGGGGTTTATTGAAGGAGTATGCTCCGTGGCAAATGAAATCGGTGCTGTCTTTATTGTTGACGAAATCTCAGCCGGATTCCGGTACAATACTGGCGGTGCTCACCTGAAGTTTTTTACGAAAGAACCAGATATGGCTGTTTTCTCAAAAGCTTTAGGAAACGGTTATCCAATAGCCGCTGTTATAGGCAGGGCCGATGTTATGCAGGCCGCTCAGAAAACATTTATCAGCAGCACAAACTGGACCGAGCGTATAGGACCGACCGCAGCAATCGCAATGATTAAAAAACACAAAAGCGTTGATGCAGGAAAACATCTGGTTTGGCTTGGCGAGCAGATTCAGCTCGGGTGGGGAGAAATGGCGAAGAAACATGGTTTGGCTATAGAAGTTGGCGGGATGAAGCCCTTGAGTCATTTTGCTTTTGACCATGATAAGGCGCAGTCGATGAAGGCATATTTCATACAACTTATGCTGGAACAGAGCTTTTTATCATCTAATTTGTTTTATGCGATGTATGCTCATACCGAAGAAAATATAAGCGATTATCTAAAAGCGGTTGATAAATCTTTTGAAGAAATAGCGCGTTCCATCAAGCAGGATGATATTGATAAAAAGCTAATTGGGAAACCCTCAAGTGTTGGTTTTAAGAGGCTTGCGTAGAATTAATAACTCACCACGGATAACTGCAGAATAACACAGAGAAAATCATGAAAGTAACCGCAATAATCCAGGCAAGAATGACCTCAACCCGCCTTCCGGGCAAAGTCCTCATGGAAGTTATGGGCAGGCCATTGTTGAGTTACCAGATTGAACGTCTTCGTTTCAGCAAAATGATTGACAAAATCATCATTGCCACGACGGTAAATAAAGAAGACGATCCGATTGTTGAACTGGCTCAAAAGGAAGGCCTTGATTTTTATCGCGGATCAGAAGACGATGTCCTTGACAGATACTATCAAACCGCAAAAAAATACAATGCAGCGCATATTATGCGCCTCACAGCGGATTGCCCGCTGATTGATCCGGACATCTGTGACAGCATTGCCGATGTATATTTTGAAAGCGGCGTTAACTATATCCGAACAGGTAAAACCTTTGCCGAAGGTCTTGATTGCGAAGTTATCGGATTAAGAACGCTTACCAAGGCTTGGCTTGAAGCCAAACTAAAGTTCGAGCGTGAGCATGTGACTCTGTATATCCGTAATCATCCTGAACTGTTCAAGACTATGGTCAAGGAAAACGATTTAGATGACAGCAGATATAGAATAACAGTGGATGAAGAAAAAGATTTTATAGTTGTGAAAACGATTTTAGAGAATCTATACAAAGATGAAAAAAATTATTTTTCAATTGGGGGAATTAAAAACTTTTTTGAAGAAAATTCTGACATTTATCAATTGAATACAGGAATAATACGCAATGAGGGATTGTTGAAATCCCTGCAGAACGATAAAGTCGTTACTTCATAAATATCATTTTGTAATGAAATCGACAAAATGAATAACATACTGATAATTATACCTGATTCCACAATCCAAAAAGGTAAAGGCCATATAATGCAATGTATCGCGCCGACTCAAGTCTCCCAGGATTAGTTAACCTTGGGAGGTTCGGAAACAGGCAATGCGACATTGAAAATATAAGTACTTGATAAAGTTAAGATATAATACATATGAATAATACTTGTAATAACTATCTTATAAGGGTGGATGCCTCTAAAAAAATAGGTGCAGGCCATTTGATAAGGTGCTTGGAAATTGCTGATTTTTTTAAATCTAAAAATATTAATGCTATGTTTTTATCCAGGTCAGGGCAAATCGAACAACAAATAATTAATAGAGGGTTCGAGATAAAAATATTACCAGAGAATTCTACGATTGCGGATGAATTGAATTCTATAAAACTTCTGATGATTGAAAAGAAAATTAAGGTTATATTACTAGATATCAATAATTATAATACATTTAAAGATTTCAATGCATACAATCTCTATTTGGAAAACCTGAGAAAATTATCACTATTTGTTGTATCTTTCGAAGATTTTCAAGATTACCCTTATACTTCTGACATAGTAATAATCCCATATTTCGGTACTAAAAATATTAAATTGCACAAAAAATCTGACTGTAAATACCTGCTTGGTCCAAAGTATTTTGTGTTGAGAGAAGAATTTTCGAAGGTTAAGCCAGTGCTTGTTAGAAAAAAAATTGAAAGTATATTAGTCACTATGGGTGGTAGTGACGCAGAAGGCATAACATTGAAAGTATTGAAAGCCATGGGTAGTACGGAATTAGGTATTAGTCTTAAAATAATAATTGGCGGTTTTGCCCAAATATCTGATGCTGTAATAAAGAATCTATTAAGTTTCTATAAAGGATCATATTCAATAATTAGAGAAGCTAACAACATGGCTGAACTTATGTCAGAGTCAGGCATTGCAGTTATTAACAGCGGTTTGACAAAATATGAAACATCTGCCGTTGGACTTCCAAGCATTATTATTTCAAATAACGAATATCATTCGGAATTAATGAATGATTTCGCAAAATACGATACGGTTTGTCATTTAGGACCAGTCAATAAGGTAAACAAACATCAAATTACTGAAGCAATAACCTGCCTTGCAAAGGACTATAAAAAGAGACTTCAAATGTCAGAAGCAGGTAAATTGTTAGTAGATGGTAATGGAATTGAAAGAATATTCAATGAAATACCGAAGGAAGTGATTTATGTCCAAAAGAACACGATGTCATACAAAATACAACAGTGAGAATGATCCATTCGTTATCGTTGTAGAAAAATGCCCGGTTTGTGGATCACGATGCACTGAAGATTATCTTGATATTAATCTTACATCTTTTTTCTTTCCAGTACCTGATGATGTTATTAAAAAAATCAAAAAGGAACCTTTCAGACTAAAAATTTGCAAAAACTGTTCGCATGTTTTTCAAGCAGAAATCAAAAAGGATCTTATCGATTTAATTTATAATGAATTTTATATGTATTATAATCTGGACACTTCTATTGAATTTCAGGATGTATATAGAGAAAGAACTATAGAATTTATGAAGGTAGTACTTACGCAGGAAAAGGAACAAAAAATTTTAGACATTGGATGTGGAGAAGGAACATATTTCCCTTTTTTTGAAACTATTGGTTATAAATGTTTTGGAATAGAACCTTCTGGAAAAGCAAAAATTGCAAAGGAAAGAAATCCAAATGCCTGTATATCGGATGAATATTTTGAGACTTCTGAAGCCAATATTTTCAGCACTAAATTTGATGTTATTCTTATGAATTGGGTTCTTGAGCATATAGTAGAACTTGACTCTTTTTTTGAAAAGTTAAAAAAATATACAAAGGCAAGTACAAAACTTATTATACAGGTTCCAGATATTCAGTATTATATTGATAATAATCTCGCACTTTTTTACGTACATGAGCACATTAATTATTTTACAATAGAAACTATTAGTTTGTTACTCGAAAGAAAAGGTTTCAAAATAGTTGGACAAAAAAATGAGGATTGCCCTTCAGTTCTGATCTGTGGAGAATATACCGGAACAGGGAGCAAGAAAGAAATTAATTGTTCAGGATTATTAAGAATGAAGAAAAAATTTATCGAGGAAAATGATGAGTTAAAAAAGAAAATAAATGGAATTCTATTAAAAAGTGAGAAAATTATCTTATATGGAATGGGATTATTAGCTTTCTGGATAGGTGATTTTTGTTTGGATAAGGTTGATTTGGGAAAAATAGAATTAATAGATGATAATGAATATTATCACGGTAAATTAGTTCCGTTATTTAACAAAAAACTGAAAATATTTTCACAAGGATATAATTTGGATAAAACATTAATCTTCATTTGTGCTTCCCCTATTTATCATAGTAAAATAAGAAAGGTAATCAAGGATAAGTTCGTAGGTAGTTATAAAATTGCAACTATAAATAACGATGATATAGTGATTGAATAATATGCAGAAATCAAAGATTTTTAGCAACATTGATCAAGAAAAACTTATAAAGTTGTATAGAATATTGGAGCCAATGGGTGAAAATTTGTGTTTTTTCTGACATTCATGGAAACGGGCCTGCTTTTCGTGTCGCTTATGATATGATTATTTCTGAAAAGGCCGATCTTAATATTTTTCTTGGAGATTTGTGCGGGTATTATTACGACCAGTTGGAAATATTTTCCATGCTTAGCAAAATGCCTAATTTGATTGCTATCATGGGAAATCATGACCGCATGTTTATAGACATATTAAAGGGTGAAGCTGATCTTTTGGATATGTACCGTCAAAAATATGGCCGTTCTATGGATAATTTGCTTGAACAGGAGCACGATAAGCTATCTGAGTGGCTTTTGTCTCTTCCTATCTCATATGTGTTCCCTGATAATGTTTTCAGATGTTTTCACGGAAGTCCGGAAAATCCTCTTGATGGATATGTTTATCCGGATTCTCTATTGGATTCTTCGTGGAATGTGGGCCATGCCTTATTACTCGGGCACACACATTATAGAATGCACAGATCTGTAGCGAATACACTCGTAGTAAATCCTGGTTCCTTGGGGCAGCCGAGAGACGGTCGTCTTCCGTGCTATGTTGTTATGGAGCCTTATTCGCGGAACGTAATCTTCAGGGAAGTTTCTTACGATAAAGGTCTTTTGAAAAAGAAAATAGATCAATTGGGCGATGAAAATGTTTATTTGAGGGAAATCCTCAAGAGATAATTGGAGCATGTATGTCGAATAGTTCACTCACGATATTGGTTACGGGCGTAAGCGGAGATTTGGGGCAAGCGATAATCAAATGCTTGCGTTTGATGGATAGACCGGTTCAGGTGCTTGGCTGCGATATGGTGTCCGAGAGCACCGGACGTGTGTTTGTGGACAAGCTTTTTGAAGTTCCGTCAGCCGAAAGCCGGGCGTATTTAAAACGTATCGAAGATATTTGCAAAAAAAATAACGTTCATGCTGTCATTCCTTCAAGTGAGCCCGAGATGATCATCCTGAGTAAGTTGGGGATTCCGCCAAGAGTTTCATGTGGGGCAGCGGTGATCTGCCAATCCTATTCGTGCATTGAGCTTTATGGGGATAAGCTCAAATGCTTCCGTGCGCTACAAGATACTGTCAAACTTGCGCCGTATGCAGATGCATCTTGCGTACAAGATGTTGAAGAGATATTAGCCTCTGATAGTTACCCCTACGTGGTGAAACCTCGTTTTTCCACTGGCGGCAAAGGCTTCAAGATCGCTTGGGACAAAAAGCAACTTTTGAAGTTCATAGACGATGCTCAAGGGCAAGTGATTCAGCAGTATTTTGACGATGCAGGTGGCGAATTTTCCGTGGGCGTTTTTTCTTCTGATGATTTTATGGCTATGATAGCTTTCAGAAGACAGCTTGGTCCTGGAGGGGCCTCATGGTTTGCGAATAATTTTGACCAAGACCACGAAGTTTTGGAATATGCTAAAAAAATTGCAGAATTCACAAGGCTGAGCGGTAGCTACAATATACAGGTCAGAAAAAGCTCCAATGGTGTGCGTCTTTTGGAAATAAATTCCAGGTTTTCAAGTTTGGCAGCCGCCCGTGCAGCGTGCGGGTTCAAGGATGTGGAGTGGTCAATTCTAACTGCATTGAAACTTAAAGTGGAACCACCATTAAATGGGTATAAAAGTATTCGGTTCCGACGGTATCTCCATGAAGTGATAGACTTTGGAACGGGGTATACCGGAATAAGGGAGTGGCTGCCACGTCATATTGCGTTAAAGATGAATGAGGACTGAGGATGATGGCAGGAGAGCCAAGCACGTTATCTAAAAGGACGGACCTTTTCTTGAGCAGACCCACTTTGGATAATTTAGGGCAAAGCAATTGATTTCCTGAGGAGTTCGTATGATTTATGTTATAGCAACCAGCCGGGATTGGAATGTCCCCATGAAAGATCGGCTTGAGAAACGCACAGGCATTTACTTTAAGCTCATCACGTCAAGAAAACATTTAACGTTTGAGAAGTTGAGCCAAATCAAACCACGCTATGTGTTTCTCCCTCATTGGTCATACCTCGTACCGGAAAATGTGTACAAAAATTATGAGTGTATAATATTTCATATGACAGATGTCCCTTTTGGGCGAGGCGGCAGTCCATTACAGAATCTAATTTCAAGAGGAATTTATGAGACGAAGATCTCCGCTTTGCGCTGTGTAAAGGAATTAGATGCGGGACCGGTTTATTTAAAGAGACCGTTAAGCCTTTATGGATCGGCGGAAGAGATTTATTTGCGGGCATCTGAAATTATCGAAGAGATGATTTGTCAGATTATTAAGGAACAGCCTGTGCCTGTTGAGCAGAAAGGTGAAATAACCTGTTTTTCAAGGCGAAAGCCTGAACAAAGCGATATTGCTGAGTTAACCAGCTTGAAGCAGGTTTTTGATTATATTAGAATGCTTGACGCAAATGGATATCCGCGCGCTTTTTTGGAAACGGAACATTTTCGTTTTGAGTTTGAACGCGCTTCTATTAAAAAAGATCAGGTAATTGCAAATGTCAAGATTGCTGAGAGGAAAAATGAATAAACAGATATTGATTATTGCCGCCCACCCAGACGACGAAGTCTTAGGTTGCGGCGGAACCATTGCCCGTCACGTAAAAGAGGGGGCTTCTGCTCATGTCCTTTTTCTTGGCGATGGTGTTAGTTCTCGCGGGAATTCTGATTCCAAATTGGTAAATGCGCGAAAAAAAAGCGCGGTTAAAGCATGTGAAATATTAGGGGCTGCCGTTGTGGGTTTTGAGAAATTCCCTGATAACATGTTTGACACCGTTTCGCTGTTAGATATTGTCAGGGTTGTTGAATCAGCAAAAAAAGAGATTAATCCTCAAATTATCTATACCCATCACGGCGGTGATCTGAATATTGATCATAGAATAACCTGTCAGGCGGTTCTAACTGCATTTCGACCTCAACCTGATGAGGAATTTTCTGAAATCAGGGCATTTGAGACAAACAGCTCAACAGAATGGTCTACATTCGCCATTATGCCGCCATTTATTCCTGATACTTTTGTGGATATTTCCCAATATCTTGACAAGCTATTAAATGCTTACGCCTGCTATGCAGATGAAATTCGAGAAGAACCACATGCAAGGTCTCTTGAGGCGTTAAAAATCGCGGCGCTTCGCAGAGGAAGGGAAGCTGGTTTCCAGGCCGCTGAGGCATTTATGACTCTAAGACGCATATTCAGATAAAGAAAAAAGGAGCATGAGCAATCTCAAATGAGTGGAAAAGACATTAACATTGTCAATCGCAAAATCGGCCCCGGTCATCCGCCCTTCATCATAGCCGAGATGTCCGGCAATCATAACCAGTCGCTTGACCGGGCTCTGGCGATTGTTGAGGCCGCTGCCAAAGCAGGGGCGCATGCGTTAAAGCTCCAGACTTATACAGCCGACACCATGACCCTTGATATTGCTAAAAGAGAATTCTTTATCAATGATCCGGACAGTCTGTGGAAGGGCAAATCTCTTTACGATCTTTACAAAGAGGCCTACACTCCATGGGAATGGCATAAGCCGGTTTTTGACAGGTGTAAAAAACTGGGCATAATTGGTTTTAGTACACCTTTTGACGACACAGCGGTTGATTTTCTTGAAGAACTGAACGTGCCATGCTACAAGATCGCCTCATTTGAAAACACGGATATTCCGCTGATACGTAAAGTTGCGGCTACGAAAAAACCGATGATAATTTCAACTGGTATGGCAACAATCGCCGAATTGGATGAAACCGTGCGTACAGCCCGAGAGGCAGGGTGCAAGGATCTGATCCTGCTCAAATGTGCCAGCGCCTATCCGGCCACGCCGGATAATACAAACATCCTCACCATTCCCCATATGGCAAGACTGTTTGACTGCCAGGTCGGCCTTTCTGACCATACCATGGGCTTGGGCGCTGCTGTTGCGAGTGTGGCCTTGGGGGCTACCGTGATAGAAAAACACTTCACTCTTTCCCGTGCCGATGGAGGAGTCGATTCTGCATTTTCTATGGAGCCGGAGGAAATGCGTGCCATGGTTATAGAGTGCGAGCGAGCATGGCAGGCACTGGGTAAAATTAGTTACGGCCCAACAAAAAAAGAGAAGGCTTCACTCCAATTCCGTCGTTCTCTTTACGTTGCTAAAGACATGAAGGCAGGAGACACCTTTACAAAAGAGAACCTGAGATCGCTTAGACCCGGTTTTGGCTTACCGCCTAAATATTATGATGTCCTGCTCGGCAAATGCGTGAGCCGCGATACAAAAAAGGGGACACCTCTCGGTTGGGGAATGATTTGTGGCTAATAATCAAATAAGTAACGGTTCAATTAAGCGAAGAAATAAATACGCATGTACTTGGGAGTATCATTATGAGTAACCAATTAAACAAAATGCTGTCGATCTGTATTTTTGGAGAAAATTGCCTATCTTCGTTAGAGCAGTGTGTTAGGCATGCAAAAAAATTGACTAACAGAATCTTTCTCATTGATATGAAATCAGATGATCAAATCAAGTTGGAAACTGAAGACCTTGGCATCCAGGTTATCGATGCTAGTTCCTTGCTATCAGCCTTGCAGTCTGAATGGGTTCTTTTCGTCAAGCCAGAGGAAAGGCCGGTTCTTTCTTCTAACGAGAATCTGTGTAGTAGTCTGGGAAATCGACTCATAGATGGATATGCTGTCTCTGTTAAAAGTATCATTGAGCCTTCTTTGCTTGAGCCATATCAATGGGTAAAGAATCTCGGGCAATTAAAAAATGTTTCAGGGGCCACGTATATATCAAGGCTTGAGCTCCGCTTACTTCGACGCATACATGCTGTTAAGGGATTAAACATAATCTTGGATGGACCTTCAAGAGAGTGGCCGGGTCTTGAAGGTAATATAGGTAGAATAGACAATATCAAAGTAGAATCATATGGGGAAGAGGAAGGGGAAGTTCAGGATAAGGGAAAAGAGCACGACATTCGTTGTCTTAAAGGTGAGTTAAAGTTTGGGCCTTCCGAAGAAGATAATATGGTAGAATTGACTGAAGGTATTATAGGTTTTAGCGTCTTGCACATGGGATATCTAAAAAGTTTTATGGAGTCGGCCCGGCTAGGATTAGGGAATGATAAGATATATCTAACAATGCTGCATTATTTGGGTAGAGAGGGAAAGTTTAGGGAAGCAAAGGACTTATTTGAAGCGTGGATCATTAAGAGGCATGATGTAGAAAAATGGGATATATATATGAGGGCTGGATTCATATATGCAAATTTGCTTGATGTGGACAATGCTATCAATTGCTACGGAAAAGTGGCCGATCTGAATAAGACTTATGGGGCATTATCGAACTTGGGGAAGCTATATTTGGTCAAAGGAAAAAAGGAAAGGGCTCTTTCATATCTGGAGATGGCTACTGAACTTGAACCGGACCCTTTTGACAGGCAGATTGTTTCGATTATAAGCAAAGAAGGCTGGAAGATGAGGAGGCTGAGCGTTTGCATGATCGCCAGAGACGAGGAAAAAGCAATTCAACAATCACTCGAATCGATAGTTGGTATTGCGGATGAGGTGATAGTTGTGGACACCGGCTCCTCTGACAAAACCAAAGAGATTGTCAGGGAATTTGGGGGGAAGGTCATTGAGGCTGAATGGCAGGACGATTTCTCTGCCGCAAGGAACGTTGGCTTGCAGGAGGCGACCGGTGACTATATATTGTGCATGGACGCGGATGAATTCGTTGATTCCAGACAACGATTCGGATTACTCTTGGCAAAGTGCCTTTTGCCACCTGCTCGGGAAGCGAGGGCTTACATGGTCAAGGTGGAGCCTGAAAAAGAGGCCGCGGAGTTGTCAGTGTCAATACTTTCCAAGTTCACTGGGCATGAACAAGAGGAATATCAGATCAGGCTTTTTCCAGGAGGGATGGGGATTCAGTTTCATGGCGCTGCATTTGAGACTATTGATGAATCATTGCACCATTTAGGAATTGAGGTGGCCGGAAATGACATATTCAAGATTACGCATTCGAAGCCGGACGGAAAAGCCAGGGATCAAAGAAAGGTTCCGGCTGTTATGAAATATTTCGAAATAATTCGTGATCCGGCAAAGGCGCTGGAAGGGGGTCTGTTTTTCCTGAGGCTCGGTGATCTTGACCGGGCATATCCCTGGTTGGAAAAGACAGAGAAAATGGAGCCCGCGCTTTCAGCAAAAATAGCGAGACTCTATTCAATGAAAAATCAACATGACCGGGCTAAGAAGATAATCAAGAAAGGGCTTGAATACTCTCCCGAATCATCCGACCTGATTCTTGCCTTGGCCGAAGTGCATCATAAACAGGGACAATACAATAAAGTCCGAAACCTTCTGGCCGATCGAATTGATGTTATTAAGAAAGATCTTGACCCAGAAGCTGCTGCGGAGGCCTCCTACTACTATGGGATTGCCTTATTAGAAGCGGATCTCCTTGCTGAAGGGGTAGAGCATATCGCATACAGTTCAGAAAACAATCCTCTCGACACCAGATACAAGATCGGATCTCTTTATGCCTTTTCAAAAGCAGATCAGTGGGAGCAGGTACTCGAAGTTGCGGGGCAGGTTGTGAATGAAGAAAAGATAAACATAGACCACGAAATCAAAGACTTTAGTGACGTTGGGCTGGTTTTTATCGAACTTGTACGGCATTTTGCAGGTTCGAACAATTCTGAGGAAGCAAATATCTGTCATAAAATTTTGGAACATATTATTCGTACAAGGATATCGAACAAAGAAGAAGTAGAAAAGATGACGCAGATGCTTGGTGGCCTCTCTGTTAGTTAAACGACAATGCAATAAGCAGTGAACAGACAACATACAGCGGAAAACGGACAGCAGTGAACGGTGAACGATTCGCCACAGGGGGAAGAGTCAATGAAGAAAAATGCTATTCTTGAACAAAATTTAAATGTATTGTCCCAGAAAGATCCTGATCTCGCGCGAAGGGTTAGAGAAAGCACAGGAAATGGTAATTATAAAATAATTCGATCAAAAACAGGCTATCCAAACGTGATAATTGAGAAAGGATTTGATGCAGAGGCGCTTTATGACAATAGTGACCCCATAGGATATTGTCGTCAATATCTGGAATCACTCAACATTAAATACGCCCCTATTGTGATCTTTATGGGTCTGGGGCTTGGGTATCATCTCGATCTATTTTTCAAAGAGTACAGCAAACGGCTCAAAACAGAAGAGATCGTTATCTTCGAAGAGAATATTGGCCTATTTCGGCTGGCGCTGGAGTTGGGTGATTTCCGTAAAATTATCTCCCATCCCAATATTCACTTTTTTATTGGTGAAGACCCTGAAGCTGCTTTCCCAAAATTGAGGACTAAAATTCTTATAACTGGAAAAAATTGGATTGTTCTAAGATCTGTTAAAATCATTCCTATTCCTGGGAGTGTTTTTCAGGCTAATGAATACTACCTAAGAGCACTCAAAACGGCTAAGGATGCCGCTAGGCAAGTAATGATCACGGCTGGGAATGATCCTTTTGATTGCCTGGTTGGCCTCGAGCACATTTTTGAAAACCTGAGGGATATATTTTCCAACCCAGGTATAAACCTTCTTTCTGGAAGGTTTAAGGGACGGCCAGGAATCTTGGTAGCATCAGGACCGTCATTGAATAAGAATATGCATCTTCTCGGAGACCTTAGGGCTCGTGCCCTCATTATAAGTTGTGACGCAAGCCTTACTCCTCTCATTAAAAATAGAATCCGCCCACATTTGGTAACCTCCCAAGAAAGAACTCCTGGGGTTGAACTCCATTATTCCTGCCTTAATGATTTTGATGGTATCTGTTTTGTTGGATGCCCTATCCTAATGCCTGAGGTTTTTGCTGCATTCAAAGGGAAGAAGATCATTGTTTACAGGGCATATTCCCAGTTTGACTGGCTAGAGTGTGAAAAGGGTTCCCTGATTACAGGTATATCTGTGGCCAATATGGCATTTAAGATTCTTGAGTCATTAGGATGCGACCCTATCATCCTTGTTGGCCAGGACCTTGCCTTTTCCGAGAATGGGGATACCCACGTTGAGGGCAATGTATATGGAGAGATAAGCAAGGAAGCATTATTGAAAAATCCCACTATTATGCTCGAAGGTAATGACGGAAGGCACGTTAGGTCTGAGAGGTCGTGGGAGATTATGAAAAATACATACGAGGAGGACGTTGAGGCTTATCAGGGTAAATGTATCAACGCAACAGAGGGAGGGGTCAGGATTCGAGGTACCGAGGTAATGTCTTTTAATGAGGCAATACAAAAGTATTGCACAGAAGAGTTTTGGCCGGAGTTAATAATAAACGAAATCTTTTCTGATTTTGAGAAAAAAAATATTGATGTTGAAGCGGAGCTGAAAAGGATCCACACAAAGGCTATAGAAACCCGGAGAACAGTACAGAATACAATCGACCAGTTCCTGGAGGCCCTTGAGGAGGCCCGCCTTGCGGAAAAGGAGATTATCCAACCCTTCATTGACAACGGTTCGGCTGTTGAGACTGAAAGACTTGTGAATATCGAAAAGAAATTCCTTGATCTGAGTAGAACGCTTAACGACCCAGGAGACAGAAAATTGTATGATATTACCGCCCATACCTTACAGCCCTATGATATATGGTTTACCCATGAGCTGAGCTTCCTTAAAGACATTTACACGGATAAGGAGTGCTTGTCAGCGGCAACGGTGCTCAAGATGAAAGAATGGTTCGCTGTAGTAGGACATCTTCTTGTCTGTACGAGGGATGTTCTGGAGAAGACTGAAAAAAGGCTGGATGAGGAGGTTGGGGGGGTTAGAGGGTTAGAAGGGGAAAGCATAGAGCATAGAGCTTAGAGGAGCTTAAAACTGAAAGCTCAAAGCAGGTAATAAACCCCATTAGAGGCCTGATAGTCAGCGCCTCTAACTGGGGTAAACCTTAAACCAAAACCCCGCTTCTGGAAGATGGAGGCGGGTTTTTTATGCTAGAAATTCTGCTATAGTTGTGTCAAGCGCTATTGCGATTTTGGAAAGAGTTTCAATATTGGGATTTGTTTTTCCATTCTCCAATCTGGAGAGATTCGGCCTTTGAATTCCTGTCATTTCTGAAAGTTGAGCCTGCGTTAGCCTTTTTGTTATACGCATTGCTTTAACCTTTTTACCAGCCATCTTTCCTTTTTGCCGTGACTTTTGTTCTACCTCTTTGGTGTGTCTCGTTTAATTTTTGGAATGTTGGTGTAATAGGGGATACTTTGTCCGAGTCAATCATGAACTAAACAGCGGAATATTCCTAATTCTAATTCCTGATCCAGTTACGGTTACCATCGCACCCTTCTTGACTTGGGATTCAATCTCGGGCCAAATCTTTTTTATGAGCTGTGCCAAAGCTGCTGAACGAGGAAGCCCTTGATCCAGAAGAATACTAATCAAGCCGCCTCCAAAGCAATGTTTTGGTTATCCAAATTCCCGGCGGCGAATTGCAATGCCTGGCGAATGTCTTCTTTTCCCAACTCGGGATACTCAGACCGAAGTTTCTCCCAATCTGGATAAAGCGCAACGGTTTCTACCACCCTACGTACTGTTAAACGCATATTCCTTACACAAGGCTGACCATTCATGATTTCCGGATTAACGGTGATTCTGTCAAATATTGTCCACATTATGGCCTCCTTTGGTAATAAGAAATGTTGGGAACTGCCAGCGGACGATGGTTGCTTGTTAATTTATTTTAGACAAATCCCATAAACTTTGATTTTTGTCAATCGGCTTTTCAAAACAACTCCGTATAGCATAAATGCAACCTGTTAACGTTTACAAAATAACTTAGCGCCCCCGCCACAATACCACACCAAAGGAGACCTTTGAAAAAGGCTCAATTTTGTTCAAGTTCAAGGAAGGCGAAAATTTTAACCGGAGGAATATATTGAATATCTTGAGGATTAAAATTTGAGCCGGACACAGCAATTGGGCAAAAGGGGGCGTTTTACAAAGATCTTCCAAGAAAATCCTAAAGAAATTTCTTCCTCTTTCCGATAAATATATCAAATAGACAAAAAATTAGTCTATTAAATATAACGGAAGGAGGTGGATGAAGAGTAAGCCCCGGTTAAATAGCTTACAGATTTAACGGGGTAAACAGTAAGGAGTATTCTTTTGGCAAGGATGCCGGGAGAACAGAGGTCAGAGGTCAGATATCAGTAACAAATGACCGTTGACAAATGACAACAATTTAACCAAATATCAAGGAGGATAAAACCATGGCATTAAGAATTGTAAATAACCTTGCGGCGTTGAACACCCAGCGTTGGTTGGGTATCGCAGATACCGGGATGAAACAATCTCTTGAAAGATTATCATCCGGTTATCGGATCAATAAGGCAGCGGATGATGCTGCTGGTCTGGCTATTTCTCAAGCTTTTAGGGCGAATATAGCCAGCTTTAAAGTGGCTTCGAGAAATACCTCAGAGGCCGCAGCGCTCTTGCAGGTGGCTGAAGGTGGTATGGACCAGATCGGAAACATGCTTACCCGACTGAAAGAGCTGGCCACCCAATCTGCTTCGGCAAACGTTGGTTCTTCTGAGCGTGCAAAGATCGACTCCGAAGGTACCGCGTTGCTGAATGAAATTGACCGAATCGCCAACTCCTCAAAATACGGGAGTACGGCTTTGCTGGACGGAACATTCGGGGCAACCAAAAGCGGTGTATTTGCAGCAGGTGCTAAAGGTGACGGCGTCGTTAATACAAACATTGTATACAACTTTACGGCAGCTACAACAATGACCGGCACACTTTCTGATGCTGTTGATGGGACATGGGCATTCAGTTCAGGAGGGGCAACGACTAGCCTGACAATTGTGAATAGTTCAGGAACGTTGAAGGAAACGGTTTCTGTAGCTGCTGGTACCATAGTGAGTGGCACCGCTACATTTGAAAACCTGGGAATGACAATAGCATTCACTGCAGCGATTACTGCTGCTGCTGCTCTAGGTGACGACACACTCAATGTCTACCGTACAGGACTCACCAACATTACGGCAGAGGGTGCAACTACCGGAACATACACCATAACCGATGCCAATGGTACCGATATTACGTTGGCAAATTCTGCCGGAACTTGGAGCCAGACAGTGTCTCTTTCACCAGGTGCTGGTACGGCAAGTTTTAGTGAATTAAGTATCGCATTTGATGTGACTTCAGCTTACGCGGATGAGGAGTTAAGCGGTACAACGATAACAATCTCATCCACTGGAAGCGCTGGCAATACCTTCCAGATCGGCGCGGAAAATAACACTGACAACCAGATTTCTATTACAGTATCAGGTACAAGAGGTTCCGATCTTGGCATAAGCAGTCTTTCACTTGACACCGCAGCCAATGCCCAGGCAGCTCTTGATCTGGTCGATACTGCCATCGGTAGTCTTGCAGGGTCAAGAGGTGAAATCGGCGCTTCCATGAACAGGTTGAGTTATGCTTCTGCGAATCTGGCAACGACCATTGAGAACCAGCAGGCGGCGGAATCTGTTATTCGCGATGTGGATATGGCGGCTGAGATGACGGACTTTACCAAGAACCAGATCCTGCTCCAGGCTGGTACTGCCATGCTTGCACAAGCAAATATGGCGCCGCAGCAGGTGCTGGCTCTCTTTGGGTAAGAGCATAGAGCTTAGAGCATAGAGCTTGGGGCTTAGAGAGTAAGGCTCAAAGCTGAAAATAAACCTTTAAACCAAAACCCCGCTTCTTTACAGGAGCGGGGTTTTTTATTTTTTTTAGAGGGGCTTTTCCCTAAAAGCCTTCAGCCTATTCACCTGGGTTACTATTATTGTCTCATATAAGCATGGAAAGAAATTTTTCTATGTTGATAATACGAATATTAGTACCTGGAACCACCCTGTCTACATTCTTGGTGGTGAGCTGAAACGCTGTGGCAGAAGGAAATTTAGCGGTAAACTTTTTCAGCGCTTTGGAAAGCGTTGTGCTTTGGGATTTGCACTCGACTAACATCCATGGCTTCCCATTACGTACGACACAAAAATCCACCTCTTCTTTTTCTTTTGTTCGAATATAGCAAAGATTAAAAATCCCATAGGCAAGATCTGTCCAGAAATGGCAGCTCTTTTGAAGATGGACGGCAACGATATTTTCAAGCAATGGCCCCTGTTCAGAAATCGGCAGCCAGTCAAAGAGATAATACTTGGCCTCTTTGGTCAAGGCTCTGGCAATGTTTCGGGAATATGGCGGAACCTTAAAGCAGATATAGAGGTTTTGCAGTACAGCGACCCACTCCTGTAAAGTGGCGTAAGCCACATGTAAATCCTCACGCAGGCTGTTAAGTGATAATGGGCTTCCCACCCGTGCCGGCAGCAGTTCAATAAGAAGTTTTATTAATTCTATATTCCGTATATTTTTAAAATCCCTGATATCTTCCCGAACAAGCTGTTCCAACCGCAGGCGGGACCAGCGGCGGGCCTTTCTTTCCGAGCTGAGAAGTAATGGCTCAGGGAATCCTGAACAGGCAATGAGATCCTTAAGCGGGTAATGGATTTTTCCTGGTTCCAGTTGGTCGGGATTACCGGCAAAATCAGGTCGCTCCGCAACAGTAAATGGATGCAGCCGGTAGGGAATATATCTGCCAAGTAAGCTGTCGCCGCCCTTTTTATAAAGGTCAAGTCTGGCGCTGCCGGTGACAATTATCTGGATCTGTTCCCCGACTTGATCATAAAGACCCTTCAGGCTATTTTTCCAGTGGGGGTATTTATGAAGTTCATCAAACACCACCGGCCCCTCACCGATCTCCTCTATAGCTTTTAAGGGCGAGCGTATCCAGTGATGCTTGAATTCCGTGACGTCCCAGTTGAAATAATTGGTGGAAGATTTAAGGCACTGTTTAGCGAGATGGGTTTTTCCGACTTGCCGTGGTCCGGAGATAAAGGCCATTTTTCCGTCTGCAAGGGCATCTTTCCAAATGCTGTTTTTAAGATATCGTTGGATGTGCATGGTTTCGACCAATTAACGTGAAAATGATAAAAAGTCAAGACTAATTATCGGTAATGTGATAAAAAGTCAAAGTGTGAGACTTTGAGCGAAGAGCAAAGAGCATGGAGCTCAGAGCGAAAAGCTAAGAGCATTTTTAGCGAAACGCTATAATAGTTCATTGAAAAAACTGTGAACCGACAACCACGTCAGGGCGTGGTTACAATAATTTTATGGCAGAGTTCTTGCTTTTACTAATTATGATGGATTTGTAAAAAGTATGAATCCATCAGGTGTTAAGTGTTAGGCGTTAGGTGTTAAGAGCTTGATAAAACAGATAATTACTTTAACCTGACACCTGATCCCTTATCACGGCTCGGGTCGAGGACAAGCTTCGCAGGAATGACATACGGGGCGGGAACGAATTATATTATAATTTTTGGTGTCTTTGTGTCTTAGTGGCTGAACTATTACCAAATAACCTTAAAGTTTTGGGAAAATTTTTCCGATTAAACTTATAACTGGATACGAATTGCCTACCTGAACAAAGGAGAAAAAAATGTCCATCAGCACAAACCTGATATCCGGCCTTTCAAGTGGTTTTGACTGGCGGAGCATGATCGACCAGTTGATTGCAATAGACCGCGGCAGGGTCGATCTGATCGAGGGCAGGAAATCTGAATACGAGTCACAGCTTGCTGAATGGCAAAATGTCAACACCATGCTGCTTTCGCTTAAAACAGCTTCAGGAGCTTTGAGCACGGAGAGCGCCTTTAATGTTTTTAGTTCCAGCACTACATCCAACACAACTACGGCGGTCTCTAGCCTGCTTACCATTTCAACCAGCTCCACGGCCTCTCCTGCACTGTATAACATCAAGGTAAACAATCTTGCGCAATCTGAAAAGATATCTTCCACGAACTATGCGGCTACAGACACAGCGCTTGGTTTGATCGGCGATATCCTTGTGTCGGGGAAAGTGGTAAACATCGTATCGACCGACACACTCGCAGATATCAAGGACAAAATTAACGCAGTGAATACGGGTTCGGACCCTTCCAATGTGACAGCAAGTATTGTTTCACACTCTTCCACCAATTATCATCTGATCTTAACAAGCGACGAGACAGGCGAAGACGGACTCAATATCTTTGAGGGGGCCTATGATAGTGGCGACAACATTCTTGAGGAGATGGGCTTTATCAGCGGTTCCACCACCATCAAGAATACGACCAGCGACGGCGCCAAGAGTGATCTTTTTGACAGTTCCAGCGGGGCAATCAAGACACTATTAGGATTGACCAGTGCGCCTGGGGCCACGATAGTCAAGATAGGTGGATTAGATGTCAGTATAGACCTTTCGAGCGCCGCCGAATCGCTCACCACGATCGCACAAAAGATAGATGTCCTTGCGGGCATATCGGCCGAAGTTGTATCTGAAACCGTAAGCGGGGAGACAAAATATCGGATAGACATCAGCGGAACCACCTCCTTTGCGGAGAGTGTCGGCGGCAACGGCAACGTCCTCCAGACACTGGGTATTCTTGAGGGGACATACGGGACAGTCGCGGAGGTACATTCAGGAAGCGTGAATTATGCTTCGGGTGGAGCAGCTGTCGTTGCCGGAACCACTTTTGCAAATGTCTTTACCGGTATACTCCGCGGAGATATAGAAAATACGGAGGACATCTCCTCAGACCCTATATCATCTTCAACAACATGGGATGATATTGCTGGTTTCACTTGGGATGTTACTGATGAAATTACGATCACAGGGACAGACCACGACGGTGCTCCCGTCAGCGAGACGTATGACCTGGCAGCGAGGGAGACTGAGGCACTTAGCGTTTTCTTAGGCCAATTGGAAACATGGTTTGGCGGTTCGGATAAAGTTGATGCATATTTTGACTCTGATGGAAGGCTTATTGTTGAAGATTTACAGTCCGGAAGCAGCCAGATGTCGATTGAAGTAGATCCGAACGATGTCGGTCTGGACTTCAATACGCCTGATGTCGCCTTCGGCAACAATATTACAGAAGACACCGACACCATCAGCATTACGGGAACAAGAGGAGACGGAACAAGGATTGGCGACGAGGGAAATAACTATACCCTCACATATACGATTGCTGCCGGTGATGACCTTGCAGACCTTCTGACTAAGATCAATAACGCTAGTGATGGCTTTGGCACTGGGCAGACCGCAACGGCCAGCATTTCCGGTGGAAAAATTATAATCACCGACGGCACCGCCGGAAACAGCCAGCTTTCACTTACTCTTGTTGCTAACAATGAGGGTGGAGGCTCTCTTAATTTCGGCGAGATCTCCATGCTCACCGAGGGTCGCAGCATGCAGGTTGCTGCTGGTGAGGACGCGGAGATTGTGGTGGACAACGTGACCATAACGAATTCTTCCAACACTATCGAAGACGTTATCGCGGGCGCGACCCTGAATCTTGTGGGAGAAGACTCGGACACTACCGTTACTCTCAAGGTAGAGCGGGACCTTGCCTCCATAAAGTCAAAGATCGAGGACATGGTCAGCGCCTATAACTCCATAATGGATTATATCAATATCCAGTTTACCTACGACGAGGACACGGAACAGGTAGGCGGTATCCTCTTCGGGGACGGCACACTTTCGACCATCAAGTCAGAACTTATCAATACGGTTACGAGAACAATTACCGGGGCATCCAGCGACTATAACAAGCTGGCCCTTATCGGGATTGCCTTAGACGTGGTGGACACCGACGAAGGAGAATATAACAAGCTCAACCTGGTTATCGATGATGATGGCGCTGATGATAATGATCTCATGGATTATCTGAAAACGAATTTCGATGATGTTAAAAAGCTCTTTATTGCTTCCGGATCTTCTCCTTACTCAAATCTAACATATATAGGACATACGGATGATACCGAGGGAGGAGCATATAATGTCACAATTTCGCAGGCAGCCACGCGGGGTACAACAACAGGGAGTAATGCCCTTGTTGGGACAATTGCAGTTGCCGAAAAGGTGACCCTCACAGACTTTGACACGGGCAGGGTTGCAATCGTGGATCTCACAATTGGTATGGACATCAACGATGTGGTCAACGCCATCAATTCGGAGTTTGCCCAGGAATACACGGAGCAACTCACGGGGGCTACTGAAAACGCCGGTGTCACCTCCTCGACTTTGCTTAACGATGCATTAGTGGGCGGTGAAGATAACGATGTCATCACGTTTTCAGGGATAAAACGAAATGGCATCAGCGTCTCCGGGAGTTACACAATCAGTGATGCAACCACGGAAACCGTAGGAGACCTCCTGGAGGCCATCGAGGATATGTACGAAGACGGGGTCACGGTTGCCCTGGATGGTGACGGTAAGATCGTGATTACAAACACGCAGGTAGGGGACAGCAGTCTTTCCTTCAATATAGACACTTCGGCCCTTACCAACCTGGATTTTGGAACGGTCAGCACCACGACCGAAGGCCGTTACGCCATGGCCATTACGGCGTCCGAAGGGACGGGTGGTGACGATAATAAGCTTGTCCTGACCCACAACACTTATGGAACCGGGCAGCAGGTTGCTACGAAGTCCGAGGATGGGAATGACGACCTGGGATTAAACACTGCCACAAAGGTCTGGGGCGAAAATGTTGCCGGAACTATAAACAGCTTGACGGCTACCGGCAGTGGTCAAAACCTGTCGCTGGACAGTGACGGAAACAACGCAGACGGATTGTCTATAAGTTATACCGGCACAAGCACCATAGCCGAAACAACCTTTACGCTTACCCTTGGGATGGGGGAGTTGCTGGATCGCAGGCTTGGCTTTATTACCAATACCTCTGACGGATATGTTACATACAAGAAAACGTCCCTTGGAAACAGCATTGACAGCTTTGAGGATCAGATTGAAAGCATGGAGGCAAGCCTGAACCGCAAAATGGAGACAATGATCAATAAGTTTGTGGCCATGGAAATGGCTTTGGCCGATATTCAGAACGAGAGTCAATGGCTTATGGCGCAGATCAGCGGTTCATTTTCCGGCTGGGGAAGCTTGTAAGTAGAGCATAGAGCAGAAGGGCAGAAGATTAGAGGGTCAGAAGGTGAGAAGGTGAGAAGGTGAGAGGGTGAGAGAGGTTAGAAGGTGAGAGAAGGAGAATGTTTGGAGAGAAAAAAGAGCATACGTCATTTTCGGGATCTTGAAGTTTACAGGCGGGCTTTTGATGCGGCAATGCAGATATTTGAAGTTACGAAAAAGTTTCCTCCGGAAGAAAGGTTCTCCATGGTAGATCAAATTCGAAGGTCGTCGCGTTCTGTATGTGCCAACTTGTCGGAAGGATGGCGGAAAAGGCGTTATTTGGCTGTCTTCAAAAATAAAATTACAGATTCAATGCAGGAAGCGTCCGAGACACAGTGCTGGTTGGAATTCTGTCTTGCCTGTCGCTACATCAAGCAAGATGTTTTCGATAAACTTGATAATGAATATGAGCAATTGATTGCAATGTTAAATTCCATGGAAATGAACGCTGCAAAATTCTGTTACTAACCTTCTAACCTTCTGATTTTCTAACTTTCTGCTTTTGAGCCATGCTTAATTCCATGAAGGTCGGAGGATTAGAAGATTAGAGGATTAAAGGAATATTTACGACTCGATTAGTTGTGAGCGAAGTGAACTAAATTAACAAGGAGGATATGCTCTTATGTATGGAAATGGAATTGATGCCTACAAACAGACAAACGTGATAACGGCAGACCCTAAAAGACTAATATTGATGTGTTATGAGGGAGCGATAAGCAGCCTGAAGACGGTAAGAGAAAAGTATATTTCCAAAGAATATGAAGCAAAAGCGGGGGCTCTTCAAAAGGCGCAGAGCATTATAGGCGAATTAGCGCAGGCGCTTGATTTCGAAAAGGGTGGAGAAATAGCCGGGAATCTGAATTCCCTGTATAATTATATGCTGCGTCGCATAACTGAGGGAGATGTAAAAGGGGACGTGAAAGCCTTTGATGAGGTAATTCTGATGCTCGAAGAACTTGAATCAGCATGGAAGGAAATCGGCGCAAAACCCTGCGTTGCAAAAAGTGTTGATGTAGAAGGCGCTGTTATGCAGAGTGCCGTAACCATTTAAAAATTTACAGTATCCGGCAGACGGAGCAAAGCAATATGGAAAAAGAGAATTCATCGGATCTCCGCGGCCTCCTGGAACAGAAGTTAAATACCTTCAAAGACTTTCTTTCTACAACCGTGTTGTTAAAGGAAGCTGCTGTTTCTGAGGATGTGGAGGATATCAAGTCGCTTATAGAAAAGCGCCGGAGTTATATAAAGGCAATAGACCGGATTGACCGCGGAATAAAGAAGATAAGTGAGGCCCGCATAACATCACCGTCGGCAGAGACAAGAAAAGGGATCGAAGTACTCTCAATGGCCATCAGAAATACCGCGGAAAATGCGGCGCGCCTGAACAAAGAATTTGAAACCATACTGGAATCCAGGCATGGAGACCTGAGAAAGCGTATATCGGAGATGAGCCGCAACCAAGCTGGCATTAAAGGATATGCGGGTGGAAGACAAAGAAAGGAGCAGCCCAGGTTCCTGGATATTAGATTATAACCTAAATTGAGCGATTTTTTACTCGATCTGCGCCGATCTCTTGCGCATAAAGGCTTCGCAAAAATCCTTATGCATCAAGATCTCAGCACATATCTTCGCAAAAAACTGCTCAACTTAGGTATAAGCGAAAAATAATGACAGCGACTATGCCCCCCGATTCCCTGACCCCTGATTTCCGACACCCTTCCCATAGATAGTGAAATTACAGAATAAGCAAATTCCTTGACAGAACAGGCAAGTTTATATATTTTTATTACTTGTAACTAATCAGGTTATTAGTCTGTAGGCTGAAGGATACTGTATCCCTCCAACATCAAAAACCGGAGTTGTTTATGATTCAAACCAATATAATAAATATGATAATTAATGCCGGACTAATGGTGCAGTTTGTGCTGCTTCTCCTGCTCTTTTTTTCCATCACATCATGGGCAATCATGATAATGAAATATCGATATCTTAGAAGGGCATATAAAGAATCGATCCTTTTCACAGATTTTTTTTGGAAAAGCAGGGATCTTTCCGATGCTTTCGCTAAAGCAAAGCATCTTCACGGCAGTCCTATTGCCAAGGTTTTCAGGGTTGGATATCTTGAGCTGAAAAAATTGAGCCGATCCGGTGTTTCGGTTTCATCGCAATCATCACAAGTCCATAAGTCAGAAACTTATTCTCTGGGCGCTAACTTTGCCGTTGTTGACAATGTTAAAAGAGCTTTGCGCAGGGCTATAAATACAGAAACGACGAGAATGACTCAAATGGTTCCTTTCCTCGCTACAACAGGGAACACAACGCCTTTTATCGGTTTGTTCGGAACTGTATGGGGTATTATGAATTCATTTCATGGAATCGGTTTAACAGGTTCGGCCAGTCTTGCTGTTGTAGCCCCGGGGATTTCTGAGGCGCTTATAGCGACCGCGGCAGGTTTGGCTGTCGCAATACCCGCGGTTATCGCTTTTAATTATTTTATGCAGAAAATAAGGATCATTGAGACTGAATTGCAGGGATTTGCCGCGGATTTACTGAATATTATTGAACGGGATATCCTTAGGGAAAAGGAGAACAATCGATGAATTATGGAGGCAAAAATAACCACCTGATGTCCGACATAAACGTGACGCCATTTGTTGATGTTATGCTCGTTCTTTTAATTATTTTTATGGTAACAACGCCTATGATGGTACAGGGTGTAAATGTTTCTTTGCCGGAAACGACTTCTGAACCGCTGTCTTCAACAAAAGAGCTTCTTGTAATTACCATCGACAGCAATAATAAAGTTTATATTAATGATTATCAGGTTACAATCGATTTTCTGCAAGAGAAACTGATTAAAATTTTTAAGGGCCGTAGCGACCGTGAGGTTTATCTCCGGGCTGACAAAGAGATACCGTATGGAATGGTAGTACGTGTCATGTCGGAGATAAAGGGGGCAGGGGTCGAGAGATTAGGCATGGTGACAGAGCCTGTTATTTATAAAAACAAAAGAAAAGAACTGAAAAGCTAATAGCAGATGAAAGATGTTTACGGACTTGAAGAAAAGCCTCGCGCATTATTTTTAACTTTTACTTTTTCAATTATATGCCATCTGATTTTTTTTGCTGTTTTAATATTAGTACCGGAATATAAGCCGCATAGCAAATATTTCCCTTCTGTGATAAATGTTAGAATGGTGACTTTACCGGCTTATGATGCAGCGCTTGGGTTGAGTGGGGAGACAGCAATTAAACCTCAAGTGCAGGTCGCAAGGCAAAAAAAAGCTCAGGTTTCCGTAAAAGCTGTTTCAATTGCGCCAAAAAGTAAGAAGATAAAAAAGCCGCTAAAAAAGAAAACCTTTAAATCATCAAAGGTGGTTAAAAGCGCTATAGCAGCCATCGAAAAAAAGGTTGAAGAGTCAAGATCGAATGCGGTTGCCGAGGCGATTGACAGATTAAAGAGCAAGCTGAAAAAAAGTGAGGGAATTCACCAGCCAGGGCATAAAACCGGAAAAGGTTCAGTTCGATCCGGAGCGGGAATAACGGATGGAGTCGGGGCAGGAGGTAAACACGCCCTGAAATTAATAGATATTTACAGGGTCGAAATTGCTTATCAAATTCAAAAAAACTGGGCATTTTCCGAGTCATTGGCAGGTGGACGCACAAATCTTGTGGTTGAACTGGCATTTACCGTCATGCCGGGCGGTGAGATAAAAGATATATGGTTTGATACAAGATCCGGGAATCAATATTTAGACGAATCTGCCTATAAGGCTGTTATGAAATCAAATCCTGTAAACCCGCATCCGCCCGGACTTTCAGAAAAGGTTGTTTATGTTGGTTTGAGATTCGGTCCTAAAGGCTTAGATTAGAAAAGACAGATATCAGAGGTCAGAAGTTGTAGGTCAGAAGCCGGAAATCGGAGAACCAACAACCGTGAACCGTTGAACCGTGAACCGTTGAACCTAATAACTATTATTTATGTCGATTCACAACAGACAACACAATTTGAATTTTAATATAATCGGCTTAATAGCTGTAATACACCTTTTTTTTATTGGTACTGCTTTGTGTTATGCAGGATACGATTATATTGATATAAATAATCCTTTTTTACGAAAGATACCGATTGCGATTCCTCTATTTAAAACAGTATCTGAAAATCCTGCTGAGAAACGGATGTCGAACAAGTCGTCTGATTTGCTTTCCGAGACTTTGAAATTTACAGGTTATTTTAAAATTCTTGATCAAGATGCTTTCCTTGTGGACCCGGGAAAATCCGGTATAATTGCTTCAAATATAAATTTTCAAAACTGGACAGGCATCGGAGCTGAGCTTTTGATAACCGGCGGGTTTCAGCTTAGCGACAATATTATTGAGATGGAGCTCAGGCTGTATGATCCATTTAAAGGGCGCTTACTTGTCGGCAAAAGATACAAGGGGTGGATAAGCGATCAACGTAAAATGATCCGGCGTTTTTGCAGTGAAGTGATATATGTAATGACCGGCAAAAGAGGTATTTTTGATAGCAAAATAGCTTTTATATCAACTGGTTCTGGGAACAAGGAAATATATATATGTGAATTTGACGGAAACAATCCCGTACAGAAAACCCGAACAAAAAATATTACTCTTTCGCCGGCCTGGTCATCGGACGGGAAATGGATTGCTTATACTGCCTACAAAAAGGGTAAACCCGATCTTTACATAGAGCACTTAAAAGAGAAACGTAGCGTAGTGGTCGCAAAAAAAGGTATTAATATAACACCGGCATGGGTTCCAGGCAAATTTGAGTTGGCAGCAACCCTTTCTTATTCAGGAGACCCGGAAATTTATATGTTGACCGGAACCGGTAAAATTATTAAGAGATTAACATACAATATGGGAATTGATGTATCGCCTGCTTGGTCTCCAAATGGTGGTAAAATGGCCTTTGTCTCGAACAGGTCAGGAACCCCCCAGATTTTTATACTTGATATTAAATCAAGAAAGGTTAAAAGATTAACTTTTCATGGCCGTTACAATACTTCGCCGAGTTGGTCGCCGGATGGAGACAGAATAACATATACTGCCATGGAAAATGGGCAGTTCAATATATATGTAATCAGCGCTGATGGTGGTGATCCTGTAAAATTAACATATAATGAAGGTGATAATGAAGCTCCTTCATGGTCTCCTGATGGAAGTCTTATTGTATTTTCTTCGACACGGGAGGGCGGTCCCAGCAGACTTTATGTAATGACTTCTTATGGAACCGATCAAAGGCGTTTGCTTGCTTTGCCCGGCGAGCAGACAAACCCGAAATGGTCACCAAACATTAATTGATGGTAACTCAGTCTAAACAGTTTCAGCCTGACTACCTGAGTAGTTACTACTGATTTTATTTAAAGGAGGGAAAATGCGAAAAAAATTATGGATAATTTTGGCTCTGTTACTTGTAATCCCTGGTTTATTATTTACCGCTTCATGTGCAAAGAAGACGGTTAAATCTGAGCTTGCTGTAACGGCGGCTGCTGAAAAAACAAGCCAGCAGGCATCAGAAATAATGCGCGAAAAGATGGCTGCCAAGAATATGTTCATTAATGAAGATATTTACTTTGACTTTGACAAATCTAATCTTCTTTTGTTGGCGCAGGATGTTTTAAGAAGAAAAGCTGAATGGTTGTGGAGTAACTCTGAGGTCTCCGTAATTATTGAAGGGCACTGTGATGAACGCGGTACAAACGAGTATAATATTGCCCTGGGAGACAGACGCGCTGAAAGCGCACGAAACTTCCTTGTCGATCTTGGTATTACAGGCTCGCGATTAACGACTATAAGCTATGGCGAGGAACGTCCTGTTGATTCAGGCCGTAATGAAGAAGCCTGGGCAAAGAACAGGCGAGCGCATTTTACTATAGAATAGATTGCTCAAAACAGGGTATTGGTCGAGTAGTCTATGAGCCTGTCCGAGAATTTTGATTCTACTGCAAAAGCGTGAGAAGCGGCCCAAATTTCCGCAAATTTTCGTCAAATAGGCTTGCTATTCTCCTCAAATTTCCAAAAATTTGGTCTCGCTTTCACACTTTTTCGTTACGGACATAATTCTCGGACAGGCTCCAAGTGGAAGTTGCTCGACTACTCGACTAAAACAATGGGTGTGGAACCAGAGAGTTTTATTGGTCTGCTATGAAATTCATCGTTGTATTTCTTATAATGTTGTGCGGGTGCGCATCGCAGCAGGATGTTATTTCACTCTATGATCGTGTGGGTGTACTCGAACAGCGTGGAGAAAAAGAAGAGTATTATAAAACCCAGGAAAAAGAGGAGCGTCGTCTCAGAAATCAATATGCTCGGTTGCATGTTATGCTCAATAAACTTAGTGATGATATTCGCATTTTAAAAGGGAAACTGGAAGAAACCGACTATCTGTTAAAACGGGAAGTGGAGAATATTGAAGCTTCGGATAAAGAAAGAAAGAATAAATTAGATAGAATAGAGAATACCGCAAGTTTAAATAAGGATCGTATTATATATTTAGAAAAGTACTTAAACCTTGAGCCTTCTGAAATTGGTCAGGCAATCGAGAGTAAGGGCGGGGATGAAAAGGATCTTTCAGAAAATGAAATTTACATATCAGCTAAAAAGGCATTTAATCAAGGCGACCTTGAAGCTGCGCGTGAAGGTTTTAAAAAACTGATAAAAAAATATCCAAAGTCAAAGAATGCCGATAATGCGCAATTCTGGATCGGTGAGATATATTATCGGGGGAAACGGTATGAAAACGCAATATTAGAATACCAGAAGGTAATAGAAGGATATCCCAAAGGCAATAAGGTGCCGGCTTCTCTTTTAAAACAGGGATTTGCCTTTCTGCAGCTTGGGGACAAGGGGAATGCCCGTCTTGTTTTAAAAGAATTAACAGCAAAACATCCAAAATCCACTGAAGCGAGGGTCGCAAAACAGAAATTAAAAGGTTTTTGAGACCTTTGCAAAACACCACCTTTTGCCCAATTTCTGTCTTTTATCAAACTTGAATCCCGTTTCTATCGGGAAGCATTTTTCAAAGGTCTTTCATGAGCATATGATTATCAAGACCATAGGTATAGATCCAGGTCTATCTGCAACAGGTATTGGTATTGTCAGGGGAAGAGGATTAAAGATAGATGGCTGTTCCTATGGCAGCATTAATACCTCAAAAAATATTTCATTGCCGGCCCGCCTTAATCAAATCTTTTCCAAGCTTCTTAAAATTTTAGAGGATGAAAAACCGGACCTTATGATTGTAGAGGATATATTTTCTCTGACTAAGTATCCAAAAGCCGGTATAACATTAGGGAAAGTTACAGGTGTAATTCTCCTTGCCGGATGCCATGTTAATGTGCCTGTTACAGAAGTCCCTGTTCGTGAAGCCAAACAGGTTTTGACAGGAAACGGTAACGCAAGTAAGATGCAGCTTGAAAAGGCGGTCAGGCATTTATTAAACTTGTCAGATCCCATTAGCCCTGACCATGCTTCAGATGCATTAGGCCTTGCTCTTATTGGCCTTTATCGATATGAAGGGATTGAGTTAAGGAATTAAAGGATTGAGGGATTGGGGAATTAAAATCAATATAATACCTTCAATTCCTAAATTCTTTATATTAAGAACTATTATGATAGGATATATTGAAGGCAAACTTTTACAGAAAGAAGATGACCGGATACTTCTTCTCGCCAATCAGCTTGGGTATGAAATTCTGCTTCCCGCGTTTGTGATGGAAACCTTGCGGTCAAAGGAGATTGGTGAAGAACTTTCTTTCTATATTTATTATCAACAGACGGAAAGACAACCAAAACCTGTGTTGATCGGTTTTAATCTTGAGGTGGAAAGAGAATTTTTTAAATATTTTATTTCGGTTGAAGGTGTCGGGCCGTTGAAAGCGGTTCAAGCGTTGACTATTCCTGTTCGTGAAATAGCAAGAGCCATTGAATCAAAAGATGTTGCTACGCTAAAGCGATTAAAGGGTATTGGTAACAGAACAGCTCAAAAAATCATTGCCACTCTTGAAGGCAAGATGGATAAATTCGCGTTAATCCGCAAATCAGAGAGAAAAGAGGCGGTTGCCAAGTATGACTTATCAGGGCAGGTATTAGATGTTCTTATTTCTCAGCTTGGGTATAAAGCTGCTGAAGCAAAGCAGATGATTTCGGAAGCCATGAAACGCAATGCTTCTATTTCAACACCGGAAGAACTTTTTGAAGAAGTATATCGCGCTGAAGAGAACTTATAAACAGTAAACCCGCATAAATTATGACGGACGACATACTGACATATTCTTCTGACAAACAGGGCATACTTGCCGGATCATGTATGCCTGTTGACAGAGAACCGGAAATAATTTCTTTGCGTCCGGAACAGCTATCCGATTATGTTGGTCAGACAGAGGTCGTTGAAACACTTAAAATTGCAATTGAAGCTGCTTTGCAGCGTGAAGAGCCCATTGATCATATCCTTTTCCACGGACCTCCCGGGCTTGGAAAAACTACCCTGGCCCATATTATTGCAAATGAAATGGGGAGTAATCTTACTGTTACTTCAGGGCCTGCTCTCGAAAAAGGGGGAGATCTTATCGGCATACTTACCCATCTTGAAGAGGGCGACATCCTGTTTATTGATGAGATACATCGTACGCCAAAGACAGTGGAAGAGTTTTTATATCCTGCCATGGAGGATTTTGCCGTTGATTTTGTGTTTGACAAGGGGGTGCATGCGCGGAGTCATAGATACCGCCTGAAGCGCTTTACTCTTATTGGAGCAACCACACGTGTTGGCTTGTTATCTGCGCCTTTGCGGGACAGGTTCGGCATTTTAAGGAGTCTTGATTTTTATAAAGAGAAGGATTTGATACGAATTTCCAGGCGTTCAGCTACTTTGCTAAAGGTTGATATCGACGACAAAGGAGCGGATGAGCTTTCGAAAAGATCCAGAGGAACTCCAAGAATTGTTAACAGATTGTTGAAACGTGTCAGGGACTATGTGCAGGTTCGAGCTGATGGCAGGATCACCAGGAAAACGGTAGAAGATGCCTTGACTCTGGAGGGGGTTGATGAAAGAGGGTTAACGGATCTGGATCGTCGTTATCTAAAAACAATAATTGAGTTTTATCATGGAGGCCCGGTTGGTATTGAAGCTATTTCCGCCACACTTCAGGAAGAAACCGATACACTTGTGGATGTTGTTGAACCTTATATGCTAAAAATCGGCTTTATTATTAGAACTTCTTCAGGCAGAAAGGCTTCGGAAGCAGCATACAAACATCTTGGGTTTAGCGTTCAAGAGAAGATGTTTTAGTAGCTATGAAAGCATAAATTCACAAAGTTCTCTTGCTATTATTGGCGACAGAGGATATTTTAAAAATTGCTGCAAATCGACTTTTTATGAATTTATCATTATTCTTTAGGGTAATTTGATTGCTTATATGAAATCACGAATATTTTTTATATGGCTCGGACTATTTGTCTTGCTTGTAATAAATCTGGCAGCTATTGCATCTCAGAATAAAAATGCCGGGTCTAAGTATTTGCCGGTCCTTGCTAAAATTCAGACAAGTCAGGCGCGTATACCAGAGGTCTTTCTTTCATTTGACGCTGAATATGGGATTGTTGTCGAAAAAAATACTCAGCAACTATTTCTATATGCTTATGATGGCACATTTAACGAAAGATTACGCTTTAATTGTTCAACCGGCGAGGTTGCCGGAAATAAGTCCTGTTCCGGAGACAAGAAGACACCTGAAGGCACATATTTTTTTACAGGAAATTTTAAAAAAAAGGATCTTTCACCTATATATGGAACAAGGGCCTTTCCTATAGATTATCCTAATCTTTTTGATCGTATTGAAGGCCGCAAGGGGTATTCGATTTGGCTTCATGGAACCGATAAACCTATAAAACCGATGGATTCCAATGGCTGTATTGTTCTTGCAAACAACGATATTGACAGTTTGGCAAAATATATAGATTTAAATAAAACCCCGATTATTATTGTGGACAGGCTTTCCTTTGTACCTGTAGATCACAATAAAAAAAATAAAGATTCCATATTTAAGTTAATTTCACAATGGGAAGATGCGCTTGAAAATGGTACTTATCATGAATATTTGAATTCTTACAGCGATGAATATGTTCCTGATATTTCGTGGTGGTCTGACTGGATCGGAATTAAAAAGAGTTTTCAGACCTCTAATCTGAAGTTGTCTGTTGAGTTGAAAAGGAATTCAGTTTTCAGGCACAACGGAATTTATATGGTTTTGTTTGACCGGTTTGTCAGTTGTTCAGGCATTAATTTATTGGTTGGACGCAAAAAGCTTTATGTCTCAGATAAGGAAGGCCAATTCAAAATAGTTGGCGAGGAGTATCAGTCTGTTTCGAAAAGTTATAGTAGTTTAAAACAAAAACATCCACTTGTTGTTGCAAGCTGCGACCTGAAAAAAAGGTTTGAAGATAAAGATAAAATCGAAAACCTGATTGATGGATGGCTGAAAGCCTGGTCTGATAGAGATATTACGCGTTATGGTAAATTTTATGCGAATAATTTCCGATCTCAGAACATGAATCTGAGGTCCTGGCTTAAATATAAAGAACAATTAAATCGGAAATACAATTTTATTAATGTTTCAAAAGATAAACTAACTATTAAAAAAAGCAAAAAGAGGGTTGAAGTTTCTTTTCTGCAAACTTATAAATCTAACACTTTTAAGGCAGTAGGCATAAAACGGCTGATCTTGATACGTGAAAAGGGATTATGGAAAATCTATCGGGAAACCTGGAAAAAGTTGTAAAATCGCTGTCTTTGCCAAAACAATTAAAAAGGTCTGACTCATGGATTCTTTTGGCAATAGGAGATCATGGGAAGACGATATCGTTTGGAAAGCTTAAGGGACTGGTGCTTGCATTGGCACTGGCAGTGGTTATTGTTGTTGTTTTAGTTTCATACTCATTAATTGTTTCAAAAAGCTTAAGTAAAGAAAATGATGGATTGCGGAATGCTCTGGATGCATCAAAAAAGCAGATTGCGGCTTTGCGTGATGAGAGGGACATTTTCATGGTTCGTTCTGTTCTGGATAAAACCGGAGTCAAAGATAGCCTTGTTAGTATTGAGGAAAAGCAAACAGGTGAGACTCCCGTCGGTTTGCCCGACAAGAAAGCATCTGTTGAAACCAGTCCCGAACAGGCAGGTGTTGATAAAACAGTTTTATTAGCCAGCGAGAAGCAGCCGGAAGAAAAAACAGCTTCAGCGAGACAGGCAACCCTGCCAGTGGCTTCAGTTGAAGATTTCGTGATTTTATTTGAACCTGCCGGCAATATATTGAAGGTGCAGTTTAAAATAATAAACACATCTTCCGATTCTCAGCCTGTTTCAGGACACGCTTTTGTTATATTAAAGGATGATGATAATGATGATAGTAAATGGTTGATATTTCCCCGTGTTACTCTGGCTTCAGGAAAACCCTCGCCTTATAAAAGGGGACAGTATTTTTCTATTTATCGTTTTAAAATGGTAAAGTTCACGGCACAGACTGAAACAAACCCGAAACGGTTTAGTAACGCTTCTGTATTAGTATATAATACAACAGGTGATTTGCTGCTGGAAAAAAGTTGTCCGGTAAAAATTACAGAGGTTGTTGAGGATACATTAGGGTAAGAAAAGGATTTAATTTTGTTTTATAGAAACAGGCAATCCATAATTTGTTTGGTGTGTAAAACCATAATTGTTGTTTTCTCGATTATGCTTGTTTTTCTCCTATCGGATGTTGTTTGGTCGGATGTTGTTTGGGCGCAAAAAAAAGTACACACTGTTTTTTTTGAAGGCACCGACCATGAGCTTGATATATACAAAATATATGGCAAGATGCCTGGGAAAACACTTCTTTTGATAGGCGGAATTCAGGGAGATGAGCCGGGAGGCTTTCTTTCAGCAGATCATTATGCAGATATCAGTTTGGCTAAAGGAAATCTTATTGTAGTCCCAAGAGCCAATTTTAAGTCTATTGTTTTGCGTCGGCGCAAGGTAAATGATGATATGAATCGAAAGTTTGGGTACGATCGCAAAAATAACTATGAAACCAAAATCGTTGAAATCTTAAAAGAATTGATTAATGAAAGTGATTGCCTGCTAAATCTGCACGATGGCTCAGGTTTTTATTCAGACAAATGGGAAGGGCGTGATAGAAACCCGAACAGATACGGCCAGTCGATTATCTCAGATTGTGAAGTTTATATTGATCCTGAAACAGAAGATGTTGTCGAGCTTGGCGTTATGGCGAGATGGGTAGCCGATGAAATCAATAAGAATATAAAAAATCCTCTTAACTATTTTCATTTTAACGATCACAAAACTACTGAAAAAAATTCCCTGCATAAGGAGCAGCGCAAATCGGCCACATATTATGCTTTATATACATGCGGCATACCGGCATTTGGTATTGAAACAAGCAAATCACTTTCCCTTGAGTTGAAAGTACGTCATCATAACCTCGCAATAAATGCCTTTATGGAAAAATTTGATATTATTCCCGAGACACCCGGTCTTAACCTTGATAAACCTATGCTGGATTATCTCGTTATATCTATAAACAACTCTTTGCCGATTGTTGTTAAAAATCAGGAGACACTTCATATTAACTCCGGCGATAATATTATGATATCTCATGTTGAGGCAAACTACAAACGAGGGCTTTCCGCTGATGTTATTGATTACGGAAGCATAAGGGATATGCGAAAGGAAATCAGGATAACGGGGCCGACAAGAATTGTTGCGCGGAAGGATTTTTTTCCATGCGGAAGTGTTTATATAGTGCCTGGTAAAAGACGTCGAATAATGGCTAAAGGTATATCAGTTTCAAAGAAACCAACCTTAACGCCTTATATACATTCTTTCAAAGCCAAAATTAACGGTAAAAAAATAATTTATAAGAACAATGATTGTGCCAAACTAATAAAGGGCGACACTTTTGAGCTTGTGGATGTAATCGGCGGTCCTGGAGATCCTTCGGATATGATTGTAAACTTTAAAGGCTTTGTGGGTGATACGGGCAACAATACGGGGGAAGACAGGGGATATGCAATTAATACTGCCAAAGATCTCTGGAAGAATTATTCGCTGGATAAAAAAGGATTAAAATATAAGGTAATAGTTACATATAATAACCAAAATGCAGGAGAATTGTTCATAGATCTTGAAGAACCTGTTTTGAAATAAATTGCTGAATTTTTACAGGAGATGTATTGTGTGGAATAAAACTGAAAATATTTCTATCATTGATAAAGGGTTGATTGTAGATGGCACGGTTTCCGCCAAAGGGAAATTAGTAATAAAAGGGACAGTGAAGGGAACGCTTGTCGGAGAAACGGTGATTGTTGCTAAAGAAGGGGTTATTTCCGCGGATACAAAGGTAACGAGTATTACCGTAGGAGGAACCTTTGACGGAGAATTAGAGGCTTCAAATGAGCTGATAATACTTTCCACCGGAACTTGTACAGGTAAAATGATCTGTAAGAATCTTATTGTTGAATCCGGAGGGAAATTAAATGCCGGTGTGGCATGTACTAAGGTGCAAAACACAAACCAAGATATAAAGAAGTAGTGTCTCAATTGATAGTTGTCGGGGGCTTACTATTCTTCCCATTTGAATTTTGCATATAGCGGAAAATGATCTGATAGATATATACCATAAATTTTATCATGAACTACCTTGCAATTCACTGAAATAATACTGCCGCGATATAGAATCCAGTCAATATGATCTCCATTTCTATTTCCTGAAAATCCATGATGTGTTCCGGGGAAAGGCTCACTAAAGGTGTTTTTAAAATAAAGCTTATTTGTTGAATTTGATTTTTTGTTCTGCCCTGTTAGCATCTTATAACATGGACAAGAAGTGGTCGCATTAAAGTCTCCCGTAAGAATTACAGGCAGTTCAGATGGAAGACGTGACAGCCGCTTCATAATCAGCTCCGCGCTTTTAACTTGGATAGTAGGGTCGAAATCAAAGTGGGTATTAATATATATAAGCGAATGATCATTGCTTTCAAATATACCAATTGTGCATTGTCTTGGCCAGAGACTTTTCCTGGAACGGCTGGGTATCATTGGAGTTGGGCTCAAGAAAAAGTGCTCACTATGGATGCATTTCCAGGTTTTTTTATAGAAAATAATATTGTTTTGCCAAAATAAAGGGGCGGGGTTTCTTTTCCCAATAAAGCTGTACCCGGTCAGGATGTTTTTTAGAAAATCTGTTTGAAAATCGTTTGCTTCCTGTAAGCCAATGAAATCAGCAGGATATTTATCGAAAAGGTAGGGAAAGCATTTCTTTCGGTGATCCCAGTTATTGGAACCGTCGTCTGCCAGGCCAAAGCGAAGATTGAGTGTTATAACTGAAAGCATGTTATTCATTTTAACCTGCTTTGAGAAGATAAAGATATTTATTAGTAGCTGTTCACGGTTGTTGGTTCACAGTATTTATTAATAAACTGCTACAATTTTACAATAATTGCAAGATTTATTCGTCAATCGCTAACGCGGTTACATTTCCTGCAGCGTTCCATTACAATGCAGTCATAAAATAATAGACAAAAAAGAGTGTTTTTTCTACTTGACATATAACTATTATATGTTTTATAAAACCAATTTCTTAATACGGTTTAGGAGTGAAATGTCGTGAAAAAATATACATACAGTGCAAAGCGGTCTGATAATCAGGAAAAATGGTGTGTTGTTGATGCAGACGGGGTTGTCCTCGGAAGGCTCGCAACTTTGATAGCTTCGCGTCTAAGAGGTAAACATAACGTTTTGTTTACACCTCATGCTGATACCGGTGACATGGTAATAGTAATAAATGCCGAAAAAATTACTCTGACAGGCAGGAAGTGGGAGAAGAAATGCTATTACAGGCACAGCGGCTACATAGGCGGACTCAAAACAATTACCGCAAAGGATCTTCTCGATAAAAAGCCTGAAGATCTTATACGTTTTGCTGTAAAAGGAATGCTGCCTAAAAACAGGCTTGGATCAAAGCTTTATAAAAAGCTAAAAGTCTATACAGGGGATAAACATCCTCATAAGTCTCAACATCCGGAAGTTGTCGTACTTCAATAAGCTTTCAATGACAATGCTGGGATTATGCAAAGGTTTTTCAACGAGGTCTGAATTATAAAGGAATAAAATGAACAAAGAAAATCTTTTTTATGCTACAGGAAAACGGAAAAACGCTATTGCCAGAACATGGTTAATACCCGGAAAAGGCGAAATTATTATTAATAATCGTCCTGTGGACGATTATTTCAAGATTCAAACTGTAAAGACAATCATGATGCAGCCACTTGTTCTAACAAATAACACTGGATTGTTTGATGTGAAAGTCACGGTTAAAGGGGGGGGGATTGCGGGACAGGCCGGCGCAATAAGGCATGGTATTACTAAAGCTCTTATTTTATCAAACCCTGAATTAAGGCAGGTTCTGAAAAAGGCTGGTTTTGTTAAACGTGATCCCAGGGTCAAAGAAAGAAAAAAATATGGCCAGAAGGGTGCGAGAGCCCGTTTTCAGTTCTCAAAACGTTAGAATTCATATATATATATATATTTAAAGGGAACAGGTTTTAACCTGTTCCCTTTTTTTTATGAAAAATAGTTGTTTCCATATCGACCCATTGAGACCTTTACAAAACGTCCCCTTTTACCTCACCTATGGCGGTTTTGCAAAGTTCTCATTATGGATTTAGCAGCTTAAATCCTGTTTGGGATTCAAATGTTCTGATACTGGTTGTTTCCGTTAATTCAAAAAGGATTACCTCCATTATGTGCCACACCTTAACGCCATTGCGGATGCATCCGGTTGTTGTGGATGTTTTCCTGCCACAGGCCATGTGCATATGAAGCGTGGGATTACCCTCATCGTCCGGGAAAATGGTTCCCGTACCTGCTACCTCATGAACATCGTCAAGGATATGTTCCATTGGCTCTATGGTTTTCATACGTCCATGCTTCGGCCCTACCACCAGTTTACTTCCTTTGTCAGCTCCTCCGATAATGATTAGTGCTGCAGCCTTAATGGACTGCTTGCGCGCAAACCTTTCAAGTTCTTCATGAACAATATCTCCGTCTTCAAGACGTATAACAAAAATCCGCCCCTGTTTTGCCTGTGAATATTTCATATTGAATCTCCTTGATAAGGCATACGTTTTTTGATATGATAAATTGATTATTAAATTAATATGTTATGAGAGACGTTCTTTTCTAAAAATACGTTTTGCAAAGGTCTCATTTTATATGAAAACAATTCGCCAGCAGATTATATCGCTTCTTAAAAACCGTGAAATGAATGCCAGAGAAATCTCGAAGGCATTAGGAATTCAAGAAAAAACGGTTTATGATCATCTTGAGCATATTCGTCATTCAATAAAACCCCAAAAAAAGCAACTCATGATCCATCCGTTTCACTGTTTAGTCTGTGATTATATATTTAAAGACCGGAAACGTTTATCGCGTCCCGGTCGTTGCCCACAATGTAAACAAGGACATATTGAGGCTGCAACCTTTAAAATCATATAAACTCATCTTTCACAACACAATGCGAGACCTTTGCAAAACGTCCTCTTTTGCCCATCTCCTATTATGCCGAATTCATTAGGTAAACAATGAAAATTCCTATATTGTCAGGCTATACAGTTATTCTGCCGGTTTTCAACAGAGCAACCGAACTGTAAGTTCTTGCCCAGAAATTTGCTTTTTCTTCTGCTGGATACTTAAAAAAATCCTGGGTCCAGTTGAAAGAAGGGTTTTGATACATATCCCGGAGTATGTTTGCGATCTGTTTTGGTTTCCAATTAGCATGGATAAGAAAATCGTAAACAAAACCCGTTATTTTTTTCGGTTGAAGAGCCGAAGGATTCGGAAAGTAAAGAATGTCTCTTGTACGATCGGGAATGTTTTCCTCTTTTTTTGCATATTCCAGAGCAAATCCCCTTGGAATATCTTTCTGGCTTTCAAAATCCCTGTGAAAACGATAAAGGTCGGATGACTTGTATTTATGAATAAAATCGATCAATCTTTCATTGGAGCATGGTATGAAACCGGAAAAGCTTTGTGCTCGATCAGCTGCTTTTTCCAGGTCCCACATGCAATCCAGAATAAAATCTATATCGGTTTCTTCACTTGCATCCTTTCCATCAAAATAGGTGCCGACTACATCTACAAGAGGAGGTTGATGATGTTTTCCATATTTTTCCTGATTTTTCTTATGCAGGCTGAAAGGACTGCGAATGGAACGCATAAAAGGTGAACCTTCGCTCCAGGAATTGTCAAAATTGATGCAGCAGTCACAACTGTCGGAAATAGTAACCGGAAGGAGCCCGCTGGATTCATTATCCTTAAAAGCCGTTATGGTAAGAAGAGAGATATACTCCGCAATTTTACCGAGTCCGCTAAAAACATGCGCTGCATCGAGCGAAATCCCATACCAGCGTCTAATGTCATCAGGATCGATAAAATTGCATGCTTTAATAAGATCCTTTTCCAGAAATCCGATTTTCTTTAACTCTTCTGTAGCTCGATATCCCAAAAGATTTTGAAAGAGAATATGTCCGCCCGAAGGCGTGTAATCCAGAAGATAAGGAATGCCCATTGATTGGAATAGGTTTTCAAGAAAACGGATAACAGGAATTATCTGATCGAACAATTCTCTCTGGGTTTTCTTGTCTTCATACAATTTATGGTTTTCGTCTGCAAGAAAGATCTCAAAATCAAGCGGCATAAGCACTGACTGAGATTTTTCTCCGATAACAGGAAGATGAACCTGCAGGCCTCTTTGAAGTGTAAGTTCTTCAAGTTGATTGACCGGTTCTGCTATTGCCGGAAAGACAGGATCACGCGTTTCTGCGGAAAGCTCATTTCCGGCCGCAATGACATAATGGCTGAATTGATAACAGTTTTTTAAACGATCAATCACACAATGGTAATATTCTTGAGCATTCATAAATACCTCATTCCAAGGGGTTTGCGCAAGCTCTAGGCCCTTACCATCCGGCAATTATCTTTGATTTGCTTAATCGTTCCTTGAAGTTATGATATTTTTATTGTTACAATAAACAGCTCAATTTAAATTATAATAACTTATTGATCAAAAAACAAATGGTAAGTTCGAAAGTTTAGTGACTAAAGTTAAGGAATAAAGCTGACGATCTGATAAAGAGCTGATGGTAGAAGAATGAGGAGCAAAAAAAGAGCCCTGGTATTGATTGACGGAGCCATGGGCGAGGGAGGGGGGCAAATACTGCGGACATCTCTGGCTCTCTCGTTATGTTTAGGCAAACCTTTCCGTATGGTAAACCTGCGCGCACGCCGAAAGAAACCGGGTTTCAGACATCAGCATCTGGTCTGTGTCAATGCCGCAACAAACATCGGTGGCGCCAAGATCAAAGGTGCAAGGCTTGGTTCTCAGGAATTGATGTTCGCTCCAACGACCATTAAGCCTGGTCATTACCATTTTGACATAGGTACTGCCGGCAGCACCACTCTCGTGTTGCAGTCAGTACTTCCTGCCTTGCTGATTGCAAACGGGCCGTCAACACTGATACTCGAGGGCGGCACGCATAATCCTTTTGCACCTCCGTTTGACTTTCTGCAACAGGTCTTCCTGCCTATCATCAACCGTATGGGACCAAAGGTCGAAGTACGCCTTGAACGTCCTGGTTACTATCCCAAAGGGGGAGGCAGGTTGAGCGTAACAATCCAGCCTGCTAAAAAACTGCGGGCATTCTGTCTCCACGAGAGAGGAAAAATTCGGGAGCGGCGCGCCACGGCCACCGTGGCCGGTCTGCCCAGTCATATTGCGAAGCGAGAGATTGGTGTGATCGGGCAAAAGCTTGGATGGGGTAAAGAATGTCTGTATATCAAGGAAGAACCGGCTGACATGGGTCCAGGCAATATTGTTACCATTGAGATTAAAAGCGAATACATTTCAGAGGTATTTACCGGTTTTGGTGAGAGGGGGGTCAGAGCGGAAACGGTGGCAGACAAGGCTGCTAAAGCAGCTCTCCGCTATTTGGATGCCGGTGTACCTGTCTGCGATCATCTTGCTGATCAGCTACTTCTTCCCTTTGCCCTGGCAGGCGGCGGATCCTATAACTCCCTTAAACCGACTCCACACACCAGAACAAATTCCGAAGTATTGAAGCTTTTCATGGACATTGAAATCAGCATGGACAGGATCAGCAAGGATATCTGGCAAATTACTCTTTCGCGAGCTTATCAGTAATCGGATGTTCATGAGTATCCCGCAGGAAAGCTTGCGGAGCTTTACTTGTTAAAAGATCTCTTTAATGTAAAAGAAAAGTATGGTTCCGGAAAAGGCAAGTTTTAGTCCGGTGCTTACCATGATTCCGACAAAGACACCTAATCCGGCTCGCAGAGCCTTTCTTCCTTCTTTCCTCGCTAATAGTTCTCCGGCAAATGCCCCCATGAATGCGCCCATAATCATTCCCCAAGGCGGGAACATGAAAACACCTGCTAACATTCCGGTCATGGCACCTGTCACACCCCATTTTGATGCCCCGTATTTTTTTGCCCCGCCTACAGGAATTACATAGTCAAGAATGGTCACAAATATCGTCAGCCCTGCCATAACAATCAAAAATGTCGAACTAAACGGTTCCCAGTTTTTGGCGCAGGAAAGAATGATTAAGGATAAAAAACTGATAAAAGGGCCGGGGATGACAGGTAAGATACAACCGATAAGGCCGCACAATGCGAAAAGTAATCCTGAGATTATTAATATGATCGTCAAGGTTGTAAGCCCTAAGGTTTGAATGTTTTCATTTTTAACACTTTTTACGAGTTCAGCCGGGGAGCAGAAAACATATAGTTCCAACACCTTGAAAAGAAACCGATTATGATGTATGGAATATCAGCATGATACGCAAAAATAATATTATCATAGTTAGTCGATAAAGGATATTAGATTATGGAACGGATGGACTATTTTATAAGGCGATTTTTACTTGTGATTCCAACATTTATTGGGATTACGATTTTATGCTTTGGCCTTATCCAGTTCGTGCCGGGCGGGCCTGTAGAACAGGTTATAATGCAAATGAAAGGTATAGGCGAAGGAGAAGCGGGCAGGGGAGTCGAGGCCGGCGCATCCATTTCCGAGCAGCAGAGAAAAGCCATAGAAGCACATTTCGGCTTTGATAAACCATTTTACAAGCGATACTGGAAATGGCTCGTAACCGACAGGCTCGGCATGAAAATGGAATCATACAAATTCCCCAACAAAACCGCCTGGCAGCTCATCAGCCAGCGATTTAAGGTTTCACTTGTGTTTGGAGTAACCGGTTTTGTTTTATCCTATCTTGTATGCATTCCGCTTGGTATAATAAAGGCTCTCAAACACAACACGATGTTTGATCTTGGATCGAGTATCATTGTCTTTGCAGGGTATGCTATTCCGGCCTTTGCGTTTGGAATGGTGCTGAAAATGATGTTTTGCGGAACTGTGGAAGGCTTATGGGACTTATTTCCTGTATCAGGATTTTATTCAGACAATTTCGCCGGCATGACATTCCTGGAACAATCAAAGGATATCTTCAAGCATATGTTTCTTCCGGTTTTGTGCTACGTTATAGGAAACTTTGCGATTTTAACCCTTTTGATGAAGAATTCTCTTCTTGAGCAGATAAGTAAAGACTATATCAGGACAGTCCTTGCCAAGGGAGGAAGCTTTAACCGGGCAATATGGGGACATGCTTTGCGCAATTCTTTGATCCCTATTGCAACAGGACTTGGTTCAATCCTGACCGTCATGTTTGCCGGTTCTGTGATTATTGAGCAGGTCTTTGAAATCCCGGGGATGGGGAGGTTGAGTCTTGAAGCAATAGTAGGGCGGGATTATCCCGTTTTTATGGGCATCCTATCTCTTACTTCTGTTTTGGGGCTTGTCGGAAATATTCTTTCTGATTTTCTATATGTTCTCATAGATCCCCGCATTAACTTTCAGGAGAATTAGGCAATCAACAATGATTCATAAAATATTTAAAAACCCGATAACCAGAAAAAGGTATTTTCGTTTCAAGGAGGTTAAACGGGCTTATATTTCATTATGGATACTTGTTATTCTTTATCTTGTAAGTCTTTGTTCTGAACTTATATGCAATGACGCTCCTTTGTATGTCAGGTTTAACAGTGAATCATATTATCCAATATTAAAATTTTATCCTGCGGATCTGTTTGCCGGAAACGGTGAAAAAACAAGGCCGGATTACAAAAAAATAAATAGTAGTGACTTCTTTAAAAAAAATCCTGATAATTTTATGATTTTTCCGCCGGTTCCTTACAGTCCTTATGAGAGCATTAATCCGGAGTTGATTCCGGTTTCAGACAATATAACACTTACATTTATTCCCATGCCGAGAATCGGCACAGTCAATATAGAAAAGTATTTTTCAATTGCCAGGTCTGCTTCATTCGGTTTTTTTATCGGCATGGGAGATGAAGAAGTAGAAAACCTTGTGCTGACCGAATATATTAACATTCCAGAAAAAGTCAGGCATGCTGTTTCAAAGCGGTTTGCGAATGAGAACGCGCCGCGTTTAACCGTTTCAGGAATAAAAGGTTATGATGGAGTAGAAACCGTTATCTCACTTTCTGCTTTTCGCCGGAGAAGTAAACCTCCGGAAACCGTCAGGATGACGTTCAGAGAGGCTGGAACTATTGATCAAAAACCTGAAAAATATGTTTTAAACAAGGAACTCAAATTTATTGAAAACAGCACAGGGCATGATAACAGGGGGATATGGAATTATCTTTCCGATCGTAGCAGGGAAACAATTTTAAATCTTGCGGAAAGACGCTTTCTGGGTCCTGTCGATACTGTTGTATTGCGGAGCAAGAATCGGTTTTACAAACTTGGCTTTGAAAAACAGGATGTTCGTTTTCCTTTTCCTCCCGCAAAAGGGCATCTGATGGGAATTGATTCAGCAGGCAGAGATGTTTTAAGCAGAATCCTTTATGGATTAAGGACTTCACTTACGTTTGGTTTACTGCTTGTAGCATGTTCAATGACCATGGGTATTATTGCGGGATCTCTCCAGGGATATTATGGCGGTGCCATTGATATTACCGGCCAGCGATTTATTGAAATATGGAGCGCGCTGCCGTTTCTTTATATTATGATTCTTATGGGATCGATCTATGGGCGAAGTTTTTCTTTACTCCTTTTTTGTTACGGGCTTTTTAACTGGATAGGGATTTCTTATTATGTTCGGGCGGAATTTCTTCGTTTGCGTAAAAAAGCCTTTGTTGAGGCTGCAAAATGTATGGGGATATCATCATTCAGGATAATATTTAAACATATTCTTCCAAACGCTATGGTGCCTGTAATAACATTTGTTCCTTTTTCTCTCGTTGGAGCTATCGGAGCGCTTGCAGCTCTCGATTATCTTGGATTCGGGCTTCCGCCCCCAACTCCAAGCTGGGGAGAACTTCTTTTCCAGGCCCAGCAGTACAGATGGGCCTGGTGGCTTATTCTATATCCATCTTTGTCACTGTTTTTTGTAATGATTCTTGGAGTATTTGTTGGTGAAGGAATAAGAAATGCGTATGATCCTAAGAGATACACAAGGCTTGAATAGGGATTAGAGATCGGAGGTCAGGGGTCGGAGGTCAGAAGGTGAGAGAAGGTGAGAAGGGGAGAAAAAAGAGAACATCGAACACCCGCCGTGCTCGCGCACTGTCGCGGCAGGTCGAATGATGAATGTTGATGTCGCTTCGCTTTTTAATTTAGAAAATAAATAGAGCGGAGCGACTCCATAACTTTAGGTACTTTAGCGCATTTTAGGCATTTTGCTCTTTGCAAGGAATATGAAATTGCTGGAAGTAAAAAATATTACTGTTAAATTTGAAACCGATGAAGGTGTTTTCAAAGCTGTTGACGATGTTTCGTTTAATGTAAACAAAAATGAGATAGTCGGACTGGTTGGTGAATCAGGATGCGGCAAATCTGTTACAGCATTGAGCATACTGCGCCTTATCCCTTTGCCGTCCGGCAGGATTGAAAAGGGTGAAATCTTATTCAATGGCAAAGATTTGCTGAAGTTCGATGCTGAAAAAATGAGGAAAATACGCGGCAAAAAAATCAGCATGATCTTTCAGGAGCCTGCGTCTGCGCTGTCTCCATTGCACAGGATCGGTCAACAGATGGTGGAAACCATTTTGCTCCATAAGAGTAAAACAAACAAAGAGGCCTGGAATATTGCCGAGAACTGGCTGAAACGTGTAGGGATACCCGATGCAGGAGAAAGGATGTTTGCTTATCCTTATCAACTTTCAGGCGGTATGCAGCAAAGGGTTATGATTGCAATGGCATTGATGCTTGAGCCTGATTTCGTCATAGCTGATGAACCGACAACTGCGCTTGATGTAACTATTCAGGCCCAGGTTTTTGAACTTATCCGGGAAATGAGGAAATCACATACTGCTATACTTCTTATTACGCATGATATGGGAGTTATCTGGGAAATGTGTGACAGGGTGATTGTTATGTATGCTTCAAGGATAGTCGAAGAAGGAAGCAAAAGCGATATTTTCTCAAAACCGGTCCACCCATATACCATTGGACTTCTCAAATCAATTCCTAAACTTTCCGGTAATGCGGGCAGGCTTAAAGCAATACCTGGATATGTTCCATCACCATATAATTATCCATCAGGATGTTATTTTCGTGACAGGTGTCCGGATGCATTTGATAAATGCAAAAATGAAAAACCTGAATTTGTTGATCTTGGGCAGGGACACAGAGCCGCGTGTTTTCGTGTGAGAAAAAATGAGTAATCAAATTAAAAAATATCCGATAATTGAAGTAAATAACCTTAAAACCTGGTTTCCAATAAAACGGGGTGTTCTATCCAGAACAGTTGGATATATCAGGGCGGTTGATATAGCCGGTTTATATATTAACAGGGGAGAAACCCTTGGCCTGGTCGGAGAGTCCGGATGCGGGAAGACAACATTTGGCAGAACATTGTCAGGTCTGGAAAAACCCAGAACCGGCGAGATGTTTTTTTACGGAAAAAATATTCTTGACTTAAGCCGTCGGGAATTAAGGGAATTAAGAAAGAAAATGCAGATAATCTTTCAAGATCCTTTGTCTTCCCTTAATCCAAGAATGAATGTTCTTGATATAGTTACAGAGGGCCTGGCTGAATTTGGAAAGATAGAAGGAACCAGGGAAGATCATGCAAAAAGGCTTATGAATGAAGTCGGGCTCGATAATGACGCTATATATCGTTATCCTCATGAATTTTCCGGAGGACAGAGACAGCGCATTAATATTGCAAGGGCAATAGCTTTAAGACCTGATTTCATTATATGTGACGAACCTGTAAGCGCGCTTGATGTATCGGTGCAGGCACAGGTAATAAATCTTCTGATGGATCTTCGGGACACTTACAATCTTTCCTATCTTTTTATTTCACACGACTTAAGTGTTGTGAGCGCTATTTCAAACCGTGTTGCAGTCATGTATCTTGGCAGGATAGTGGAAAGCGGGTTAACCGGCGATGTAATCAACAATTCGAAGCATCCTTACACAAAGGCTCTTATTAATGCTGTTCCGGAACCTGGACATTATCAAAAGGAAAGAATTGTTCTAAAAGGGGAAATGCCTTCTCCTTCCGCGCCGCCTTCCGGATGCATGTTTCATACACGTTGTCCTGAGGTTATGGAAATTTGCAGGAAACAGGAGCCGAAGGAGACCATGTCTGGTATTCATCAGGTGTGGTGCCATCTATATTAGGTCAGAGGTCGGAACGGGGGGCAGAACTCAGAAGCCAGAGGTCGGAAGTCAGAGGTCGGAGGTCAGAAGTCAGAGATCAGAAGTCAGAGGTCGGAGATTGGGAAGGAAAGTGTAAACTGCAAAATGAAGGATGGCTATAATTCATTTGAAAAACTGTGAATCGTGAACCGTAAACTGGTTATTGTATTAGTTGTTTTCTAATAAGGCTTTGGGTTGTTCGGTTTCAGATTGTTTGATCTCGGACCCGATTATCAAAATCCTGACAGATTCTATTTTTTGCTTTATTAATTCAACCTGATTGTCATTAAGTTCAAGCAAGGCAGCCTTGTTAAGATGCCCTAATGCTGCTTCAAAGCCGTAAATGGTTCCTTTGCTTGCGGCTACATCCGCCTTGTACATGAGTATTATCATGTCAATGCTGTTTAAGCGGCTATAAGCGGCTTTAGTGAGATCAGGTGTAGTCCCAAACGACAGAGCTTTGTTCAGATATAACTTGATACCTTCGAAATCAGGCATGTCAGGCGTATCAAGCAAAGCGTCAGCTCTGTCAATATAATAATTAAAAGCAAACGGAAAGACTTCTTCTTTGGAATAAACCGCTTGAATTGATTCAGGTGATTGAGCTCCGGGCAGCATTATAAGTAGATCGGTACCCATGGGAGCAAATTTGCCCTGCCGGATTTCAACCGCGCCGTCTGTGATTTTAATATAATACTTGTTTTTATTTGAAAAGCTGGAGCCGATAGTAACAGCAACCAAAAGAATAATGCAGGCCACAATATATTTTGTTATTTTTTCCATGGTATAGAAACCTTTTTCTTTTTTTACTTCAAAGGCTGTGTGAATGTTGATGAATCCATAAAAAACTATACTTTTTATTATATAAAAGATTTGTTTATTATTGTAAACATTTTTTTGCCTGAATATTGCGTGAAAAACAGACATATATCAATGAGTAATGCGTACTATGAACCGGTTGAAATTAAACAATAAAAAGAATAGACTGGAATTAACGCTGAAGAATTTTGATTCTTTAATGGTTGCGTTTTCAGGTGGTGTTGACAGCGCTTTTCTTCTTGCAATGGCACATGAAGTGCTGGGCAGAAAAGTAGCGGCAATAACAGCGACATCAGATATACGTCCGGCTAAAGAAAGAGAGGCAGCGATCGATTTCGCAAAAAAACTGGGTGTAAAACATATCTTGTTGGAATCAAAAGAGATGAGCTATCCCGATTTTGTGGCAAACAATAAAGACAGATGCTATATATGCAAAAAAACCCTTTTTAAGGATATATTTGCAATTGCTTCAGAAATGGGGATTAAAAACATAGTCCATGGAGCCAACACAGATGATCTAAAAGATTTTCGTCCGGGGCTGAAGGCGGCACATGAACTCGGAGTTATCGCTCCTCTAATTGACGCAAAGCTTACAAAGGATGATATACGACTGCTGTCAAAAGAAATGCATCTTACTGAATGGAACAAGCCGGCCATGTCTTGTCTTGCCACAAGGATTCCTTATGGAACACCGATAACCAGACAAGCCCTTGAAATGGTAGAACAGGCTGAAGATGTTCTCTTTGGCCTCGGTTTTATTGCCTGTCGTGTCAGGATGCATGGTAATATTGCCAGGATAGAGGTGACTCAGAAAGATTTCGCAAAAATATTGGATAACAGAATCAGGAAGATTGTTATCAGCAAATTCAGAACAATTGGATTTTCCCATATTGCCGTGGATCTGGAAGGTTATATTCAAGGAAGCATGAACAGACCTTGAAATTTGCGCCAACAAAGTTTATCATTTCTTCTATAGTTAAATTAGTAACTTTTTTCGAATTCATCATAATTATTGGAAAAATATTATGGAAAAACTGAAACAATTCTATTTTTTGGTACAAGATGTATGGAAAAATGGTCTGCTCGGAATAGATATCGGTCACTTTATTGTTGCCGTATTAATCTTTTTTGCTTTTATTCTCCTGCGCCGGTTATTTGCAAGATTTATTATCAGCAGGATTAAAGCCGTTACAAAAAGAACAAAAACTGTAATTGACGATGATATGTTGGAGGCTCTTGAGAAACCGGTCCAGTTTATACCGGTTGTTCTCGGTGTTTTTTTTGCCTCCGAATACCTTCCCATATATGGTGAGTTTGAGATTATAGCCAATAAATCTGTCCGCTCTCTTATTGTATTTGTGATATTCTGGGGCCTTGTGAATCTCATAAAACCCATGTCCTTTTTATTAAGACGGTTTGAAAAGATTTTCACCTCTTCGATGGTTGACTGGCTGCTTAAGGCGATCAGAGTTACTTTTATTTTCATTGGTGCAGCAACGATTCTTGAAATATGGGGTATTAAAATTGGCCCGATTCTTGCCGGATTGGGACTGTTTGGGATCGCTGTTGCCCTTGGAGCGCAGGACCTTTTTAAAAATCTTATTTCCGGCGTTTTAGTGATTGCCGAAAAGAGGTTCAATATTGGGGACTGGATTCGCGTTGATGGCGTTGTTGAAGGCACAGTCGAGTCCATAGGATTCCGGTCCACGCTTGTTCGTCGATTTGATAAAGCTCCGGTTTTTGTGCCGAACTCAAAATTATCTGATCATGCAGTTATCAATTTCAGTTCCATGACCCACAGGAGGATTTATTGGAAGATCGGAGTGGAGTACCGTACCACAGTCAAGCAGCTCCGACAGATTCGCGACTCTATCGAACAATACATTTTAGAGAGTGAATATTTTGCAAAGCCGCCCAAAGTTCCTATGTTTGTGCGTATTGACAGATTCAGCGATTCTTCCATCGACATCATGGTATATTGTTTTACAAAAACTACAGAATGGGGTAAATGGCTTGAGATAAAGGAAAAACTTGCTTACCGGATCAAGGAAATTGTTGAAGAGGCAGGCAGCGCTTTTGCTTTTCCCAGCCAGTCCCTTTATGTTGAAACACTGCCGACAGAAGTAGCAGAAGTGTTTGTTCCGCCTGTCACCTAAACTAATGTACTTTTTTCATAATACTTTAGTTATTTAAAAAACATTTTCTAAGGGTTCTCAAGCATCAGCGGTTTAAGGCTTTTTCAGGAAGGAGATATCTTTATCATTTTGCACAGAGTTGCGTAGTGATCTAATATTTATGATTTATATCACAAAAAGTTTATAATTTTCCTCGAAAGCAGCCAAATCATAAATATTGGATTACATTCCCGGGTATTATTGATATCGACTGGATGAAAAAGTCTTAAACCGTTGATGCGGCAAAGCCATAACAAATTTTAAAATAGCTAAAGTGTGTCACTATTTTTCTTATGCATTCATCTCAAGCAGACAACTTTAAAACAATCCTTTTAGTTTCAACACCATGGCCCTTTTACAGCCGTCCGTCTATTCAGCTTGGCGCTTTAAAGGCCTATTTGAAATCCGAGTTTCCGGAATTGGGAATTAAGGCCTTTCATCTTTACCTGAAGGTAGCTGAAAGTATCGGATACAAAAAATATCATGAAATTTCGGAAAGAACATGGCTGGCAGAATCAATATATGCGGCTCTGTTATTTCCGGAAAGAATCAATGAGATCAAGAAGGTTTTTTACCGTGAGGCCAGGGGTAAAACCTCGCTTAGAAATGTGGATTTTAGCGCTCTCACAAGCCGTGTAAAAGAAGTATCAGAAGAAATTGTCAGTATAGTGGACTGGGGAAAATGCGGTCTTGTCGGTTTTTCTATCTGTCTTTGTCAGCTCACTTCTTCTCTTTATTTTATCAGAAAGATAAAAGAAATTGTTCCGGATCTTCTTATAGTGGTGGGCGGTTCTGTGTTTGCTGGAGAAAATACCCATGATTTGCTGAAAACATTCAGTGAAATAGATTTTGTGGTCAATGGGGAAGGGGAGCTTCCTCTCAGCAAACTGGTTCGTCACATCAAAAATTCCGGCAGTATTGCCGACTTGCCTTCTATACCAGGAGTTGTCGCAAGAAATGGTTCTAACGCCGATTGCGCTGTTTCCTTTCATCAGATGTCGGATCTGACTAAACTTCCACCACCCGACTATGATGATTATTTTCATTTAATGAAAACCTTTCCCAAAGAAAAAACTTTTTTCCCAACCCTTTCCACAGAGTCTTCCAGGGGGTGCTGGTGGAAAGGGTCGAAAAAATCAGGCTGCGCTTTCTGCAATCTTAATCTTCAGTGGGACGGTTACAGAACCAAGACTGCAAGCCAGGTGGTTTCGGAAATAGATTTTCTGACAAGCAAATACAAAACACTTTCTGTTGTTTTTACTGACAATCTGCTTCCGGTTCGGGAGAGCGCCGAGATTTTCCCCATGCTTGATAAACTTGGTAAAGATCTACGTCTTTTCGCGGAGATTCGGGCTAATACGCCTAAAAGAATTTTAAAAGCCATGCGTCTCGGCGGAGTATGTGAAGTGCAGATAGGGATTGAGGCGTTAAGTTCGAGGTTGCTTAAAAAGTTAAACAAGGGAACAACCGCTATTTGCAACCTGGAGATCATGAAAAATTGTGAAGAGCTCGGTATTTCAAATGTTTCAAATCTTATTTTCTGCTTTCCGGGAAGTGATACGGCAGATGTGGAGGAAACATTGCATACACTGGAATTTGCGACCTCCTTTCGTCCATTGCGGGCTGTATATTTCTGGCTTGGACTTGGAAGTCCGGTCTGGCAGAATCGTAAATCATTCGGCCTGACAGCGGTTTTTAACCACCCAAACTATGCGGCGCTGTTTCCTCCTGATATTTTCCGGTCAATCCGTTTTATGATACAGTCTTACAGGGGGGACAGGGAATATCAAAATAAGCTGTGGCAGCCTGTAAAGAAAAAGGTAAAAGCATGGAACAGATTATATAATGAACTCCAGGGCGGATTTTCATCTTCCCCAATTCTTAGTTTTAGAGATGGGCGTGATTTTTTGATTGTCCGCCAGAAACGGATTGGAGGAGATCCCCTGACACACCGTATTGTAGGCATCTACAGAGACATATATCTTTTTTGTTCTAAACAGCGTTCGTTAAAACGTATTGTCGCTACTTTCCCACAGTTAAAGGAAGATAAGATTGTAAAATTTTTGAAGATGATGGTAGATAAAAGATTAACCTTTGAAGAAAATGGCAGATATCTCAGCCTGGCAATCAGGTTAAACCTGATGCCTTCGTAAAAAGTCTTTTGTGAACGTCTCAATTGCGCCCAAAATGGTCACGAAGTGAACAAAATGGACTTTTTACGAGTTCATCAAACCTAAATTGAGTGATTTTTTTATAAGAGCTAATCGCTCATCTTAAGTATTAATGAATCCCATCAGATCGGCAATTTTTTCAGGGAGTCCGAGAACAACAAGAATATCATTAGAAAGAAATTGCGTATCCGCCTGTGGATTAGACAATATTTGTGAATTCCTGCGTATTGCCAATACAGTAACTCCAAATCTCTTTCTTAGACTAACTTCGGCTATACTTTTTCCAATTAGAGGCGACCTTTCAGTAACTTTCAACGTACTGATTTCAACATCAGGAAGCTGAAGTTTTAGATCTGATAGAGATAAAGACTTTTTGTAAAAGCTTCGAAACATTTCGTAACCATCTGATCGTATTTCAGCGATGAGTTTTTCTATTTCAGCTCTTGGTATAAGATATTTAGCCAAAACCCGGGTAAAAATCTCCACTGATGTCTCAAATTCTTCCGGAATGACTTCATTAGCTCCCAATTCATACAAAGGCTCCATCTCCTGCAAATAACGGGTCCGTACAATCAAATGAACTTTCGGATTAAGTCTTCGAATAATTTCGGTAATTCTACGGGTTGCAGAGGGGTCATTAATTGCGGTTACAACAATTCGAGCATTTTTGATGTTTGCGTGCTGAAGTACGGCCTCCTGGGTTGAATCGCCGTAAAAAATTGGTTCACCCTGTGCTTGTTCAGTCCTTACTGTCTCGGGATTCATTTCAATTACTGCATAAGGGATACCCGATAGTCTTGCGGCTCGTGCTACATTTCTGCCATTAATTCCGAAGCCGATTATAATGAGGTGGTCTTTTTTCACCTTAACCTTTACATCCGGAACAGGATAGAAGCCCGATATTAACCTTTTCGGCAGCGGCAACCGCAGGATAATATCCGATAGACGTGGTGCCAGGGTTATAATAAATGGTGTCGCCGCCATGGTAAGCACGGAGAAAGATAGAAACATCTGATAAATATTCCCTGAAAGCAAACCATGTTCAACACCGGTTTTGGATAGAATGAAAGAAAATTCACCAACCTGACTCAGTGCAAGACCAACCAGGATTGAAGTGCGGAAAGGAAATCCTAATAAAACTGTTGCAAAGCCTGCAATGATGGATTTTAAAAACAAAATTCCCAAAGCGATCAATATAATAGTTCCCGGATGCCGGAAAAGAAAGCCTACATCCAGCAGCATGCCGATGGAAACGAAAAAGAAGCTTGTGAAAACGTCACGAAAGGGTAAAATGTTTCCAAGTGCCTGATGACTGTAT
>JAUVHU010000082.1 GCA_030593145.1 Desulfobacteraceae bacterium
TGTCCCTTACGATTACCTTTCAAGGCGTGAAGTCGATTGCTTGGTGGTACCTTGAGGTCATCAATGCAGGTAGCCAGGTCAACGTATTCCAGACGGCGCATGGCTCTTCTCAGAATATCGGGCTGAAGTCTTTTTGACTTGTCTGTTTCAAAAAAGTGTTGTGTATGTTTGTCAGCAAAGGTTTTTATCATTCGTTTTGAGTGTAGCTTGTCACGTGACACTTGTCAAATGAAAAAATTCAGGGGAAACAACAACCTTTGAACCTTGAACCTTTGAACCCTTGAAAAGACGAACGTCCAACTCGCCACAGGCGAGCAAGCACTTGTCCGCCTCCGGCGGATCGAATCGCTGGTAATCATCCAAAACAATAACCGCTAATTGCTATCTTAGATATAATCTTAGTGTCTTTGTGGCTGAGCTATTACGTTTTCTCAATGAAAAAATACAGACAAAGGATCTGCCTCCGGCAAAGTAACGGTTTTACTCTTATTGAGCTAATCGTTGTTATCTCTCTCATCAGCATAATAATTTTTGTCTCTGTTCCGCGTTTTCGTAACGAAACCCTACCGGATAACACAAAAAAAGTTTCTCGCTGGATTATGTTAACATCGCAGTCTTTAAAAGAAAAATCTTTCTGTGATCAGAAGCTTTATACCATGCACGTTGATATGGAAAGCAGGCGGTTGTGGGTGACAGATGAATTCATGTCAGAAGAAGAGGTGATAAAATCCGGGCAAAAAGGATTCATGATTCCGGATGATGTTGAAGCGCTGGATGTTGAGTTCCCGGGCAATAATAAAATCATATTCGGTATGGCCAGTATCAATTTCTATGCTGATGGCTATTCTGATATGGCGTTGATTCATATCAAAGACAATGATGACAACTACCTCTCTATTCTTATTGAACCTTTTTTATCAAAGGTAAAACTGTATGAGAAATATTCGGGATTTGAAGGTTAAGCTTAAGCCGACTGCCGGCTTTACATTGCTTGAAATTATGGTGTCAATCTCCATAATTGCCATTGTCCTTGTCGCTGTTTATAGAATGCACACCCAAACCATTTCCATGAATACCTCAGTAAAATTTTATTCAACCGCACCACTGCTGGCGCATGGCAAAATTGCGGAATTTGGAATAAACCCATTAAATGAACTGACAGACGATTCGGGAAATTTCGGGGAGGAATTTGCGGGATACAGATGGAACGTATCAATAGACGATGTTGAATCTGAATTCCTTGGTGTTACCGGCGAAGATCTTAAAAAAATTGATGTCACCATATCCTTTAACAATGAGGAACTCACTTATAAACTAAGAAAATACAGGTTTGTTAGGGATTAGAGGTCAGGAAAAGACAGACGTCAGAGGTCGGAGGTCAGAAGTCAGGTAAAGACAGAGGTCGGAGGTCGGAGGTCAGAAGAGAAAAAGACGAACATCGAACACCCGCCGTGCACGCGCCCGTCGCGGCAGGTCGAACGTCCAACATCGAATTTTGAATGATGTTGTCGCTTCGCTCTTCAATTCGGGAAAACAGCAACCTTTGAACCTTGAACCTTGAACCTCTGAACCCTTGAAGCTGAAATGCTGGGATTGATTGGATGAAATGTTTAAATAATCTGCGGAAATCTGTGGATGTGACTAACAGCAAAATTCAAAATTCTTTTGGTTTTACGCTTCTTGAAATCCTGATTTCGATTTTTATATTTGCCATTGTTGTTACAACTGTTTTTGGTTCATATAATTTTGTTTTATTCAATTCAAAAACCATTGATAAAATCATTTCATCCTGTGAAATGGGACAGAATTGCCTTAATAGGATGATTGTTGATCTGGAATCAATACATGTATGTCTGCCCCCTGTCTACTCTCTTCCGGATTTTGACGACCCTCCGGATACTTACCGCATTGTAGGAGACGTCTCAGATATAGATGGCGCCGGCTTTTCGAGGCTTAGATTTACTTCGCTTGCGCATGTGCCGATTAAATATGAACCTCAAAGCAACATACCGGAAATAGTCTATTATGTTCAGGCCGGCAATGATAACAATTTTGTGCTAAGGCGCGCGGACAACATATACTCCGATAAACCATTTGAAGAAAAAAAAAGCGACCCTGTATTATGTGAAAACGTCAAATCACTTACATTTATTTATTATGATCAAGAAGGAGCTGAATATGAAAATTGGGACTCTGATCTTGAAGGGTTCGGGTATGCAACGCCTGTAGCAATAGGCATAAAACTTGAAATCGGAAACGATTCAGATTCTCAACTCTTCGAAACCATGGTGGCTATACCGGTTTACAGGTCGGAGGTCAGGTAAAGATAGAGGTCAGAGGTCGGAAGTCGGAGGTCAGGAAAAGACAGAGGTCAGGAAGAGACAGAGGTCAGAAGTCGGAATTCAGAGGTCGGATATGGAAACAAAACAGATAAAATCAGCAAAGGACTTGATGGTATATAAAAGGGCATATTTGCTTGCGATGGATATATTCAATATTAGCAAGGCTTGGCCACATGAAGAAAAATATTCCCTTATTGATCAGATTAGGAGATCCTCGCGTTCTGTATGCGCAAATTTGAGAGAAGCATGGGCTAAAAGAAGATATGAAGCTCATTTCACAAACAAGCTTACAGACTCAGACGGAGAGAATAGTGAAACAGATACGTGGCTTGATTTTGCGAAGGATTGTGGGTACTTGTCGGAGGTAGACCATCGTCGTATGACCAATGAATGTAGGGAAGTGGGAGCGATGTTGGGGGCTATGCTTAATAATCCAGCCTTATTTTTGATCAAAGATCGTTGAGTTTTTCTGATATCTGACGTCAGACGTCTGACATCTGGGAAGTGAGGTCAGAGGGGTAAATGATACTAAAAAACAATCATGGAATAGCCCTGCTTATTACGTTATCCATTATAACGGTATTAATTGTAGTATCATTGGAATTAAGCAGAAATGTCCGCTCGGCTGTTATGACAACTGCCGCTGCCCGTGACCGGCTGACCCTTTTGCATATATCGTCATCCGGTATAAACGCGGCGATGGCAATGCTTGTAAAGGATAAAAAGGAATCAAAGACTGATTCTATGCAGGAAGGCTGGGCTGATCCGGAGAAGATAATAGAGATGCTTAATGATATTCCATTTGACGATGGAAACATCACAGTTATCATAAGTGACGAACTAAGCAGGACTCAGGTAAACGCTCTTGTTCGATTCCCTGAAGGACGCGACCCCAATAATGCTCAGATGTTTATGTGGGATCGTTTTTTGAGCTATTTCATTTCTCAGAATGACTTGCTCGAAGAGATTGACCCCGGAACAATTATTAACTCTGTTAAAGACTGGCTTGATTCAGGCGATGATGATGCAATCACCGGGTTAAGCGGGGCTGAATCAGACTATTATCAGTTCCTTGAGCCTCCATATTCCTGCGGAAACGGTCCGCTGACCCACCTTGACGAACTTGCTCTTATCAAAGGTATTACATCCGATCTTTTCTACGACTATGGAGAAAGACAGGGTATCTCCAGATATATGACAATCTATGGCATAACAGATTCCGGCGCTTATGAAGGGAAAATAAATATCAACACAGCAGAGCTTCCGGTTCTAACGGCGCTCCTGCCTTCAGAAAATGAACATCTTGCACAGGAAATATTCGATTACCGGCAGGAAAAAACCGATTTTAAATATATACATGACCTTTCAAGTCCCACATGGTATAAGGATGTACCCGGATGCAGCGACATTACCATCGATCCGGAGCTTATCACAACTTTAAGCGATTTATTTAGAATCGAATCTGCCGCGACTTTACATGAAATGAAAATGACTGTTACCGCGGTTGTGCAAAGGGAAAAAGACGGCAAAACAGGAAAATGGAAGTGCAAGGTATTGAGCTGGGAAACATTATGAGCAGAAACATCCTTGGTATTGATATACGAAATGATGCGGTATCGGCTGTTCTAATAAAAAGCGGCATTAAAGCAAACCGTATAGAAGCCTATGAGCATATTCCGGTATCAGACCAAAAAGATATCGCAAGCTGTATAGACTCATTGCTTAAATCATTAGTTAAGCAAACAGATATATCCGACTCTATTTGCGTTGCTTCATTTCCCGCAAGCCAAATATCTTACAGGAATATTAAGCTTCCGTTCAAGGAACAAAAAAAAATAAAACAAATACTGCCCTATGAGCTTGAGCCAACACTGCCGTTTCTTGTGGATGATCTTATAATAGATTATAATTCCATAAATCAGCAGGGTCGATCAGGTCCTGCTGATTATACAGATATTGTCGCGGCCGCAGTTGAAAAATCCGCACTGAAATCATACCTTAACACACTTGCATCCTTTAATATCACACCCAAGATTGTTACTGTTGGAGGCTATCCAACGGCGCTCTGTCTTTCCAACAATACAACTGTGTCTGAAAACCGGCTTTTTGTCGATATAGGCAACAAGAACAGTTCAGTGTTTATTCTTGTTGCAGGACAGATATATCTCATGCGTTCCTTTTTAACAGGTGCGGCAAATTCATCCATAGCAGAATCGCTCGGCAGCGAAATTAAGCGCACAATTTATGCTTGCGAAGAGATTTTTGGTTTTAATCTTCAGCCAAAGGAAATATTTATTACAGGATGCAGCCCTGATACCATAAATTACGAGCAGGACTTGGAACGCATACTGGGAATATCCGCCAAACGAACCGATCTTATCAGCCACACAGGCTTTGCCAGAAAAAATCCAGCATTGTCATGGAAACCGGAACAAATGGACAATGCGCTGGCCCTCGCCCTGACAGCAATTGAGGGGTTTAAAGTTTTTAATTTTCTCAAAGGCTCATTTGCAGCAAAAAATTACTTGGTGGAGCACAAAAAAAGTTTAATCAAAACAGGAATTCTTGCAGGACTGGTTTTAGCCTTAATATTTATTAATATTATCCTCAAAACTTATTCAATGGAGAAAAACCTGGCCAGCCTGAATAATCAAATAACCGGCATCTTCAAAACAACATTTCCGGATGTAAAAAATATTGTCGATCCAATTCAGCAGATGCGTGTAAAGTTAAAAGAGGTTCAAAAAGCCTCAATGTTTTCCGGTGAAACCGGCAAACATACACGTGCTATTGACATTTTAAAGGATATCAGTGAGTTTACGCCTAAGGATATCGATGTTAACCTTACAAATCTTGTAATGGATATGGAAAGCGTGTTGATTACCGGAGACACAAACAGATTCAATTCTGTGGATGATATAAAGCGCGGGCTGGAACACTCGCATTTGTTTAAGAAAGTAACAATCAGCTCTGCCAACATGAACAAATCTGACAACCGTGTACGCTTTAAAATAAAGGTGCAGTTGTAGTTGCTGGTTGCTCGTCGCTGGACATACGAATTTTATGAAAATTATATTATAATCTAAAATGAGCGATTAGCCATTAGCTTTTAGCAGTTAGCACAATAATTTCAATATATTGCTAAAAGTCAAGATTTCACCCAATTGGTGAAAATCGAATCGCTGGTAACCATCCGAAATAATAACCGCTAATTGCTAAGAGCTAATAGCTATCTTAGATATATCTTAGTGTCTTTGTGGCTGAATTCTTACTATGAAACTAAAAAAGCGTGAAAAATATTCAATTTATGCTGTATCAGGTCTTATATGCCTTATTGTATTAATTCAATTTATCGTTTCCCCCTTTATTGAAAAAAGGAAGCGTCTAACCAGAGTCCTTCAGGTGAAATCAGGCCAGCTCGAAGAGATACAAATTCTAAGATCAAAATATGATGCCATGAACAGAGGGGCTGAACTGGCAATGATTCAGTCTTCAAAAAGGGAAAAGGGTTTTACTCTTTTTTCCTTTCTTGACAAACTTTCAGACAAAGCAGGCATAAAAAATAATATCGTTTATATGAAGCCTTCGACTTCTGCCGATAAAAACACCGGATACAAGACTTCGATTGTCGCAATGAAGCTTCAGGCCATAACGCTCAAAGAACTGACCTCTTTCCTGCATATGGTAGAAACATCAAAAAATATTGTGTGCATCACAAGGCTTTCAATTTCAAAAACAGGCAAAAAAAAGCCTTTTATAAATGCGCTTTTACGGGTTGAAACATCTGAAATCTAAAAAATAAATAATTCAGCCACAAAGACACGAAGGCACAAAGGATAAACCATTATCAAAAAATGTAGATGCGGCATTTGCAGTATATTAAAAAAACGACATCAAAATAATTATATTATAATCCCTGCCTGCCGCAGGCAAGTTGGTGTCTTAGTGCCTTTGTGGCTGAACTATGTATAAAACTATCATATTCAGTAGCATCAATTATGAATAGTTCAAAAAAACGGTTGCTGTATTTTATATATATTATAGCAATAATGGCTCTTTTCATATACTATCTTTTTCCGTCAGATGTGGTAAAAAAATACATAGCATTTAATCTGAACAGAGCTAACCCTGAGCTTAACATCACAATTGATAATATAAAGCCGGTTTTTCCGCCGGGTTTGAGGCTTTATAATGTAAGCCTTTATCATCTAAATAATTTGTTGTTCGAAGCGGAACAGATAAAGATAACTCCCGGGCTTTTATCCCTTTTTCGCCCAAAGATCACTTTTTCCTTTAAGGCCAAAGCTTATGAGGGGATCTTGAAAAGTTTCAGTTTCGAGTCCATTGCGGTCGACATAGCGATGAACAATCAGAAGATTCAAATCAATAATTGTATTGTAAAGGGAAACCAGGCAGACGGCAGGATTTCCGGCTCTGTCAACTTAAAGAATCCGCTCGGCAAAAGTGTTTTAGACCTGACAGGAACTATTAAACCGCATCGTTTACTTATTGAAAAGCTGCAAAAAAGTTTTCCTGTAATGTTGTTGCTGAAAACCGGCAAAAGCGATTTTCCAATCAGGTTGTACGGCACCATTGATCAACCCGGTTTTTCTTTGAAATAGTAGTATGAAAATACACTTTAACATTTTAAATATCCTTTTAATATCAGCTGCCATATATTTTGGCGTAACTGCTTTTTATATAACAGCAGTTGGTAAACTTGATCATGGACATCCGACCGCATCAACGGGCAAACAGATATCATCACCCGAAGAGGGAAACGTTCATTCAATATCCTATTACAACACAATAGTTAAGCGGAATCTTTTCAATACAAAAAAGGAAACAAATAAAAGAGAATCGTTTAATATTGAATCGCTGAAACAAACGCATTTAAAGTTAAAATTATGGGGAACAGTTACGGGTGACAGGGGCAAAACATATGCCGTCATTTCAAAACAAAAAGAAAGAAAACAAAATCTTTACAAAGTTGGGGATACAATACAAAATGCAACAGTAAAAATTATTTTAAGAGAGAAGGTTGTTTTAAATGTTAACGGCAAAGATGAAATCCTGAAACTGGAAAAAGTGACCGGCGCTAAGAAAAGAATCATCTCTTCCAGGAAAAGAATCATCTCTTCTAAGAAATCAAGGGGATCTTTTTCGCAAAATATTACCATAAAACATTCACGGATTGAAAAGGCTATTAAAAATGTAAACGATCTCATGAAACAGGTAAGAATACGGCCTCATTTTTCTAATGGAAAACCGAATGGTCTCAATTTAAGCGGCATACGGCCAGGCTCTATATTCTCAGAAATGGGATTGAAAAGCGGGGATATTATAACCGGCGTTAATGGAAAAAATATTGAATCGGTTGATGATGCTCTGCAGTTTTATGAGAGCCTGAAGTCGTCATCCAATGTTCAGCTTCAACTAAAACGAAAAGGGCTGCAAAAAACTATTAATTATAATATTGAATAAGGCGGGACATTTTTTAAAGGTCTCGAAACCGCTCTGTCACAATAACTTTTTGGTATAAAAATGAAATCATACTGCAACGCTCAAAAAGGTATAATCTGTTTGTCTGTCTTTATTTTTTTATTACTGACAGTTTATATATCACCAGCCGAAACAGCCGATACTTCCGGTAATAATAACCATGATCGATTTGTTTCTATTGATTTCAACAACGTTGATATAACTGTCTTTATTAAATTTATAAGCGAGTTGACTAAAAATAATTTTGTTGTAGATCAAAGGGTTAAAGGAAAAGTAACGATAATTTCTCCTGAAAAAATTTCTATAAAAGAGGCCTACAGGGTTTTTGAATCTGTTCTGGATGTCCATGGCTACACCACGGTTAAAACCGATAAAATAATCAAAATCATACCTGTTTCGGATGCACGATCAAAGAATATTGAAACCAGGTTAAAGAAAGAGCTTGCTTCTCCGCAAGACAAAATAGTCACACAACTCATACCCTTAAAATATGCTGATCCGGATGAAATAAAACGGCTTTTTGCGCCAATGATCTCTAAAAGCAGCGTAATACTGTCCTATCCTCCAACAAATATGCTGATAGTCACAGACGTGTATTCGAATATTACAAGACTTGTCCGGATCCTTAAAGTAATTGATATTACAGGCATTGGCCGGGAGATATCGGTAATCCCTCTTGAATATTCCGATGCGACAAAACTTGTTAAACTATTAAGCTCCGTCTTCAAAACAACATTAAAATCAAAGAAAAAGGAGCCCGGCAAACTGGTCAAATTCGTAGCTGATGAGCGAACAAATACAATTCTTTTGCTTGCCAGCGAAAATGATACTGTCAGGATTAAGGAGCTTGTTAAGCTGCTTGACAAGAAAACCCCTCAAGGGAAAGAGAAAATTCGCGTCTATTATCTTGAAAATGCCACGGCCGAAGATCTGGCAAAGGTTCTTCAGGAGCTGCCGAAAAAGCAGAGCAGCTCAGCCAAAGGGAAAAAACCAGCCCCTCTTATTTCAGGCGATGTCATAATAAAAGCGGATAAAGCGACCAACAGTCTCATTATTATAGCTGACAAGGATGACTATCTTATCCTTGAGGAGATAATAAAGAAGCTGGATATACCAAGGGCAATGGTCTATATTGAATGCCTGATCATGGAAGTAAATGTAAACAAGGATTTTAATCTTGGAACAGAGTGGCAGGCTGGCGGCAAAGCAGGCTCTGATAGCAAGACAGGGTTTTTCGGCGGCGGCTTTGGCGGCGGCGGCGAGAGTGATTATGGCAACATTGCAAGCATGGCGCCTACCACAGGGGGCGCTGTTTCATTGCCTGCCGGCTTTTCTCTGGGTGTTTTTGGAGAATTTGTTCAAATCGGAGATATCATCTTTCCCAACCTGGCGGCGGTCATACAGGCCTATAAGAAAGACAAAGATGTTCATATACTTTCAACACCGCAGATTCTAACCACGGATAATGAGGAAGCAAGCATCAATGTTGGAAAAAATATTCCTTATGTGACCAGACAGGATACAACGAGCGACGATAGGAGCTATAGTAATTATGAATACAAGGATGTCGGGATAACCTTGAAGATTACGCCTCAAATCAGCAAGGACAGGATGGTCCGCCTCAAGATCGAACAGGAAGTAACCAAGCTGGAATCAAGCAGCGGAGAGTTTCGTCCGACTACTTTAAAACGCACCATTAATACGACCGTTATTGTCAAAGATAAAAATACCGTTGTTATAGGCGGACTTATCGACGACAGCTTTTCAAATATACAATACAAGGTCCCATGCCTTGGCGATATACCTGTGCTTGGATGGGCTTTCAAGTCAATGTCAAAATCAAGCGAAAAGACCAATCTTTTTGTTTTTCTCACACCGCATGTTATAAAAAATCCCGCGGAAGCAGACAAGGTTTACAAAAAAAAGAAAGACCAGATCGACAAAATAAAAGAAGGCAACATCAAGATGTACAAAGAGAAGAAATAAGATAACCGTGAACCGTGAACCGACAACCATAATATGTTAAGACACCTTTCAGATATACTTAAAGACAACTTCGGCATTTCGGAAGAAGATCTAAGCGAAGCACAAAAAATTAAATGTGAAAAAGGAGGCGCTTTCGGAGAAATACTTATCCGGAAAAATTTAATTACCGAGACACAACTTCTTGAAGCATTAAGTATCCAGTACGATATCCCTTTCCGGCAGGAGCTTCCGCTTGACAATTTCAAAGCCGACTTCACCCGTCATGTGCCGATTCAATTTCTGAAAAAACATAGCATCGTTCCGCTGGAAAGAAGCAACCATGCCCCCGACCCTGAAAACAGGCTGCATCAACAAGACAATTCAAATACAAAAGAAGGTTTTCATGT
>JAUVHU010000051.1 GCA_030593145.1 Desulfobacteraceae bacterium
GTACAAGAAGAAAATTCCTTCCTCTATTCGCAGAAGATTATTTAGGAAATTACAAATACTTGACGATGCAACATGTGATTCAGATTTACGAAGTCCACCAAGCAATCACTTTGAAAAACTGTCTGGTTCGTTACAAGGAAAGTCATGTATCAGGGTTAACAAGCAATGGCGTTTAATATTTACATGGGATGGTGAACGGGGCGAAGCAAACGGCGTTTACTTAGATAACCACGATTATAGATAATGAGGTGAAATAATGATTATCACAAAATGTCAGCCCGTAAGCGCAGGGGAAATGATAACTGAAGAGTTTATGGTGCCTTTGGAAATTACTCAAGGACAACTTGCCAAAGCAATGGGGGTAAGTCGTAGGACTGTCAATGAGATATGTACAAACAAACGGTCGATTACAGTTGACACTGCTTTAATGTTGGCAAAGGTATTCAATAATACTCCTGATTTTTGGCTTAATTTGCAAAAACGTAATGATATATGGAAAGCTTTGCATACCCCTAAAAGGAAGGCACGAATTGACCAAGCCAGACCAATACGTGAAGCTTTCGCAACTGCCCAGTAAAGCGCACAGGCTCCTGGGTTCAAACTAAGGCGGGCTGTGTATATCACTCAGCGCTGCTTATGTGTTTTGCTACATAATCATGTGCCTGAGCCACTGCTTTTGTAATATGCTTTAATTGAGGAAGTGTTGCTGCAATCTGTTTTATATAATTTCGATTTTGAACAGCTTGAAAAGAAGCGGTAAAATTAAGATCAAAGACCCAGCTTATCTGGAGCAGTTTAAAGTCGTTTAATGTTTTTAGATGCTGCAACCTGGCAATCCTGTGTTCATTTAAAGCCTCTAAAATTTCTTGCGAGCAGTCGGGGCTGTCCGGGAGGTCAAGTTCTATGGTTGAGTTTTGATGTTTATCTCTGTTCCGGTAGTAATCTATGACTACTCTCCATATATCAAGCTTGTCAGCGTCCCTGAGAAGCCGCATAAAAAAGAGTGTTTTTTCATCTTCGTTTTTCGGGAGTTCGGCAGCATTGTGATGCGCTATAGCTTTTGCGATTAATCGCTTTTCCTGCTTTGAGCAAGCAGACAGAATTTTATGCGTGCATATCTGTCGCAATCCGAGCCTGGCATGGTTTTCCGAAGCCATGTCGTTGAATGTGCCATACACGGCATATTGCTTAAACCTTCCGATATCATGAAACAGAGCCATGGTTTCCGCTACTATCATGTCCTGATCAGTCAGGCCAAGCTTTTGTCCAAGCATGATAATATCAAGGCAGACCTGTTTTGTATGTTTTTCTTTCAGCTTTATTGCCATGTTGTAATCCGGATTGTCGGTATAAAAGCCGGACACATAATCGGCAAACCATTTCTTCAGATCTATAAGATCGTTTTTGTTCATAAATATTTTTTTTCTATCAGGTTTACCAGTTTTTCAATATCTTCCAGACCAAACTTCGGCACTTTCAGGTCGACATCCATATCTGTAACAAATGCTATAAGGTTATCATCACCCTGGAAAAGAGGCTTTCTGTGTCTTGCAGAACGAAAGATCTCAATTTTCGGCTTATTTTCCTTTTTATAACCTTCGACTATAACAAGATCCATATCGTTAAAATACTTTTCCAGAGATGCTAAGGATTCGGAATTATCATCTTTTATTATGGCGATCTTGCCCGGGGAAGCAACAAGGGTCATGTCTGCGCCTGCCTTCTTATGACGCCAGCTGTCTTTCCCTTTTTGATCTATATCAAAACCATGATAGGCGTGCTTTATGGTTCCGATTTTGTAACCCCGTTTTTTTAGTTCCGGAATAATTTTTTCAATAAGAGTAGTTTTACCTGATTCGGACTTTCCTACAATAGATATTATTGGCGGCATAATAGATGTTACCTTTTAATTTGATGTCTTCTTAAAAAAACAATTTACCACAGAGCGCACAGAGATATTTAAGTATAGATGGCTAAGTAAAAAGTTTCATATACAAGGCGTAGTAATTTTTCAGGATCGAAGGCATACGTATAGTATGTTGAGAGTCTGAAAAATTACTGCAACGCAGTAGATGGGATTTTTTACGACGCCATCAATCGTCAGTTGTTAAAAAACTCATATAGTACTTGATGATAGAGAGTTGTTCCATATATTCAGAGCTTTTACCACTATTAATAATTGCTTCCATCAGATGCTCAGACACCGATTTGGCCGTCTTTGTTTGTCCGCAATCTGCCAGCTTCCGAAAAAGATAGTTATAAATGGATGTTTGAGCGACAATATCGCTATCCATAAACCTAATTGCAGCATCCTCCCATCTGCCCTGATCAATCAGATAGCTTATCGAGAGGGTCTGGAAGCTGAGCCTGTTATACTGGTTATTAAAATCCATTGAAAACGGAAGAACATTTTCAATATATTCTTTGAGTTTTAAGGGGCTTTCAGGGGCGCAGAAATAGTAAGGCTCAAGATACCCTTCCGATTTTTCACCATATAAATGACGGCAATCCACTTGCTTGTCAACAAAACGGCATAGCGGTGTTCCCTGATAAATTCTGCCGCCTATTGTATACTCATATCGCCTGGATATATAAGGGAAAAATCTTATCATCTCTTTCAGGGTATGATCAATAGTCTTGTGAGTTTCTCCTGGAAGGCCGAAAATAAGGTTTACAGTGCAATCTATATCAAACTGTTCGCAAAGCTCAAGAGCCCGGATTATATCTTTATTACGGTATGATGTTTTATTCATCTTCAGAACACTGTCTGCAAAGCTGTCACATGTTAGAATGATGGAAAATCCTGCTTTGGCAAGCAGGCCTGCGAATTCCTCATCAAACGGTCTGGGAAGAAATTGTGAAGAAAAGCGAAAATGATCATGCAGACCCGATTCTATTATCTTCCTGACCAGTATTGAGCAATATTCAATGTCCGGAACATTAAACTCAGTATCAATAAAACAAATCTTTTGAATTCCATCATACTTTTCAGAAATTCTCTTTAATTCTTTAATAACATCATCATGGTCTCTGAAAATAATGGTTTTACCCTCAATAATAGGCTCGACACAGTAAGAGCAATTCTGATTGCATCCACGTTTTACCTGTATCGGAAGGCCGGAGGTTTCATAAGAATAGTTGAATTTAGATTCTCTTTTTATAATATCTCCGGTGCTATTAAAGGAATATGGCTTTTGGGGATTTATCTGATAAGTATTTCCATTTTTAAATACTAAGTTAGGAATTTTAGATATTTTATTTTTGTCAGGGAAGACCTCTAAGAACTGACGCATCGGCTCTTCACCTTCTCCAATAATTCCGTATTCAATACCCAGCAGATTAAGTATTGCTGCCGGAGATATGGTAAAAGCGCCGCCTCCCGCAATGATAGGAATCTTAGGCTGCTGGTTTTTAATGATTTCAACAAGCTGTTTGACTTCCGGTAGAAAATAAAGAGCCTTATAACCGTTGCCTTCATGATTTCCATACAGTTCGCAGGCCATGCATGTGTCAAGGTTTCTTATTCCAATCCCTATTAGATCAGGAGCTGTCTGTTCTAATATATCTGTTAGATTTGTTTCAAGATCCGGTTCCGTAAGAAAAGGAAAGTCGATTGTAACATCAAAAGAATGACGCCGGAGATAATCGGCAATTTTATCCAGACCAAACGGGTAAATCTGTTTGATAAGATAGTATTTATCGGTATATAAAAGCAGTATTTTTTTAAGTTTTGATGGCATATGCATTGTTCAGGGTTCGGGGTTCAAGGTTCAAGGTTAGGGAGCAATGAAAAACCGGCGGAAGATAATATTGACCAAGCAAATGGCGCTCTGCCTGCAGCAGGCAGACAAGTCAAAGTAACCTTGAACTTTGAATCGTGAACCTAAATAATTACGATAATTTTTTATAGACAGGTGTGTCAAGCAGATTTTATCTGCCCATTATGGTATTCAAAGTAGGGTGAAAATACTTTACAAGGGCAAGGTCATGTTTTAATATTGATAAATTAGTCAAATTTGATGGCCTCGTAAAAAGTCCATTTTATTCACTTCATGACCATTTTAGGCGCAATTAAGATGTTCATCTAAAATGCAAGAACTCGGCCTAACGGCCTCAAACAGCTTGCATTTCTTAACGATGAACATCTTAATTGCTTTTTCCCCAAAATGCTCAAAGTCGTTCACAAAAGACTTTTTACGAAGCCATCAAAGGTTGAATTTTAAATTAATTATTAGCCACAGGAATACACTACCGTATTTCGAGGATAGCGCTAAAGGTTAGCGTTGACGCTTTACTTCGTGTCACTCTGTGCAAAATTTTTGCCTGACGCAGATATTGGGCAAAAGGGGACGTTTTATAAAAGTTTCGATAGCCTTGAGGGGAATAATTTATGAACGGATTGCTTTTTATTGATGATGAAGAGGGAGTGCGACGTTCCGTGGTTCGTGCTTTAAAAAAAGAACCGTATAAAACCTTTACTGCCGGAAATGGTGAAGAAGGAATAAAATATGTTGAAGAGAATGTTTATAACATATCGACTGTGATTTCGGATTACAAGATGCCGGGGTTGAACGGACTTGAAACCCTTTCCAATATCGGTGCAATAAACCCGGAGATAACGCGCATCATCCTGACCGGCTATGCAACCATGGAAGCGGCAATTCTTGCTACAAACCAAGGAATAGACGGCTTTTTAACAAAACCTTTTGACAACATTGAATTGCGGGCCAATATACAAAATATTTCTGTGCGCAAGCGTTTGCAGCAGTTTATATCTGAGCAGGTTTACAGGGAGATCAAAAATTCACCAGGCGCTTTAAAGCCGACATACCAGGAGGTATCCATCCTTTTTGCCGATATTCGAGGCTTTACCCGAATGTCACAAGCAATTTCGCCGGAAATTATTGTCTCATATTTGAATAACAATTATTTTGCTCCTATGGGAGAAATAGCTTACCAGTTTAACGGAACCGTTGATAAGCATATAGGTGACAGCATTATGGTAGTGTTCGGCGCGCCTATCGCATACCACGATGATGCTGTCAGAGCTGTGCAAACAGCCATTGCCATGCAAAAGAAGGCAAAGAAAATCGACGATAAATTAAAAAAGAAAAATGGCTTAAGGCTGCAAATAGGTATCGGCATATCAACAGGAAATGTATTTTCCGGAGTTTTAGGCTCTTTCAGAAAAAAAGAGTTTACGTCGATTGGAATGGATGTAAATATTGCGGCACGGCTGCAAAGCATGGCAAAGGAAGGTGAAATCCTTATAACTGAAAGAACCTATAATAAGCTGGCTGATGGTAAAATTACAGAAAGTATATCTATAGAAGAATTGCCCCAGGTAACAGTCAAGGGTGTTGACAAGCCTTTTAAAGTATATAGAGTAAATGCCTAAACTCGTAAAAAGTCATGTAACTATAGATGGCTAAGTAAAAAGTTTCATATACAAAGCGTAGTGATTTTTCAGGATCGAAAGCATACATATAGTATGTTGAGAGTCTGAAAAATCACTGCAACGCAGTAGATGGGACTTTTTACAACGCCATCTTACTTGATCCTTACCAAACAACCCTCCTTTATGTCATCGGCTGAAATAGAAACCGCTGCAGCCTTGTCAGAATAAACAGTAGTTATCTTTATCTCTCCTGTTTTAAGGCCGGGAACAAAGAATCGCCGGCCATCCTTACCCTTAATTATCTTTTCACCGGCATATACTTCAAGTATATCACCTGCTATTAACCCTGATTTCCGGCCGGAAGATATTATTATCCTGTTTCCGGAGATTGAAACAACATATCCTTTCCATGGCTGCATAGCAACAGTATCGCAGATTTTTTCACCAGCTACGCCGGCAATATGCGTGAAAGCATTCTTGAATCCGGCTATGCCTTCTGCTTTTTTTGATTTAATCAATTCGAATTCCTGTTCGTTAACTTCTATTTCACAGGAAAAAATTTCGTCCAAAAGTTTAGCGGCTGTTTCTGTATCGTAAACTTCTACAACCATCTGCATCTGAACAATATTGCTGACGCTTTTGAACCATAGAAAGCCGTGTTCTTCCTTTACTGCCTTGATGTCTATTAAACTTCCAGTTACAATCGCATTCAAACCGATCTGTCTGCCTGCTTTTGCAAGGGCAAGGTTGTCAAGCTGACCGGTTGGCTGAACTGGAAAATCTGTCAAAAAAGCAGGACATCCGGCATCTCCTGGCTTGACAAGTAGAATATCGGAGCATGCCTTCTTGATTGTTGAGGCAAGATTTGTGAAAAAGAATTCCTCAAAGCACTGGTTGTCGCAAAAGGTTTTGTTGTCAAACAGCGCTATTCCAATCTTTTTTTTCATATCTCCATCCGGAGACTTAAGATCGCGCGCTATCTTTTTTGTTGTCTTTTTTATGGTAGAAAAAGAGGAGCATCCTGGAACCATTGATACGGCAACCAATAAAAACATAGCGGTAATAATTAATTGAAGATTTTTAAAAGGTCTCATTTTTCTCCCTTATATGTCGCGGTAACTTTTGTAATTATTCCGCCTCTTGCTGTAAAATCACCTGTAACTTCCATCTGTTTTGGATGAAGCGCTTCAACAAGGTCGTTCAAAATCTTGTTGACTACATGTTCGTAAAAGATGCCGACATTTCTGTATTGTAATATATAAAATTTCAGCGATTTTAATTCAATAATCTTTATATCAGGTCTGTACCTTATCGTTATACATCCAAAATCCGGAAGGCCGGTCATAGGGCATACAGAAGTGAACTCAGGTTGCTGTATTGTAATATCGATATCCCTTTGATCCTTATATTTGTATTCCATGGTTTCAAGAATATCTGTTTTCACAATATCCGGTGAATCAATATTGTAACCGATTCTTTTATCAGTTGTTCCGGGCATTTTTATTGCTTTACCTCCAATCTTGTTTGTTGTAATTATAGATGGCTAAGTCAAAAGGTTCATATACAAGGCGTAGTAGTTTTTCAGGACCGAAGGCATACATATTGTATGTCGAGGGTCTGAAAAAATACTACAACGCAGTAGATGGAACTTTTGACGACGCCATCAATATTAATAAAGAATATAATCCTAACTGTCAAACAAACTATCATATCAGCAGCAGCTTGACAGTTTGTATGCTTTTTGCTAACAATTCAAAATGATTATAAAAATTTATTATTAAAGGATATATAATATGAGCGCAATCAATGAACAAATTCTAAGGGCATCCAAGGAAATCGCAGTAAAATTTATTGAAGCCGGCAGGATTTCTCCCTCCGGTTTTCCTGAATTATTCAAGACTATATATTTTGCAGTCGAAGAAACCGTTAAGGGTAAGGAAAAAGCCCCTGAACAAAAAGAAAAATAACCAAACTGTCAACATATTAAGCCTGATAGCCGTTCGATCTTCCTTTCAAGAGCTGTTTTTAATGCTGAATCCGATCCATATAGGATCAGCCGTTTTTTTGCCCTTGTAATGCCGGTGTATATAATCTCCCTCGTTAACAACCTGTGTTTATCATTGTCAGGCAGCACAAGCATCACATCATCAAATTCAGACCCCTGGCTTTTGTGCACTGTCATTGCAAAGGCATACTCACATGACGGCAACTGATCAACACTAAAGCTGATAAAGGAATCGAATCGCTGGAAAAAGGCCCTGTAAGCTCCGCTTTTGTCTTTAATTACAACGCCGACATCTCCGTTAAACAGTTCTTTTGAATAGTCGTTGCGAGTTATGATAATGACAGCGCCGGTAAAAATATTCTCTCCTGTCCAGGATGCCGGCTCCAATTCAAAGCCCAGGTATTGATTAATTATACTGTTTATCCATGTACAGCCGTAAATTCCATTGCGCAGGATTGTTAAAATTTTCCCACGTCCAATCCCATGAAAAATCCGGCATAGAATATCCTGCCCTGTTGTAGAAGTCAGAAGTTCATCAAGCTCCATTTTACCTGATTCAACAATTAACTCCTTATAACTTATATTATCCCCCTGCGTTGGGCTGATGTAATGACCCTGCACCCATGAATGCAGGTGATGTTTCCATTGATTTAAGCTTGTGCTTTGTACAAATGCCCATTGATCCTCTTTGAGTTGAAGAGCTGAGTTAAACAAAACCGGTTCATATTCCGAACACCTTCCATGATTGATTTGTTTTGCGAACTGCAACAGGTTAGCGCCGGATCGATATACGTTCTGTAACAGAACCACTCGATCCGTAAACTCAGTAGTCTGGTCAGGAATCATTTCCGCAAAAACAGCTCCCGCTTCCACCGAAGGCAGCTGATCTTTATCACCCAGAAAAATAAGCCTGGTCTTTGCAGGATCGACTGCCTGTAAAAATTTATCCATCATGATAACATCGACCATTGACACTTCGTCCATGATAATAACTGACGCAGGCAAAGGATTGGTAGCCTTGTAATAAAAATCATTTTTATGGGCTTTGTATTTTAAAATCTTATGTAATGTGGCGCCTTTCAGTTGTAACAGCTCAATGTCTTCAGAAGACGGACTGGTTATTGTGTTAATATTACCATGCACCGCTTCGGTCATTCTTTGCGCTGCCATGCCGGTAGGCGCGGCCAGTAAAATTTCTTCCGTATCTATCTTTTCCGTATCTGGCCTTTCCGTATGTATATGAGCCCTTACAAAACAGCGGAGGATATTAACCATAAGAGATGTTTTGCCTGTTCCTGGCCCGCCCGAGATAATCGAAAACTGGGAGCTGAGAGCCAGTTTTATTGCATTGATTTGATGCTGGTCTTTTTTTATCAAAGCTCCGTTTTTTGAAACACGGAGAGAAAGAGGGTCGGACATTATTTCATTTAAAAGATTTGTTTGCTGTTTTTCATTAAGGTTAAGGAATGATTTTGCCTGCAGGATGATTTTTATGCGATCTTTCAGCCTGTTTTCATGAAAATAAAATTTTTGAAAATATAAATATTTTTTTTCAGCAAACTCATATAAAACAATAGGCAGATACAAAGAACGATCTTTCGCGATAAGGTTATTATATTTATTGCCGGCAAGATTGGTCAGAAATTGATCGGCAACATCTTCGGCCATATCTTTTTCCATAAAAATTTGCAGTTTGGACAACAGGCTGTTTTTATCGAGGCTCAAACACAGACTTCCTTCCTGCAATACCGCAAACATAGCCATTAATACCGCAAAAATACAGATATCATCCTGATAACCGCCAAGTTCGCGCAAATCCCTGATAGTCATATAATCAAGCGCAGAAAGCTCACCAATATTATGCATTCCAGTAATATTATTATATTCCAACATCTGCTGTAAAAGCCGTTGTTTGTCTGTATTAAGATGAGTCATTGTTTATATAAAACGTGTTAGGTGTTAAGTGTCAGGTGTTAAGATAGAATAATTCAATTGTTATATCAAACACTTAATACATTTCATGAAAAGCTAAGTTATGCCGCTTCGTAGCGGTACATACGAAAACAACTTTTGCGTAATGAGCTTCAGGTATGATTGAATTTAAATCAGGAAACTGTCTGAATGTATTAGAAATCGTTAAGAAAGAACCTAATAAGATATTGTTATTTATAAAGAATCGTCTTACTTATCACAATGGTTATTTTTATTATGGCCTGTTCTTTCTTTACGATTTCTTATACGTAAGTTTTTTCTGGTTTAAATTTAATTATACCTGGAGCGGCGCCTGCCAAAAATCGGACTTTTTGTTCAGGCATTAGTTAAGTTATTTGAAAGTGTTTTTTATGAGTTCATTAACATTGCGGCGACTTCTTTTTCCAGCCGGTCCAAATCGCCTAATTTTTCACCAGAAACATGGTAGATACCGTTTTCGGTTCCAGGCTCCATTCCTCGTAAATAAAAATAAAATACTCCTCCAAAATCTTTTGCAGGATCAAACCTGTTGCCCAGCGCCTGTTTTAACCACCGCATAAGAGCTATACTGTATAATTTGTATTGCAGGTGGTAGTTGGCGTGATCCATATTTACTTCCATGGCATCCCGTGCATACCCGTCTTCGATATAGTTTGATTTCCAGTCTGCTATATAATACTTGCCTGCGTATTTGAAAATTAGATCTATAAAGCCCTTGATAAAACCGTTTGTTATTTTGCAATCCGGAATTTTTTTATTGTCATCAACCGGCAGCGAAAAGGGATAATAGAATTCAATCTCATGCAGCCGATCCTCTTTACTGAGTCTGCCAAGAACAAATTCATCATCGATAAATCTGACAGGGGTTACAAGTGTATTTGAAAGAATCCGGCAGACATGCTGCTGCCAGCATTTATCCACCCTGTAAATATCCATTTGCCGCAAAATTATATCGCCGATTTCAGGATCATCAATTAAACTGCCTGCATTATCTGTTTTATATCTCAGTCTTGCATAAGCTGTTTTAAAATCTATAAGCTCTAATATATTGTGGAACATAGAGCCAATCTCAGCGCCGCCCGGCATTTCATCTGGGATTATGTCGGCAGCAGCGGCGTCAATTTTTTGCGAAGCAAAGCTTTCATCGTCTTCTTTTGATTTTTCATGCAGAGACAGAAAGCCCTTGCCCTGGTTTACATTTTCATGGAAGAAACTTTTGTAATTAAGGCTGGAAAAAGATTCCAGTTTTATTTTTTTGTGAATAAAATTCCGGGTAAAAGGAAAAGGTTTTGCGGCCTCTTTTTTTTCTATTACAGAAAGATCTCTTTGCTCATCCTGCATCATTGAAACCTTTGCCGTGCAACATTTATCAGGTGAAAGCCATAAAACTTTTTTCTTTTCATCGTCTTTGGGAAAAGCATTTGACAGGACCGGAGAAAGCAGGCTGCACACCGATCCTACCCATGAATATTTTTTATCATAAGGATAATATGGAAGATAAAGTTTGTGCTCGGCTCGGGTTGAAGCAACATAATAAAGACGTTTATCTTCCTCTTTTTTTTCACTAAGATGTTCTTCCTTTCCGCTTTGCCTGGAAAGATCGATTGTTTTAATCACCTCATGCAAGTTATTCTTCTCCACGATCTTGTGATATATATAACAGTTGTCAGAACCAGCAGACATTTGAGTCAATCCGCCAGCAATAAAAACCACAGGGAATTGAAGCCCCTTGCTGACATGCATGGTCATTATCCGGACTTTTTCCTCTTCGGTTTCAATTTGATGAATATCGGCATCCTCATCAGCGCGAACCGTATCTTTCCTGTAAGCGGCAAGCATTGACGTTATCTGCCTGAAATCCAGATTTTTCAGATAGGCCATTTTTTCAAGGTGTTCAAATATCTGCCTGTAATTTGTGTGCTTCCTGTCCCAGGAAACCTTTTCCGCCTCGCGAAAAAGCAAACCGGAATCAATAATCAGTGATTGAAAAAGAATGCTCAAGTTGCGTGACAGCGCATATTCATTCCATTTGAAAAGCAGTTGTTTTAATGGATGCAAAAGGGGCAATTGTTCATAAGCATACAAATCAGCGGGTTTAAATTCAAAAAAAGGGGTTAAAAGAGCCCTTTTTACATCAGCGCTGTTGCCTGGATCCAGGATTGCGCGGAAAACCATGCTTAAATAAAGGGCTTCGTCAGACTGGAAAAGACCAGGTTTTTTGTAATATGTATATGGAATTGCAAGGCTGGAAAGCTCTGATTCGATCAAAGGCACATCCGATTTTGCGCGGACAAGAATGCAGATATCGCCAAAACTCAACTTCTTTTCTTTTTTGTCCTTTTGAATCAGTTTAATGTTGCCGCAGTCGATCAAATACCGGATCTCTGTGGCAATGAACTTTGCAAGCGGCAGCTTGGCAAAGCCGGGAGATGATGCATTATTAAGATCCACGATGTTCAGCGCGCCGCGTCCGGATTCGTCTGAACTCAATAAAGTCAGCCTGTCCTTTTTTTCCGGAAATCCCGCATCCTGATAGCATATTTCAAATTTGCCTGCCTGTTCCCCCGGCTTAAACCACTCTTTTTTGCCAAACAGACTGTTAAATGCGTTAATCAGTTCAGGTTGTGAGCGCCAGTTGATATCCAGAACATATAAACCGGCTTTCTGCTGTTTTGATAATTCTTCTATTTCATTTTTTGCATTTAGATAGGCAAAAACATCTGCCCCGCGAAAGGAATAGATAGCCTGCTTTGGATCACCGATAAGAAACAGGACATTATTGGAATTTACTTCACTGCCCGGCTTGTGATTGTCCAGGAATATTTTTTTGAAAATCTTCCATTGAACAGTATCCGTGTCCTGGAATTCGTCAACAAACGCGACCTTGTATTTATGCCTGAGCATTGCAAGCAAATGATCTGAATTGTCATTATACAGAGCCTTTTCAACAAGGTTGATCATATCATCAAAACTAATCAGGCCTTTCTTTGCTTTTGCCCTGCTTACCTCATTTTGAAGCTGATGGATTGTCTCAATTGCAAGTATTTGCTTTAGATTAGCCGAAGCTTCTTCTATCTTTTGCAATACGGAAACTATATCTTGCAGCCTGGGACAAACTTCAGGGTTAGACCCTTTTTTTAACCATTTGTCAGGGACAAGACATTGGATGCCCTGTCTTTGACCCGATTTTGCGCCTTGAATTTGAGCAATCAGATTCTGCAAGCCGGCAATATCAATATTTTTGTCATCAACATTGCTCAAGTAATCTTCAAGAGGAATTACTATTTTGCTTAATAAAGACTTCTTTGTTGAAGCATTTATATTTAATTTTTCAAATTGTTCGGAAAAGCATTTCTGTACGCCTGTCATGGTTTTTAATTCCATAACCAGCGCTTTTATTTCATTTTGAAGCTGTTTAAAACTTTTGCCTCTGATATCCGGCAAAAGCAGATCACCGGCATTTTCGCGATATGTTTTTCCTGCTATTGCAAGTACTGTATTATTAAACTTCTTCCCTTCCTTTTTTGAACTAAAACCTGAACCCGCCAGAATTTCAGGCAGATCTTCCCCATATTTTTCAGGCCAGGTTTTTCGCATCTGCTCTTTGAGCTTTGTTTCAAAAAGAGGCCGATCATCGATCAGCTCGCTTTTAAAAAGAGCGCTGTTTTCAAATGCAAAATCGCTTAAAACAGTCCGGCAAAAACCATGTATGGTAAAGATTGATGCTGTATCAAATGTATCTAAGGAATCTCTCAGCCTTTTAATAACCCTGGGATCATTTGCATCTTTTAATTCCTTTTCAATCTTTTCACGTATGCGGATCTTTAATTCGCAGGTTGCTTTTTCAGTAAAGGTAACAAGAAGAATGTTCTCCAGCGCAATCTCGCTGTCCTCTTTCAGAAGCCTTACCACCAGGTTTTCAATTATATAGGTTTTACCTGTGCCTGCCGATGCTTCTATCAGACCGTGTTTTTTAAGGTCGATCTCTTTACAGTCTTTGATTGTTTTTAAAAACATTGTAATACTTTACTTCCTCAAAAAAAATATCTCACGCAAAGGCGCAAAAGCGTTTTAATAATTTTTGGTATTCTTTACCGGTTTTAATTTGATTATAGTTGAAGCTCATTTTTTATCAGAAGTCGTTTGATATCTTCGATTGTCATATAAAAAGAGGGAACCAGAATCAGGGTGATCAGGGTGGCAAACACGACGCCAAATCCCAGAGATAGGGCCATAGGGATTAGAAATCTTGCCTGGCGTGAGGTTTCGAAAATCATGGGCGCCAGCCCGCCAAATGTGGTTAATGTGGTCAGAATGATTGGTCTGAAGCGGTGTAAGCCTGAGGCTTGTATGGCTTCCAGAGGGGTCATTCCGGCCCGGCATTTGCGGTTGGCAAAGTCGATCAGCACCAGAGAATCGTTTACCACTACACCGGATAGAGCTACAACGCCAAACATGCTCAAAATACTTAGGCTGTAACCCATGATCAGGTGGCCGATGACTGCGCCTACGATACCAAAAGGTATTGCAATCATGATAATCAAAGGTTGTATGTAGCTGTTTAATGGGACTGCCAGCATGGCGTAGATAACTATCATAACCATGAGAAGTCCTCTGAAAAGACTTTGCATGCTCTCTTTTTGATCAGCCTGCCTGCCCTCGAAACTGTAAGCCAGTCCCGGATATTTTTGCTGAAGTTTTGGAAGGATTTCAGCCTCGATCGAATTTAGTATCTGGCCGGCCTGGCTCCTGGGAGTTACATCGGCTGATACAGTTACGATCCTATGGCCGTTTCGACGATTGATGTCGGTATATGATCTGCCCCGGCTGACATATACTGCATCCCGAAGGAGAATTTCGGTTCCTTTTGGTGTTCTAAGCACCATTTCTTCCAGGCTATATTCGGAGATACGCTCCTGTCTGGGAAGCCTTACCAGAACTTTAACTTCGTTACGACCCCGCTGCTGTCTGAGGGCTTCAGTGCCATAAAACGCGTGACGGACCTGCCTGGCCACTTCGCGGGCTTCCAGGCCAAGGCTTCGAGCCTCGGGCTTCATTTTAAAATCGATTTGCTGCTTGCCCGGTGAGAATCCATCATCAATGTCTTTTGCGTTTGGATAAAAACTCAGGGCTTCGGCCATATCTGTGCTGGCTCTCTCAAGGAGATCCATTTTCTGGTGACTGAGTTCCACGGACAGGGCAGCCCCTCTTCCAGGACCGCCGGCATCAGATTCAAATTTGATATACTCCAGTCCGGGAATAACACCCACCTGCTCACGCCATTTTCTGGTAACCTCGGCCGTTGAAAGAGGACGGACATCCGGGGGGGTGAGATAGACGCGTATTCCTATCGTGTTATCATGAATGCTGGAAAAAATGCCTTCCACCAGCTCTTTATCGCCATTTTTTGAAGTTATATCCTGAGCTGCCTGAATCAGCTTTTTTTCAACCTGCCGGACTTTTTCAAATGCTGTGCCAAAAGGAAGCACAGCGGTTACCTTTGCATAATCGGATTCGACTTTGGGGAAAAGTTCAAAACCCATGCGTTCGCTTTTAATATAGCCGATGGTTACAAGAATTATCGCTATTCCTGTCGCCATAGTCAAATAACGCCATCGAATGGTTGTGCGTAAAAAGGGACCGTAATGTTTGTTGACAAATCCTGTAAAAGCGCGTCCAAAATTCTGTTGCGCACGAAACATCCAGCCAAACAACCCGGATGGGGCTTCTGTTCGTTTGCGTCCTATGTGGGCCGGAAGGATGAAGAAACTTTCAATAAGAGAGATGGCAAAAACGCTGATAACCACCAAAGGGATTTGCTTGAATATTTTCCCCATAAACCCGGGAACAAAAAGCATGGGAATAAAAGCCACCATGTTGGTAAGGATAGCGAAGGTAATTGGCATGGCCATTTCCCTGGCACCTGTAACTGCCGCTTTAGACCAGGTCTTTCCGCGCTGCTGGTGATAATAGATATTTTCACCCACGATAATGGCATCATCAACAACAATCCCAAGGGTCACAATAAAGGCAAACATGGAGATCATGTTGATGCTTACATCGGAGATGTTTAAAAGGAAAAGGGAGCCCAAAAAAGATACCGGGATTCCAAGACTAACCCAAAAGGCAAGGCGGGGTTCCAGAAAAAGAGCCAGCAGTATAAATACCAGAGCAAGTCCTATGAAGCCGTTTTTCATCAAAAGCCCCAGTCGCTGGCGATAGATATCCGAACGGTCACTCCTAAGGTCCACACGAAGTCCCTGCGGAAGAGTTTCATTGACCTCTTCTACAACTCGTCTGGCTGCGTCGGATACAGATATGGGGGTCTGATCTCCCACTCGGTAAACATCCAGCATCACAGCCGGTTTTCCGTTATAACTTGAGGATACTGTGGTTTCCTCAAAGCCGTCTTTGATTACGGCAATATCTTCAAGCAAAACCTGGGTGCCGTCGCTTGCCGTAATTATGGGAATTTGGGCGAACTCCGGACCGAAATCTTTTCGTTCCTTCATTCGAACCAGTATATCTCCGGATGGTGTTCTTATGGCACCGCCCGGAAGCTCTACTGAAGCTCTGCGTATACGCTGGGCTACATCATCGAGGGTGAGCGAATATGAGCGAAGGGTATTCTGGGGGATTTCCACGTCGATTTCAAAGTTTCGTACAGAGATTACTTCAACCTGGGTAATATCCGGGTCCTGGAGAAGCCGATCCCGTATATATTCAGCGTATTCTCTCAGGACACGTTCGCTCTGGTCGCCATAAATAGCCAGGGATACTACGTAGCGTTTTCTGGATACGATAGCTATAACAGGCTCTTCAATATCTTCGGGGAAAGATGTAATGCGGTCAACCTCGTTCTGGATATCCTGGGCGAGCTTTTGAAGGTTTTCGCCCTCAATCATTTCAACAGTAACTGTGCAGGAACCTTCGCGGGCTGTAGATCGAACTTCTTCTACTCCTTCTATCCCCTCTACCGCTTCTTCGATAGCAAACAAAATGCCTTCTTCAACCTCCTGGGGACTTGCTCCAGGGTAAGGTACAGTAATCCTGACCATGTCTATATCAAAATAGGGAAACACTTCCTGTTTAATATTATATGCCAGGATGATCCCACCGATAAGCAGAACCAGCATGAGAAGGTTTGCGGCCACAGAGTGACCTGCCATCCATGCTATGGGGCCTTTTTTGATCATGATTTATCCCTATTAGCCTTCTAGCTTCAGTCTATTCACCTGAGTAGTCACCTGTATTGGCATACCATCAATGGGTGCGGGAAGATCAGATATGATCAAACGTTCGCCGGGTTTTATGGCATTATCGATAAGTACCACGCCGGCATCTCTATAGACAGGGTGAACTTCTTTAATTTCAAGAGTTGAATTTTCGCCGGCAATCCATATAAAAGCGTTATCCCTGAAGGCTGTTCGTGGGATTTTATAGACGTTTTCCAGTTTTTTGCCTTCGATTTCCACACGCACATAATCGTCAATAAGAAGGGGAGGTTGGTCATTTTTTGAATTTTTTAACCCCAAGGGATCTTCAACTTCGATAAGAACTCTGGCCATGCGTCCTTCGGGCGAAAGGTCTCCCATCAGCCGTATGACGGTTCCGGTGCGTTCATAGCCCTGGGCATAGATAATACGGGCTCTGGTTGCCGGATCACCCAGGCTTCGCGGTATCTGAATCCAGCTTAACCTGTCCAGTGGTACTGATGCCTGAATCCAGTAGGAATCGCTGCCGACCAGTTCAGCCAGCCGTTCCTGCGGAGTTACCTGTGAGCCGAGGTTTACCAGTCTGGATCTGACCATAGCGTTGAAGGGCGCTTTAATTTTTGTGCGCGAAAGATCCAGATAAGCCTTTTTAAGCTCGGCCTTGGCTGCATTGAGTTCGGCTTTAGCCTTTTCAAGGTGTGGTTTTCGCAGGGCCAGCTCTACCTCTCTATCCTCGGCATCCTTGTCTCCATTTAGCAGTTCCCACTCTCGCTTTGCCACTTCCTGCCTTCCAAGTTCCAGCTTCAGGGAATAATTTGCATCGGCCAGGGCTTTTTCTTTTTGTATCAGAGCCAGTTTGTAATCTTCAGGGTCAATCTGAAGCACAAGAGTCCCGCCTTCCAGCAGACCTCCTTCAATAAACTCAGGGCTAATATCTATAATTTTTCCGGTTACACGAGGTTTTAACTCAACTTCTCTTGCAGGTACAACCGTTCCCATAGCATTTAACATTACTATGTGGTTTGCCGGAAAAAGCGGCTTTACCTGGACAAGAGGGGCCAGTTTTACTGGAGGCTGTCTTTTACTTTTAGGGCCGGTATTTTTTAGATAAAAGGCTGCGGCAACTCCCGCTACAATGATAATTGCGGGTAAAACGATTTTTAATATCCGCTTTTTCCTGACTGATGAGGCTTTAGTGTTATTCGTTAAATTTTTATTTTGCTCTTTTTCTTGCATATTTCGTTTAGCTCAATTTAGGTGTAAAGATTAAGTCTTCAGTCCATGTACCACCAAGAGAGCGGTATAGACTTATGCGATTTGTCAAAAGAGTCGCCCGTTGAGCGATTAGATCGCGTTCCAGATCCTGCACGGATAAAAGTTGTGTGAGCACTGGAAGATAGTCGTTGAGTCCATTGCGATAACGAAGAGTTGCCTGGGCTAAAGCTTTTCGAGCTGTCTGGATCACCTGTTTTAGTTCCAATATGTGCTCTTTTTGCCTGGCTTCAGTAACAAGCGCATCTTCAACTTCCCTTATGGCCGTCAGGATGGTTTGCCGATAAGCTGCAAGGTTTTCATCTTTCATGGCCATGGTTCGATCAACTTCGGCGGCACGCCGGTTCCCGTCGAAAACAGGCGCCGTTAAGTTTGCAGCAAGACTGAGCAGCCAGTTGTCGAGAAGAAGGTCAAGATGCTCATTTTCGAAGATAGCCCCGGCTGAGAGGGTAAGAGACGGAAGCCTGTCTGCCCGTGCGGCTGATACATTCCATCCGGCGGACTGAAGCCTTAACTGTGCGGCTTTAATATCCGGGCGGTTTTCCAGAAGGTCTGCCGGTATTCCTGTGGACGGCATTGGCGCCAGTTTCGGCAAGTCAGGTCTTGAAATCACCAGCGGACTTCGAGGGGCTTTTCCAAGAAGTACTGACAATTCGTTCATAAGTTTACTCTCCTGGGCTTTCACCAGTGGTATTTGTGCCCGGACCTGGTCAATCACCTGCTGTTGCTGATAGACGTCTAACGCCGAAACCATGGCATGCCTGAACCTGAGTTCGATAAGCTCCAAAAAAGTCCGGTTGGTTTTTAGCTGTTCGTTTAAGAGATGTTTCTGCGTTCGCTGGGCAATGATCTGAAGCCAACGGCTGGTTACCTCGGCCGCCAGAGTGATAGCTGCGGCCTTAAGATCCTGTTCACTGGCCTCAGTCGAGAGAATTGCCGCCTCCTGTTCAGCCCGGACACGTCCCCAAAGATCAAGCTCATAGTTGCTGGAAACTCCCAGAGAATAGTTCTCGGATGTACTGGTTAACGCTGATCCATTTTTAGTCCTTTGTCTGAAATCTGTGGCCCCGGCCGTACCGGTCAGGTCTGGATACCGGTCTGCA
>JAUVHU010000013.1 GCA_030593145.1 Desulfobacteraceae bacterium
CCGCCATCCCCTTTAAACCCATATGCTTCGTTATCGCCGCAGTTAACGTGGTCTTACCATGGTCTATATGCCCAATAGTCCCTACATTTACATGCGGTTTGGTCCGCTCAAACTTCTCCTTTGCCATGTTACTGCCCTCCCAAATTTAGAACAACTCTAAGAAAGAATATTTACGATTAAACTCTGCATAATGTATGCATGATATATTACTATAGATTCAACCTTACCATCGATAATGAGCAAATGCTTTATTGGCATCAGCCATTTTATGCGTATCTTCTCTTTTTTTAACAGAAGCGCCCTTTCTGTTGGCAGCATCTAAAAACTCGCCGGCCAGCTTGTTTGCCATACTCTTTTCCGGCCTTTTACGCGCATAACCTATAATCCATCTTATTCCTAAAGCTGTTCGACGGGATAGACGAATTTCGGTTGGAACCTGATAAGTTGAACCACCAACACGTCTGGACTTTACTTCGATAAGAGGCTTAACATTATCAATAGCCTTTTCAAAGATCTTGAGCGGATCCTCATTCGTCTTTTTTCCAATAATATCAAACGAATCGTAAAGTATCGACTCCGCCAGACTTTTTTTGCCATCACGCATTATAGATTTTATAAATCTTGACACCAGCTCACTGTTATATTCTGAATCTGGTACAATTAATCGTTTAGGAACTTCTCTTCTTCTTGGCATTTGTTACACCGTAAAATTGTTATATGTTGCTTTAAGTTGTTGTATATAAATTACCCTGTTTATTATTTACTGTCCATCCACAAGTGGTAGATTTTGGACACTATTTGGGTTTCTTTGCGCCATATTTGGATCTTCCCTGTTTTCGATCCTCAACACCAAGTGCATCAAGTATACCCCTGACAACATGATACCTGACACCAGGCAAATCCTTAACACGTCCTCCACGAACCAAAACCACCGAATGTTCCTGAAGATTATGCCCTATACCGGGAATATACGCAGTAACCTCTACACCGGTGGTCAGCCTGACTCTTGCTACCTTCCGTAAGGCGGAATTTGGTTTCTTTGGAGTTGAAGTGTAAACACGTACACACACACCCCTTTTTTGCGGCCCCCCTTTTAGTGCCGGGGTATTTGTCTTTTTCTTTATCCGCTTTCTGCCTTTTCTTATTAACTGATTAATTGTAGGCATAATCTCCTCATAAAACATTAAAACAAAAAATCAAAGTCTGATAGCTTTGACAAAAGATAATTATCTATCTGTATAACCTTTCATTGTCAAGCTTTTTATGGAAAATATTAATCTAAATTTTATCTCTGATCAACAGCAATATTATAATGTAAAGGAAAGCCTGTTCCGGCAGGAATAATTTTACCCATTATAACATTTTCCTTTAGCCCGTGCAAATAATCTTCAGCCCCGGCGATACATGCATCTGTAAGAACTTTTGTTGTTTCCTGAAATGAAGCAGCGGAAATAAAACTGTCTGTGCTAAGCGATGCCTTTGTAATGCCAAGTATAAGTGGCTCAGCAACAGCCGGCTGGCCGCCTTTATCGATCACAGCCATGTTAGCCTCTTCAAATTTAATTCTATCCACCCGCTCTTCATCAATAAAATCCGTATCTCCAACATCAATAACCTTAACACGCCTCATCATCTGTCGAACAATCACCTCAATATGTTTGTCATTTATACGCACGCCCTGCAAACGATAAACTTCCTGAACTTCATCAACAAGATACTTGGCCAATGCGATTTCGCCCTTGATATTTAAAATATCCTGGGGTACGGATGCACCGCCTATTAAAGGTTCACCTGCCCTGATATAATCACCCTCATAAACATTTATATGCTTTCCGCGTTGAATCAAATATTCCTTCTTATCTCCAACATCCACCGGAGTAACTGTAATCTTCTGTTTTTCTCTTTTTGAACTTTTTGATATTGAAACATAACCGTCTATTTCACTCAACACAGCGATTTCCTTAGGTTTACGCACCTCAAAAAGCTCGGCTACCCTTGGAAGACCGCCTGTAATATCCTTGGTTTTAGTTGTCGCTCGCGGAAGCTTGGCAATAACAGTACCAGCCTTGACATCATCTCCTTCTTCAACCAGAAGGATTGCGTTCACAGGCAGCAAATAACGGGCTACCCCTTTTGATGTAGACAACTTGACTGTTTTTCCATCTTTACCCTTAATAGAAATCCTCGGAGTTTCCTCAACGCTTTTTGATTCGATGATCGTACGGCTTGATTTACCTGTAACAGGATCCACTTTTTCCTGCATTGTCTTACCGGGTATAATGTCGCCAAATTTAAGAATTCCGTCGACCTCTGTAATAATTGGCGTCGCAAATGGATCCCACATTGCAAGTAAATCACCTGTTTTTACATCCTGCCCGTCTTTCACAACAAGATGCGTTCCAAAAATAACGGGAAACCGCTCCCGTTCTCGCCCGGTCTTGCTGACAATTGCGAATTCTCCACCACGGCGGTTCATTACTACAAATTCATTTTTATCATTCTTCTCAACATTGATGTCAATCAGTTTAATATTCCCTTCCATACGCGCCCTGATATCGGCCTGTTCAACTCTACGACTGGCCGTTCCGCCAATATGGAACGTACGCATTGTTAACTGGGTCCCTGGTTCACCAATCGATTGTGCAGACAGTATTCCGACTGCCTGACCGATTTCAATCATTTTCCCATGCGCGAGATCACGACCATAACACTTGGCACACACACCATGTTTGGTTTTACATGTCAGGACTGATCGAATTTTCACACTTGCCAAACCAGCATTTTCAACCTTTTTTGCCAATTCTTCATCAAACTCTTCTCCTGACTTTATAAGGATTTCATCTGTAAACGGATCGCGAACATCCTCCGTAGCGATACGGCCTAAAATACGTTCACCAATACGCTGGATGATCTCTCCGCCTTCAACCAATGATTCAACCTCAACCCCCATCATCGTACCACAATCATCTTCCATAACAACGCAATCCTGGGCAACATCCGCAAGCCGCCTTGTAAGATATCCTGAATTTGCGGTCTTTAAAGCAGTATCAGCCAGCCCTTTCCTGGCGCCATGGGTTGAAATAAAATATTGAAGCACTGAAAGCCCCTCCCTGAAATTCGCAGTAATGGGGGTTTCAATTATTTCGCCTGATGGTTTTGCCATAAGTCCACGCATACCGGCCAATTGTCGCATCTGGTCTTTGCTGCCCCTGGCACCTGAATCCGCCATCATGTAAATAGGATTAAAGCTTTCATGCACAACAGGCTTTCCTTTCTTACCCAAAACCGACTTGCCCTCATCTGTAGCACCAGCCATTTTCATGGACTGCATCATCTCGTTTGCAACATCATCCGTTGCTTTTGCCCATATATCCACAACCTTATTATATTTTTCGCCCTGAGTAATCAGTCCTTCAACATATTGTCTATTGATTTCCGAAACCTGCTTTTCCGCCCCTTTAATGATATCCCATTTTGCAGAAGGAATTATCATAGCATCAATCGAAATGGAAAGCCCGCTTGCTGTTGAATATCTATAACCAAGATCTTTCAATCTGTCGGAAAGAATGACTGTAGCCTTTGCCCCGCTATTCCTGTAAACATAATCCACCAGGTCGCGAAGAGCCTTCTTGTCCATGACTTTATTTACTATCTGAAAAAGTATCTCGGGCCGCCTGTTAATTACTTCAAAAAGATGATAGTTGTCTTCGGCAAAAACTGTTTCGCTGATCTGCCCATGTTCAAGGGAAAAGACCGCGTCAACATCAGCTTCTTTTGCGTTAAACATCCTTTTAAACTCATCTTTTGCGAGAAAGCCGAGAACTCCGTCATTTTTCTTGTCAGGGTCCTGGGAATATTCTTGGACCATATCAACAAAAGAAACTCCATTCTTTATTTTACTAAGAACCGCCTTAATCTCTTTTTTAGAAGAAACCATGATATGCCGCATTGAAATTACGTTCTCCCGCGGCAGAATTTCCCACAGGAGGATTCGTCCTACAGTCGTATCCACCAATTTTCCCTTAATACGAACAGTAATTTTAGCGTGAATATCAATGGCTTTCGAATTATATGCAGACCTCACCTCATCAGGGCTGGCAAACATTTTACCTTCCCCTTTTGAACCATGAACCTCTCTTGTCATATAATAGATGCCAAGAACAATATCCTGACTGGGAACAATAATGGGGCTCCCGTTAGCAGGAGAAAGGATGTTGTTGGTAGACAACATCAATACACGCGCCTCTATCTGAGCTTCTACAGAAAGCGGAACATGAACGGCCATCTGATCACCATCAAAGTCAGCATTGAATGCTGTACAGACAAGCGGATGAAGTTGCAGAGCTTTTCCTTCGATCAGAACAGGCTCAAACGCCTGAATGCCTAATCTGTGAAGCGTTGGAGCGCGGTTAAGCATAACCGGATATTCCTTTACCACTTCATCCAGTGTGTCCCAAACTTCAGGAGTTTCCCGCTCTACCATCTTCTTTGCGCTTTTAACAGTGGAAACAAGACCCTTATGCTCAAGACGGTAATAAACAAAAGGCTTGAACAGCTCTAGCGCCATTTTTTTCGGCAAACCGCACTGGTGAAGTCTGAGATTCGGCCCCACTGTAATAACGGTTCTTCCTGAATAATCAACCCTCTTGCCAAGCAAATTCTGACGAAAACGGCCCTGCTTCCCTTTTAATGTATCGCTTAAAGACTTTAACGGTCTCTTGTTGGTTCCGGTTATAACCCTGCCGTGGCGACCGTTATCAAAAAGAACATCTACAGCCTCCTGAAGCATCCTTTTTTCATTACGAATGATAATGTCCGGAGCTTTCAGGTCTATAAGACGTTTTAACCGATTGTTACGATTTATCACCCTGCGATAAAGATCGTTGAGGTCAGATGTAGCGAATCTTCCACCCTCAAGAGGAACCAGCGGACGTAAATCAGGAGGAAGAACAGGAATAACATCCATAATCATCCAGACCGGATTTAATCCAGACCGCCTGAATGCATCGACTACCTTAAGCCGTTTGGCAAATTTTTGACGTTTTGCCACCGACCCAGTATTTTTAATATCTTCCTTCAGTTGTTTATATTCTTTATCAAGATCAATTTTACTTAGAAGCTCCTTTATAGCCTCGGCGCCTATTCCAACTTCAAATTTTGTCCCGCCATAGGTCTCGATCGCTTCATTATAGTTATCTTCTGATAAAAGCTGTCCCTGTGTTAAACCTGTATCCTTTGGATCAATTACAATATAGTTATCAAAATAGAGTACCTTCTCAACATTTTTAAGTGTGAGGTCAAGAAGGTTGCCTATTTTACTCGGAAGACTTTTCAAGAACCATATATGCGCGCAAGGTGAAGCCAGTTTTATATGCGCCATGCGCTCTCTTCGGACCTTGGACTGAATGACCTCCACACCGCATTTTTCACATACAACTCCCCTGTGCTTCATGCGTTTATATTTGCCGCAGTTGCATTCATAATCCTTTGTAGGGCCAAAAATCTTGGCGCAAAAAAGACCGTCACGTTCCGGTTTAAATGTTCTATAATTTACTGTTTCCGGTTTTTTTATCTCACCATATGACCACTTTAAAATCTGTTCCGGCGATGCCAACGCAATACGAACACCAGAATATTTTCTTGGGTCAACAGGCTTTGCAAAAAAATCATAAAGATTTTCCAAGGGCTTCTCCTTATTTCAATATTAAACCGTAGAGGCAGTTTCAAAATGTTCAATTTTGTTCAAAATCAAGAAAGGCGACCAAATTTTAAATCAGGTTTAAACATAGGAATACATTGAGTATTTCGAGGCTTAAAATTTGAACCTGACGCAGTAATCGGGCAAAAGGGGGCGTTTTGCAAAGGTCTTTAAGGAGTGGACAATGAAGTACAAGGTATTGCTTGTTGATGATGAGGAAACAATGCTTAAGTACCTTTCAAGATTCTTGATAAAAAGGGGTTTTGATATAACTACGGCAACGAATGGCAGTGAAGCTCTGGAGAAGATTAAACAGCAGGATTTCATTACAGTATTACTGGATGTTTTAATGCCGGGAATAGATGGAATAGAAACACTCAGAGAAATAAAGAAAATCAAGCCAATGACAGAAGTAATAATGCTTACCGGCCATGCCTCAGTTCAAGTCGCCATCAAAGGTATGAAGTTGGGGGCTTTTGACTATCTTATGAAGCCTTTTGACCGTGATGAACTCATTGAAAAGTTGCGGTTGGCTTGCGAAAAAAGAATGTTTAATGAAAAAGGCATAGACGCTGTCAATATACCGGAAATGATGTCGAATAATTCAACTCAAGACAATAAAAAGTAGCCGTTCACGGCTTGAAACTTGAAATTGGAAAGTAGAAATTCGGGAGAGATTAAAATAGAAATTGGAAATTAGGAAGAACAGTACACGTGCAGCGCAGGCGCTTGCGCCGCGTGAAAGCATGAAGACCAAATTTCCAATTTCTATTTTCTAATTTCAACGTTTCGTGAACGCTTACAATAAAAACTCGTCTTTTTTACATGTTAAATAATATTTTTTCTTTCCAGGCATTTCCCCTTCTATACGCAACGTTAATTCCAAAATGAAACATAGTTCCAAAATGAAACGCAACTCCAAATATCTGCAGATAAGGCCTAGATGGACTGAAATACAATTAATGCATTTTGAAAAGTTTCATATTGAAACATTAATCAATTACCTCTAATCTCCCTTAAAAGCATAACTATTTATAATTATTAAATAAATACATCTGGCATATTTTTTGAATACAGTTTAATCAATATTAAATTGCTTTGATTATAAGAAACTGTAGTAGCGTTTATAGCCTAAGCCATATAATTTATTTAACAAATAAGGAATAAGATTAGTTGAACAAGATACTTGTACCTTTGGATAATTTTTCTGAGATATCGCTTAATGCAGCTCGCTATGCTGTTGAATTCGCCAAAAGAAGCAGTTCTAAGCCAATTTTTCTTTTCTTATCTATAAACGATGATGCCAGGTCGGATTGTCTTGTAACAAACCTTTCGCAAGCAAAGGAGAAAGAAAAGAAAATAAGGGAAAAAATAGAGTCGCTTATAGACCGAAGTGCTCTGGAAGGAATCAATATTGAACAGTACGAGTGTCGTGGTGAATACATTGAAAAGGTCTGCGAGTTTGCACGAGATTTGAGCATAGCTGAGATCGTGATTGCCGTTCCTGATAAAAAGGACAAGCATTATAAAAAAATAAAGAAAAATATATCTTTGCTGGTTCAGATGACGTCATGCCGTATATTGACTGTAAAGGAAAAAGAGAAAGAAAATTAAATGTGATACCTAAGTTGAGTGATTTTTTGCGAAAATATGTGCTGAGATCTTGATGCATAAGGATTTGCAAAAACCGCAGGCATACCCACGTATATGTCGAGGATTTTTGCGAAGCCTTTATGCGCAAGAGATCGGCGCAGATCGAGTAAAAAACCGCTCAATTTAGGTAATAAAAAAAGGAGATTGAGTATTTATGGAAGCTAATGCGTTAACAACAGAAATGATGTTAGTTATGTTTATGATTGGAGTGGCGGTATTCCTTTTTATCGTCGAATGGATTCGCGTTGATATGGTAGCTATACTAATGACGGTTACACTTCCTTTGCTTCATTTAGTTACACCTAAAGAAGCGTTTTCCGGTTTTAGCAGCAACGCGGTTATTTCCATCATTGCGGTTATTATCATAGGCGCCGGCCTTGACAAAACCGGCCTCATAAACAGGCTGGTTAAGCCTGTTATGAAGGTAGCCGGCAACAGTTCATCGCGTGTTGTTATAGCAATGGGCGCCACTGTAGCTGTAATTTCAAGTTTTATGCAGAACATCGGCGCTGCAGCTCTTTTTCTCCCCGCTATTAAGCGCGTGAGCAAAGCAATGAACATATCGCTTTCCCAGATGCTAATGCCTATTGGTTTTTGTGCAATTCTGGGGGGAACTATAACCCTGGTTGGATGCAGTCCGTTGATTCTTCTCAACGATTTACTGGCGCCCTTTAATCTTGAACCCTTCGGCCTTTTTGATGTATCACCTATCGGTCTGGCGCTGGTCGGATCTGGAATCGTATTCTTCATTTTTTTCGGACGATTTGTGCTGCCTAAAGGAAAAGTTGGTGATAGTGGTTCTTCTGCTGAATCTATAGGTTTAGAAAGTTCCTACGAACATCTTGGTGATCCTTTTGAATTAAAGGTGCCTGATGATTTCACCGATTTCAGAGATCCTTTGACGATCAAAGATTTACGGGAAGAATATCTGGTAAATGTTGTTGCAATTGCAGGCAGGGACGGTTTTAAGCTGCTTTCCGTTGATCAAGACATGGAAATAAGGTCTGATGTTGATATCGTTGTTTACGGACTGCAGAAAAATGTCGAGAAAATGGCCAAAGAACTTGGCATAACCATTAAAGATTCATTGGATGTATTCCAAAATGAAATGTCTGAGGCACTATCCGGAACAATTGAGGCGGTTGTTGCACCACGTTCCGATCTGATCGGCAAAACCCTCAAAAAAGCCAACTTCTGGGAACAGTTTCAGGTAAACCCCCTGGCGATTTACCGATCAGACAAAGCTTTTTATTCCGGATTGTCAGATTTTGTATTGCGCGCAGGTGATTCAATACTGCTTCAGGGAACATGGGAAAGGTTTAACATATTACAGAAAAGACACAATTTTATTTTTTCAACCCCGGTAAGTGAAGTTCTCAAACCTGAGAAGGCTTTAATATCCGGTATTTGGCTGGCAGTGGCTCTCACAATGATAATTATATTCAAAATCCAGTTGTCAGTAGCTCTTATGACCGGAGCCTTTGGAATGATTGTTTGCCGAGTTCTGACGATTGACGAAGCATACAAATCTGTTGACTGGCGAACGATTTTTCTTTTGGCCGGCCTGATACCCCTTGGCATTGCAACCGAGAAAAGCGGTACAGCAGCATGGATTGCCTACACTATTCTTAATTTAATAGGAGATGTTTCTCCTGTTGTGCTTTTAACGGCAATAGCAGTACTTTCCACATTCTTTACTCTGGTTATTTCGAACGTGGGCGCCACTGTACTTCTTGTGCCGCTTGTGGTTAATATGGCTATGGCAGCAGGAACTGATCCCAGAATGGCTGCACTTGTGGTAGGCCTGGCAACTTCTAATTCGTTTATGCTGCCGACACATCAGGTTAATGCGCTTTATATGGGTCCCGGAAGATATAAAAGTATAGATTTTCTAAAAGCCGGCGGGTTTATGACTATATTATTTATAGTAGTATTAATCGGGATGCTTTATCTGTTTTACGGTGTTTAATCAGGTTGTGAAAAATAAAATAAATAATAAACTTAAAATATATTTTAAGGAGGGGCAAAGTGTCCATTATAACAATTAGCGCGGGTTCTTACAGCAATGGAAGGCAAATAGCCAAAAGCGCCGCCAAAAGATTGAATTACGAGTATGTAGATAGTGAAAATATTTTACCACTGGTTTCCAAGGAATTCGGTGTTTCTGAATCAAAACTTATGCAAACTCTTAAGGAAGCACCATCAGGTGTTGGCATGTTTTCTAAGACTAAACCTGAATACATAATATTTATTGAGACTTTGATTGCAGAATATTTGTTAAAAAATAATATAGTATATTATGGAGTCGTCGGACTTCCACTTATCCAGGAAGTATCCCATGTTTGCAAAGTTCAGATTATTGCTGATTTAGAGGGCAGGATAAAAAACAAAGCAAAGCTGGATGGCGGATCTGAAGAAAAAGCACGTAAAGCAGTTATCAAGGAAGATAATCAGCAAAAGAAATGGTCGGAAGCTGTTTACAATATAAACACTACAGATCCAAACTTATATGATCTGGTAATAAACATAGGACATATTAAAGATGATGATTTTGAACATGCCCTTGAGACCATTATTAGTGCCGTAGAGCACAAGAAATTTCAGCCCATGACATATTCCTTAAGATGTATGAAAAATGTTGCGATGTCGTGTCGTGTTCGGACAACTCTGGCGGATATAGATTCAAAAATGCAGGTAAAATCCGATGAAGGAACTGTATATATATATACTAAAGCCGTTAAGAAAAAGGCACAGGATAAGGTATTAGAAATGAAACAAAAGGTAATGAGAATCGAAGAAGTCAAACATATTGAAGTTTTTATAGATTATGATTTGTTTGCAAAAGTTTCCCATGGGCAGTAGTCCTGTTTTGGGTAATTTTATTGGGAAGTTGAAAAATATTAGTATTAAGAGTTCGCCCGAAGGGCGCTAATTTAATATCTATTGGGGGATAAAAATGAAAGAAAAATTAGAGATCCTGTTGCTGGATGATGAAACTATAGTTGGAAACAGGTTGGGACCTGTGCTTGAAAAAGTTGGTTATGATGTAGAAGTGTTTGAGGATCCCAAAAAAGCTCTAAACAGGATAAATGAAAAAGAGTTTGATATAGTTATTACAGATATAATGATGGAAGATGTTAACGGAATCCAGATTTTGGAAGAGGTGCAAAAAAAATCAGAAAAAACCAAGGTTATTATAATTACAGGCTATGCAACAGTAGCTCTGGCCCGTGAAGCCATGGAGAAAGGCGCTTTTGATATGATTGCCAAACCATTCAGACCCAACGATCTTCGTTCTGTAGTTGCAAAAGCGGCGGATTCTCTTGGCTATAAGAAATAAATTATATTGCAGTAGTAATGAGACCTTTGAAAAAAGCTCCCTTTTGCCCAATCTTGGTGTTAGGCTCAAATTTTAAGCTTCGAAATACTCAATGTATTCCCGTAATTAAAATTTTCGCCTTCCTTGAGATTGAGCAAAATTGAACATTTTTCAAAGGTCTCGTAATTTAGAACTTAGGCTGAGCGTAAATTTATTGCTTGATAATTAAAGTCAAGGATGAAATATTCAAAATTTTATGGAGGTTAAATGCCCGATATGGTAAACCCTCTTGAATTGGAATCCGACTTTATAAAAAAATCAGAAGAAACGGAATCCAGAAATAAATTTGTACTGAACAAAAACGATAGGGAACTGCTTGAACGGCCGCGCTTTACCTTCCGGCTGCATATGCTGCTGGTGTTTCTCCTTTTCTCCTTTTTGTCTATGGCAATTATTATAGGCTCAGTTATAGGCATAAACCGTATACAAAAAAAGCTTCATTTCGTTCAAACCTCTGAAAGATATCTTTTTCAAATTGAGCAGGCCAGAAGATGGGAAAAAAACTATTTTTTGTATAATACAAATCTCGAAGATGCAGTTCAAAGCGCCGATAATGCGAAAACTCTTTTATCCCAAAACCTGAAAAAGGTCATAACTGTTTTATCAACAAAAGAGACAGACACAATAATTAAGCACCTCGACAGATATAGGGATCTTCTGCAAGAGCTAATAGTGTTAGAAAAAAATGGAATTGAGAATACTGAAAAAAAAGAAGAAATCGAGACTTCATTAAGAAAACACGGCGCTAAAATGGTTGAAGTAGCATCTGTTCTTGCTTATGAAGAGCAGGAATCAATGAATGCCATGCTCGATCTCATACAGAGAATTCCTATATACTGCCTTGTGGTTGTCCTGTTATTAAGAGTTTTTGCCGCGCGTTTCCTTACACAAAGATTGGTGAAACCACTTAATCACCTTGTTAAATGTACACGAAGAATAGCTAAAGGAGATTTTTCTCCACTTGTTCCGATGCGTAAATACCGTGATGAATTTACAACGGTGGAGGTAGCTATCAACCGTATGCTTGAGCAGCTTAAATTACATGAAACCGCGATGGTGGAATCACATAAACTTAGAGCGGTCGGGACCCTGACAGCTGGAGTTGCTCACGAGTTAAACAATCCTTTAAACAATATAATGCTCACGGCGCATGCCATGCTTGAGGACCATAAGGATTTGTCTGAAGATGAGCTGCTTGAAATGATAAATGATCTTATTAACGAAGCAGACAGATCACGCAGCATCGTGCGCAATCTGCTGGATTTTGCAAGAGAAAGTGAGTCTGTCTCCGAGCCCCTTGATTTGGGAGCGCTGGTTAGCGAAACAATTAAGTTGGCGCTTAATCAAGTTAAAGTTTCTGGAGCAAAAATAGAATCTCAAATTCAGCCAAGCCTTCCTCGTATGCGCGGGGACAAACAACAATTGAAACAGGTCTTCTTGAATCTGATCCTTAATGCTGTTGATGCTGTTGAAAAACAGGGAAATATTAAAATAAGCGTTAAAAAAGCTGATATGCCTGGATTTTTGTCTGTTCAGATAAAAGACAATGGGTGCGGAATACCCGCTCATATTTTGCCTAATATATTTGATCCGTTTTTTACTACAAAAGGGCCGGGAAAGGGCACCGGACTGGGTCTTTCTGTTTCCCATGGTATCATTACAATGCACGGTGGACAGATCAGCATTGAAACTGAAGTAGGAAAATATACAAGGTTTACGGTAATTCTCCCTTCTAGAAGCGTTCCTGCAAATTTTAATAGAACATAAGGAAACCTAAATTGAGCGATTTTTTACTCGATCTACGCCGATCTCTTGCGCATAAAGACTTCGCGAAAAATCGCTCAACTCAGGTTAAAGCCAAATCGCTATTGGAGGAAATTTGTCGTTGAAAAGAGACGATAAGAATATATTGATACGTATTGCGATTATTGACGATGAACCTTTGGTCCTGCGAAATTTGCAGAGAAAAATTGGTAAAAGCGGCTTTCAAGTCGAAACGTTTCAAAATCCCCGAAAAGCTATCGATCGAATGGAAATAGCGCCATTCGACATTATTCTCACCGATTTACACATGCCGGGAATGGATGGCATGCAGGTTTTAGAGAAGGTCAAAGAAAAATATCCCAGGACAGAAGTAATAATTATTACAGGCTATGCGTCAATAAAAAACGCTGTTGAAGCAGTCAAGCGAGGCGCTTTTTACTACATTGAAAAGCCCTTCACGCCTGAACAGGTTTTGTTGATAATAAACCGAGCTATTGATAAGGTGCGTTTGGTCCACGAAAATAAACGGCTTAAAGATGATCTTCTTAAAAAAGATAATGTGCGAAAAATCATTGGCGTAAGTTCTCCTGTTCGTGAGTTAATTAAAATAATTCAAAAAGTGTCCAGGGTTAATTGCAATGTACTTATTCAGGGTGAAAGCGGTACTGGTAAAGAGCTGACAGCAAGAGCGATACATTTTGGCAGCCCGAGGAAGGACGAACCATATATCAGTTTTAATTGCGGCAGTTTTACGGAAGAGTTGATAGCCAATGAACTTTTTGGGCATGAAAAAGGAGCTTTTACCGGCGCAGAAAGTGTAAAGGCAGGCTTGTTAGAAGCAGCACAGGGAGGAACTGTTTTTCTCGATGAAATTGGGGAGATGCCACTTTCCATGCAGGTAAAGCTGCTTAGAGTAATTCAGGAAAAGAAACTGCTGAGAGTGGGAGGATCTAAGCTCGTTGATCTTGATATTAGAGTGATATCTGCCACAAATAAGGAGCTTGAAAACGAAATCAAGGCTGGAAGGTTTAGAGAAGATCTTTATTTCCGTCTTAAAGTAGTCAAAATCCGTGTTCCTTCACTCAGAGAAAGAAAAAAAGACATACCTGTATTAATAAAACATTTTATAGCTAAATATAACAGGCTGTATAACAAAAACATTAAAGGCTTTACAAAACAGGCATTAGAACTTTTGATGAAATATTCTTTCCCAGGGAATATACGAGAACTTGAACATATTGTTTCAAGCGCCATTGCTCTCGGAGAAGAAATCTGGATAGATGAAAATGAACTTCCTGAGGATCTTGACCATCTCGTAGTGGAGACTGTTGAAAACAGAGATTTGCTTCCTCTTTATGAAGAAGAGAAAGCTCACATAATCAGAGTGCTTGAGGCTACCAACTATAATAAGGCAAGGGCTTCAAAAATACTTGATATCCCAAGAACAACCTTGTGGAGAAAGATAAAAAAATACAATATTATGGAATCCTTGGGATAGAGACCTTTGAAAAATGTTCAATTTTGTTCGAGTACAAGGAAGGCGACCAAATTTTAAATCAGGTTCAACCGGAGGAATATATTGAATATTTCGAGGATTGCAATTTGAGCCTGACGCAGTAATCGGACAAAAGGGGGCGTTTTTCAAAGGTCTCGGATAATCGGAAGATTTGATGAACTCGTAAAAATTATATTTTTTACGAGTTCATCATTTTATGCCATGTGATTAAATATATATGTTAATCGGTCTAATGCTCCAGCCTCATGCCCCATCCTTCGAACATGAACATAATGCCAAAGCCGTACCACAAAGTGTAAACCACATAGAAGATCAGAGAAAAGACTACAACACCGAGACGGTCGGTGATCTTCTGGGGTTGGATCCCGTAGTAATTATAAGACGTTTCAACGGCCTTTTTCACCACTGAGGCGATTACCTTGGCCTCCGGAAACTTCGACTGCTTCTTTAAGTCCTTTTCCATAAAATGCAGCGCCGTATACCAGTTGAAAACAACCCGTTTCGCTTCATAGCCGTATTTGTCGGAAATTTCCTGTCCCTTGTTATAATACATAAGATCTGCATCGGCAAGACAGTTGTCCAGGATCTTGCTCAGATCGCCTGAGACTTTCAAGTCAGCGCCTGTTACTTCTACTGCGGCGCCACCCTTCTTAAATAAAGAGGCTGCCTGTAGCGCCTTTTCCTCGTTTGCCATGGTTATGGTTACGCTCACAGAAGTGCCGGCGAACTTGTCGGCTTCTTCTTTTACCTTTGGAATATAATAAGCAGAGCCTTTTGAAATAGAGTTATACAAGGCATCAAGATATTCCAGACCATTCTTCTTACCTTCGAAAAGAGGTGAAAATATTAGTACCAGTACAACCACAAAGCTTAAGAGCATCGCGAATCCGCCGTAAAATTCTTTCTTATGCGCAATCATGAACTCACCCCCTCTCCTTTAAGAACACCGATATTCTTAACAAATGTTCCGATCACCCAGACCGAAAACGCGCCTATAACAATAAAGAATGCCCAGACTCCGATAGTCTCCAGTATAGCGCCAAACCCCGGTGATATAGGAATAACATCCATAGCGCCCAACTTGGCCGGTAAAGCAAAAATACGATTTACAAAACCAGCCAGAACAGCCATGGCGTAAAAGCCGCGAATGGTGATTCCAGGCACGACCTTGGTAACCATTGCGCCGATCTGGATACCAACCAGAGACCCCAGGAGCATACCCATGGCCAAAGTGTAAAAAATAAATCCGTATACGGCGTACTGGGTTATAGCAGCATAACCGGCAGTAAAGATGATCTGGAAAATGTCGGTTCCCACTGTGGTCATGGACGAAACACCGAGGACATAGACAAATATGGGGAAGGTCAAAAAACCGCCGCCAACGCCCATAATACCTGCCGCAAGTCCGACAAGCGCGCCGCTGGCAACTAAAAATACCCATGAGATTCCCCTGCCGCCAGGAACAAGGTCGGCGTCAAACTTGACAATGGGAGGTATTTTTACAGACTGGAGCTTTTTGGGAAGACCGCCCATCTCAGCCCCTTCTTCCTTTCCACCATGGACGTCTCCGCCAGCGCCCGGAGCCTTCCTTGCATTAAGAAAATCGAGCAAGGCATAGGTTCCCAGAAAACCGAGCATAAGGGAATAGACGGTCGTGATAAAAGCGTCGCTGAGCACCGGGTTGATCTCATAAAGAACGCGGTTGATAAGCCCGCCGAAAGTAGCTCCCAAGATGGCCCCGATCAGGAAAACTACGGCAAGAGGTACTGACACATTGCCCAGCTTTCTATGGATTACGCTACCCATGATCGCTTTCGCGAATATATGGAAAAGATCCGTTCCTACAGCCAGGATACCTTTGATGCCCGCACTCATCAGAGCCGGAGCAATGATAAACCCGCCGCCTGCGCCAATACAGCCGGTGATCAGGCCCGCACCCATGCCGATAAGGATAGAGACAATAAATATCCCGGTAGTGTAAAAGGCCGGGCTGTAAGCCTTATGTCCCCCCAGCAGTTCAGGCAGGATGCCATTAACCTCTTCGGAAAGGTGCCCGGCAAAAGCGATGCTCCCGATGATAATCGGAATCAACGACAGACCAAGTAAAATAAGCCGCTTACGATCATGAAGTATGGTATTTGATATGTCAAGTTCCCATTTTGCATGAGCTCTTGCGCCCATCATCATAAATCGTCCCAACTCTTTCATAAAATTCATGATAATTTCTCTCCCTGTTTTTTATCTGATTCTTGCCTCACCGGCAAGTATTCTGATGGTAAAATTTGTGTTCTCCAAATCCTCTTTTTTATACCTCCTTTCTATTATATATGCTATTTGTGATATATAAGTATTTTTTTTAGTTATCCTTGTTCATCTATACCTTTAATTACAATCTTGCGGCCATGAACGACAACAATTCTTGTTCCCTTTGATTTCAAATCTCCTTCTAATCCGATTGCTTTCAAGGCATCTTCAAGTCTTATCATCCCAACAATCACATCTTTTCTAATCACCGCAATCTGTTTGAGGTCATTGTTGAGTAAGACCTCTATAGCCTCTGTAATATTATCTTTTTCGGCAACCGATGGTTTGGCGGCAAGTTTTTTATCTATGGGAACAATAATGTCTTTAACTTCACGCTTTTTCATTACGTTTCTTTATAAGCAAAAAATGTACCATGAATATAGAACCGGACAGGATCAACAGATAACAGTTTGAAGTTATTGCTATAAAAGCTTATTTTTTCTGGACTCCCGGCAAGCTTGGCAGACGTTTTGTAAACTTTTAGATTACAGTAAAAGGCTGGCGGGAAAAAGAGATGGTGATAATTATTGAAATTCCAATATGTTAGGTAGGTGAACCAATTAGTTTACACATACCCTTTTCAGGGATTCAAGGGTTCAGAAAGCGATGAACCGTGAATTGTGAACCTGAGAATAATTACATATTTTCCTTAAGGGACTCGACATTGATGTTTTCATCTTTTATGAGGCGATGAAGATATTGTCTTTGCAGGCCTGCCCGCTCAGCAGCTCTGGAAATATTTCCATTGCTTTGCTTGAGGATTGATACAATATAACTCTGGTGAAAGGCCTTGATAACGTTTTCCTTGGCCTCCTTAAAGGGTATGTCATAAATATCCTGATCAAAAAGAAAATAGGGAGGTATATGAGACTTTTCGGGAAAAATATCCGAGAGCTCAATGTGATCGGAACGGCAAAAGACAACGCCCCGTTCAATAACATTTTCCAGCTCTCTGACGTTTCCGCGCCACTTTTTGGCCATGAGTGCGGACATGGCTTCAGAGTCAATCCGGTGTATCTCTTTTTTGTTGAGCATTGTATGTTTTTCAAGAAAATGATGTGCCAGAATTGGAATATCCTCTTTTCTGTCACGAAGCGGGGGAAGCTGAAAATTAATTACGTTAAGACGGTAAAACAGGTCTTCTCGAAATCGCTTTTCCGCTATCAGTTTTGTCAGATCTTGATTTGTAGCAGCCAGAAATCGTATATCGACATGTTTTGTGGTCAATCCGCCTACAGGCTTGTACTCTGCCTCCTGCAAAAGTCGAAGCAGTTTTGCCTGCATCACCATGTTTAGATCTCCGATTTCATCAAAGAAAAGAGTCCCTCCGTCTGCTTCTTCGACCAGGCCTTTTTTATCTTTCCATGCTCCGGTAAAGGCCCCTTTAACATGTCCAAAAAGTTCGCTTTCAATGATCTGTTCAGGCATGGCTGTGCAGTTAACCGTGATAAACGGATTGTTATTCCGGTGGCTGTGGTAATGAATAGCCATGGCCACAAGTTCTTTACCTGTGCCGCTTTCGCCGCAGATCAAGACCGTAGCGCTTGATTGCGCCACCTGTTCGATTCCTCTTAGAATCAACGTAATGGCCTGGCTGAATCCGATAATGGAAGAGAACTTCTTTTGCTGTTTGAGGGAGTTGAGTAAGGCTTTATTTTCCTGAGTAAGACTCTGCAACTTCATTGCGTTGTTAATTGTCAGCAATATGCGTTCTTTACGAAAAGGTTTGGCAATATAGTCAAAGGCCCCTTTGCGGGTGGCTTCCACAGCAGTTTCAATAGTAGCATAGGCAGTCATGACGACAACAACAGCGGTTGGTTGAATTTTTTTAGCCTGCTCAAGCAAAGCAATTCCATCCATCTTGGGCATTTTCAGGTCGGTGATTATTAGATTAATTGGCTGGTTTTCCAGTATTTCAATTGCGTTCAAAGAATTATGCGTAGTTACTACATCATAATCGGTCTTTTCGGTTATAATCCTTGTCAAAAGGATCAGCATGTCTTTTTCATCATCTACGATCAAGATTTTTCCTGTCATGTCCTGTCTTCCTTTTTTGCCCTGAGCGCCAGTGTAAAAGTAGTTCCTCTATGTTTTTGAGATGTCTCTGCCGTGCTGCTTTCGCATGTAACAGTTCCTTTATATTTGCTTATAATACCGTGGCTCACAAAAAGTCCAAGACCTGTTCCTTCTCCCTCGCTCTTTGTTGTAAAAAACGGATCGAATATCTTGTCAATATACTCTTTTGGTATGCCATGCCCATTGTCACGAACTACTACAATTATTTTTTCCAGATCAGCATCTAACACAGTTTTGATCTCTAACCTGCCGTTTTGCCGCATAGCTGCCACAGCATTGTTAATGAGGTTTAATAATACCTGCTGCATTTGCCGCGAATCGCCTTCTACCATGGGAAGTTCGGAGGCCATATCCAGTCGAAGTTCAATATCATTCATCTGTAATGAATGATCGACCACATTAACGATATCCTTAATAGCCTCATTGATATCACAATGCACAGACTGACCTTCTCCCTGGCGTGCAAAGCTCAAAAGATTTTCCACCACCGCCTTGCAATGGAGGCCGTGGCGCTCAATAGTTTTCAGGTCCTGGTAGCTTTGACTGTTTTTGTCAACATTTTCCAGCAGGAGATCTGTAAACCCGAGTATAATCCCAAGAGGGTTGTTGACCTCGTGCGCTACTCCTGCTGCCAGTGTTCCCATTGATGCAAGCTTTTCGGTGTTAACAAGCTGTTTTTCCAGCTTCTTGCTTTCTGTAATATCCCTGGCAATGCACATAACCGAAATTACATTGCCTTTCTCATCTTTGCGGGGCATAAAGTTAGCGCTAAGCCATATCTGGTATTCCCCTCTCTCTATCATAAACTCATCCCGTATGCTTTTTCCAAACTGGAAGACCGATTTAATAAGCTTGAGTTGTTTTTCGGCAATTTCTTGTGAAAAAAGATTTGAAAGAGGCCGGTGTACAAATTGCGAAGGAACTCCTCCAAAAAAAGCAGCGGTAAAGCTATTAAGAGATCGAAAGCATCCGGAGTCGTCTACTGTAAAAATAAAGTCTTCAGCGCTTTCCACCAAAATCCGGTATTTCTCCTTACATTGTTTGATTTCTTTCGATTGATCTGAAATTTGATTTTGAAAGCTGAGAAAACGCCATCGGCTATAACATAAAGCGCTTCCCATCCCTATAAATAAAGCAAAAATGCCCAGGCTTTGAAGCCAGACAAAGTTATTATGACCGGCATAGGGCAATCGCATGCCTGTCATTAGTGTCATAATAAAGCAGAACAGGCTGATACTCCAGGCAATTATCAGAACAGCTCTAATGCGTTTAAGTAGGTTTTGGAAATCCATTCGAGTCAGCTTTTGATAGAAATCAAGGGTGCGAAACTTGAGTACAAAATTAACTAATACCTAAATTGAGCGATTTTTCACTCGATCTGCACCGATCTCTTGCGCATTCCCGCCTGAGCGGGACGAAAATCCTCGACATATCCACGGGTATGCCTGCGGTTTTCGCAAACCCTTATGCATCAAGATCTTAGCACATATCTTCGCAATAAATCGTTCAACTTAGGTATTATAATTAGAAATGCCTTTAATGCAAGAAAAAGATCGAGTCCAAAAAATATCGTTTTTTTGGTAGGGTTGCGAGTTTGGCTGTTGAAAAGTTACAAAGGTCTCGTAAACACTACGACAGGATAAAACCTGGTTTTTTGTTTTTATGTATTGTCTTTAAAGCATTGATTATGGTATTTTATTTTTATGTTTGGATTAAAACGGTTTTTCAAAAAACTACTGAAAGATGATACCCAAAAGGTTGAGCAGAAGTTCTCAGTTGATACCGTTAGGAATACCTTTACAAACAGATATTTGAATTTTAAGACTCTTCTAAATACAAATAACGAGGTATTGGAACTCATAACCGACATGGAACAAGCCTTTTCCGGAAACCGCACTTTCGGCATGTCCTTTATTCGGACGAACTGTACAGCAATTTCAGTCAATATATATAAAATTATCGATTGCTTAAATGAAATAGCAAATGATAAATATAAAGTACTTCCGGAAGTACTTGAAGGTATTCTTCCAAAAATCGACAGGGAATTACAGCAGAAAAAGTTAGAGTCCGGGGACGAATTAGTTCTTCCTCTTGAGAGCGTCGATAAAACTATGGCTGACCTTGTTGGAGCCAAGATGGCAAATCTTGGCGAGGTTAAAAATGCTGTTGGGCTTTCTGTCCCCGAGGGTTTTGTCATTACGGCTGCGGCCTATGAGCGCTTTCTGGAATACGCCGGTCTGCAGGATGAGATTAACCGTCAGACTCAATCCCTCGATCCGGCCGATATTGCCCGGCTTCATGAAACCAGTTCCGCCATCCAAAATCTTATCATTAATACGCCCTGCCCCCCGGAACTTGAAGATGCCATTATGAAAGCATACACAAACTTAATAAAAAAAACAGGGCATGATATTCATGTTTCCATGCGCAGCAGCGCTCTTGGAGAAGATACAAAGAATGCCTCTTTTGCCGGACAGTATCGTTCCATACTCAACGTGGGCAGGGAAAACCTGATCCTTTCCTACAAGGAGATTATTGCCAGCAAATATTCGGTTCCTGCAATTTCCTATCGTTCAAACAGGGGATTTCGTGATGAAGATATTATTATGAGTGTCGGCTGTATGGCTATGGTCGAGGCAAAAGCCGGCGGCGTCATGTATTCTGCAGATCCCGGCAATATACGTAATGAGTGCATTATAATTAATGCTGCCTGGGGACTTGGCAAGTCGGTGGTGGATGGAAGTATGGCCCCGGACCTCTTTATTCTTTCCAAAGAAAATCCGAAAATTATATTGAAAAATAAAATCAGCGCTAAGAAACAGCAGCTTGTTCCCGGAGTTTCAGAAGGAATACATCTTGCGGATGTGGCCGGAGAACAGGCAAACAATCCGGCAATTACCAATGAGCAGTCTGCCCTGTTAGGTGCATTGGCTCTACGCCTGGAAAAACATTTTGGCGATCCCCAAGATATTGAATGGGCCTTTAAGCCGGACGGCAGCGTCTCGATCTTACAGAGCCGACCGCTGATGGTGCTTGGCGAAAAACTGACAGAGATTCAAACAAAGGTTGACTCTGCTACGGTAATCCTGTCAGACGGTGTGACAGCCAGCCCGGGAGTGGCCAGTGGTCCTGCCTTTGTGGTTGAGACAACTGTAGATATGCTGCGGTTTCCTTCAGGAGCCGTACTTGTGACCAAAAATCCTCTGCCTCAATGGGCAGCGCTCTTAAATAGTGCTGTTGCCGTCATTACAGACAAAGGAGGCGTTACTGGTCACCTGGCGGCTGTGGCTCGAGAATTCAAGATTCCAGCTCTTGTTGGAACTTCAACTGCTACCAAACATATCCATAATGAAGACCTCGTTACAGTCGATGCGACCGGTCGCACAGTCTATGCCGGCAGAGCCGAATCCCTTCTTAAAAAGGCGGTTGAAAAGACAAGCTTGATAAAAGGAAGTCCTGTTCATAACACTCTTGGAAATGTCTTAAAATATATTGCACCGCTCAATCTTACCGATCCGGATGCATCAAATTTTACACCTGAAGGATGCCGGACTATACACGACATTACCCGTTTCGCTCATGAGATGTCCCTGCAAGAGCTTTTTGGGTTCAAAAAGGATCCTTCTTTCCCGGAGCATTTAGCCAAAAGACTGGTTATTGATGTTCCTATGCAGTGGTGGATTATTGATCTAATTGGTGGTTGTAGAGAAGGAATTGAAGGGGATACGATAAAACTTAAAGATATAATATCCGATCCCATGCTGACCTTGTGGGAGGGGATAACAGCTATACCTTGGAAAGGTCCGCCTCCGATAGATACAAAAGGATTTTTTTCCGTCATGTATGGAGCGACATTAGACAGGAGTCTTGTCCCTGGTATGCCTTCACGTTATAATGAACGCAATTATCTTATAATATCCAAAAATTTTTGCCATCTCAGTTCACGATTCGGTTTTCATTTTTCGACTGTAGAAGCTTTTTTTGGCGAGAAAGTAGCGGAAAATTACATCTGTTTTAATTTTAACGGCGGAGCTGCTGATGATGCACGCAGGGCGCGAAGAGCTAATCTTATTAAATTGATTCTGGAAAAATTCGATTTTTGGGTTAAGATCAAGGGCGATACGGTTTTTGCCCGGCTGGAGCGACAGGAAATACCCTTTTTAAAAGAAAGATTAAAGGTTCTCGGTCATCTTGTAATGCACACAAGACAGTTGGATATGGTCCTGTCCAACAACGGAAGAGTGAACAAATACCTGGAAGAAATGCTAAAAGAACTTTCTTCATTTGTGGATGTTGCCCAATGACTGATCGAGCAGCCAAGTATTAAACGATAATTCTGATAGCGCTGAATTAGATCTTACTGGGGGTTTAGACATGACTCAGGAAAAGGAGTTACACAGATATTATGCCCGCTTGCGCGCAAAGTTCATAGCCATCATTTCTTTCATAGCTTTTATTCCATTAATACTTTTAGGCGGAACTACTTACTATCACTATAGCACTACGGTCAAGGAAAAGATAAGAAACGAATTAAAATTAGTAGCAAAAAACAGAAAAAGCACCATTGATCTTTTTCTAAATGACAGGGCTAACAGTTTAAGTGTTCTGGCTTATACGCACCGCTTTGACTTCTTGAAGAAAAAAGAAAACCTGCACAATGTTTTTCAGTCGTTAAAAATGGTTGACAGCGCCTTTCAGGATATGGGCGTGATCAACAATAATGGTAAACAAGTTGCTTATATCGGGCCATATCACTTAACCGGCAAACAATACAGTGCGGCAAAATGGTTTAAGGCGGTTATGGAAAAAGATATCTATATCAGTGATGTCTTTCTTGGTTTTAAAAAAGTTCCTCATTTTGTCATTGCCGTAAAAAGTATAGAAAATGGAAAGCCGTGGATATTGCGAACGACCATAGACCTAAACATGATAAATCATTTTATGAGCACAGCCCTTCTGGATAAACACGGAGGTAACGCATATATCCTGAACAGAAAAGGTATCTATCAAATAAGCACCACTGATCACAACATGATACTGACTAAATCCGAATTCAAAATGCCTTCCGTCTTTCGAGGCATACAAGAAACGGAAAAACGCCGGAAAGGCAAGGCTCTCTTTTGTGCCAGCGCCTGGTTAAAAAACAACGACTGGCTGATGGTAATCGAACAGGATTTAAAATATGAGCTGGGCACTATGGTTCGTGTTAAAAATACCATTCTTTTCATCTTTATAATCAGCTCCCTTATTATCATTATCAGCACCATTCTTATTACCACTCGGGTATTTGCAAGGCTGGAAAAAATCGACAGAGAAAAATTGCAGCTTAGTGAGCAGCTTATTCGCTCTGACAGATTAGCGGCCATCGGTAAATTAGCAAGCGGTATCGCTCACGAAATCAACAATCCCCTGGCTGTTATCGCTGAAAAGGCCGGCTGGATAGAAGACCTGCTGACCGAAGAGGATGTAAAGAATAGCCCTAATTACAGTGAGTTGATCAAATCTACCGAGGATATCAAAAAACATGTTAAGCGGGGTAAGAAAGTCATCAGTCGTCTTATGGGGTTTGCCCGTAAGGAAGATATTGTGCATGAAAATATAGATATAAACTCTGTTCTTGATGAAACACATGATTTCTTGAACAAAAAGGCAATGTTTCAGAATATAACCATAATGAAAGAATTCCAGGATAACTTGCCAAGTATAGTCACTGACGGGGCGCAATTACAACAGGTCTTTATCAACATAGTAAATAATGCTATAGATGCGATTAATAAAGATGGCGTGATACGTCTCATTACAAAGGAGCAGGACAGGGGTGTTCTGGTTGCTATCACTAATACGGGGCCGGGCATACCGAAGGAAATTCAAGAAAAGATATTTGATCCGTTTTTTACGACTAAACCGGTCGGCAAGGGTACCGGCCTGGGACTTTCCACGAGTTATGATATAATTGAAAAATTAGGAGGCCAGCTTACGGTAGAAAGCGAAGTCGGCAAGAGTGCCGGCCTGGTACTTTCCACGAGTTATGGTATAATTGAAAAATTAGGAGGCCAGCTTAGAATGGAAAGCGAAGTCGGCAAGGGGACAACATTTTATATTACGCTGCCTCCTTCTTGTAAGCAGGAAACAAAAGTCTAAGCTCAGAAGAATTAGTCGAGTGATCGAGCGGGGAAATGGTATCAATGATAATAGGTAACCGTTCACGGTTTACGGTTCGCAGTTAACGGTTAACCGTTGAACCGTAACAATATTATAAAGGAGATAGGAAAATGCAGGAAATTCAGGTGCTGCTGGTCGATGACGAGGATGACTTTAGAATAACTCTTGCTAAGAGGCTGAAATTAAGAAAGGTAAATGTCACGGATGTAGCAAGCGGCAACGAGGCTATAGAGCTGGTCAAACAAAAGTCTTTTGACGTAGCTGTTGTAGACGTTAAGATGCCGGGGATCGACGGTATTGAAACCTTGAAGCAGCTCAAGCAGATACAGCCGGCCATGGAGATCGTCATGCTTACCGGACATGCCTCGATCGAGTCGGGCATGGAAGCCATGAAATTAGGCGCTTATGATTATGTAATGAAACCTTGTGATATCGACGAACTGCTTATCAAAACCGGAGACGCTTTCCAACACAAACTGCTCAAGGAAAAAGAAAAAACAAGCGGCAATTAACAGATTATGACCATATCTCTCTTCTGTCCTCATCGTGATCTATCATATAAAGAAGAGTGGTCTTTGTTTTTAGAACTTCAATAAGTTCAGGAAACCTTGACCGGTCAACACCGTATGTGCGAATGTAAACATTGTGGCACCCTTCCGGCACCCGTTCATATGAACTCAAAATACTTGCAATACGGCCATCATATTCCCGGATAATATCGGCAATCTCCTTGATAGAGCCCGGCCGGTTTTTCAACTGAAGAGCAAACTGAACCCCTTTGTTACTAACTCCTGTCAGTGAAATTAATACTCTGAACAGATCTGTTTGAGTAATAGTCCCCACGACCTTATCATCATGGTCAACCACAGGAACGCCTGATATTCTATTTTTCAGAAGCACCCCGGCTGTCTCTTCCACAGTATAATCAAAAGGAACTGTGATAAGCCTTTTGGGCATAATCTCCTTTATCTTGACCGTGGACAGTATATAATTAAGCTCATGAACCGATAGCGTGGTAGCATCAGAGGCTGACGCCCTTTTTATATCCCTGTCGGTAATGACTCCGACAAGCTTATCTTTTTTCGTAACCGGCAGCATACGAATTTCATGTTTTTTCAAGAGGTTCATGGCATCATGAATGGATTCATTTAAATCAATAGTGAAAACAGTTCTACTCATCCAGTTCTTAACTAACACGCTAATGCCTCCACAAAATGATCAATATTACATGAGACCTTTGAAAAATGTTCAATTTCGTTCAAGTTCAGGAAACGGGGATCAGGGCTGAACTAATGCTTACCTCCTTTTCACTAACCCCGACTACTGCAATAAATTCCGGCCTGAATATTTTCTCCAGTTTATTAACACCCATTCCTAAAAAACCATCCTTTTCCTATCAATATGATCAATTATATAAAGCAGGGTGGCCTTTTCTCTGATCTCTTCAATCAGCCTTTCAAGAGAGGGACGATCAATATCGATTATCCGGATAAAAACCTTGCGATGTCCATTAGGAACCTCATCATAAGAAGTCAGAATGCTCGACACGCGGCTGCCATAGCTTCTGATAATATCTGTAATCTCCTTAAGTGTATGCGGCTTGTCAGTCAATTGAATGGCAAACTGGATACCCTTTTTCCCAAAACCGGTTAAGGAAAATATCACCCTGCATAGATCCGACAGGGTAATTATTCCCACCAGACCCCCTTCATGATCAACCACAGGCATACCTGATATTTTATTTAGCAAAATGATTTCGGCTGCTTCCTCTACGGTTAAATCAAAAGGAGCTGTATAGGGATCTCCGGTCATGATCTCCTTTATCTTAATTCCGCTAATTAATTCTTGTATAGCATGGGGTTCTAATGAGGCAGCACTTGAAGCCGATGCCCTTTTTACATCTCTGTCTGTCACCACCCCGACAAGCTTGTTTTTTTCCATAACCGGTAGCATGCGTATTTCGTGCTTTTCCAACAGCGCCTTAGCATCCTGCATGGTATCTTCTATATCGACTGTGATAACCGGCTTAGACATCCAATATCTTACAAGCATTATAGACCTCTTTGAATTGTTGATTTATGATTGTTGATTGTTGATTGATGGAATAGGATAGCTCTATCTTTTCAATCGACAATCATCAATCCTTGCTCTGACCACTCGACCACTCAAAAGATGAACGTCCAACATCGAACATTGAACATCGAACGTCGAATAATGATGTCGCTCCGCTCTTCAAATTGTTTTAAAATCGAATAAAAAAAACCTCTGACCTCTGACCTCTGTTTCTTCATTTTTTACATTCAACATTCGATGTTGGACGTTCGATGTTCGATGTTCATTTTAACTGTTTATAATCTACATTATCATATAGATGAAAGTCAATTTATTGCTTGTTTTTATAGATTTACGAAACCGCCTCCAGAACAATTGCCGTCCGTGTCGGAAGATATAAACTGAGCAAATTTCTCTTCTCGCTCCCTGAAGCAGTAACATCGGTCAGATGAAATTGATCCGGCACCAACCTGCCATAGCCACCGTATTTGGCGGCATCGGTGTCAAGGATCATCCTGTATTTCCCATGCGGCGCATCAAAACGGTAATTATCATGGGAGCAGGCTGGATGAAAATTGAACACAAACAGAAGTCTGCCTCGTTTAAATGCAATAACCTTATCATCTATATGTTCAAATAATAAATGCGGCCCCGGAAACTCTAAAAGCCTGTACTGTTTGGCCAGTGCAATCATATCTCTGTCAAAACGGGCAATAAAATGATACTTCAGAGTTGTATCATCAACAAGGCTCCATTGACGCCGCGCATAAAAGTATGACCATGAATTTTCCTCGCGCGGAAAATCAATCCATTCAGGATGACCGAACTCGTTACCCATAAAGTTGAGATAACCGTTTCCCGCAGTACACATGGTAATAAACCGGATGAGCTTATGCAGAGCAATGCCCCTGTCAATAATGATATTTTCATCAGAAACACTCATATGGTCGTACATCTCCGAACCAATGAGCCGGAATATGAGAGTCTTATCGCCCACGAGAGCCTGATCGTGGGATTCAGCATAACTTATGGTTTTTTCGTCAATTCTTCTGTTAGTCAGTTCATGCCACAAATGCCCCATATGCCAGCTCTCGTCACACACTTCTTTTGTCAGCCTGATCCAGTAATCCGGAACACCCATTGCAAACCTGTAATCAAAACCGATCCCTCCATCTGATGATGAAACAGCCAGCCCCGGCATTCCGCTGATATCTTCCGCTATAGTAACCGCATCAGAACGCAATTCATGAATAAGCCGGTTAGCCAGAGATAGATATACAAGCGCTTCCTCATCAACACTATCGTTAAAATAATCGTCATAAGAAGTAAATGCTGTTCCCAGTCCGTGGTGATAGTAAAGCATGCTGGTAATGCCGTCAAAACGGAACCCGTCAATACGATATTCGTCAAGCCAAAAGCGACAATTGGAAAGAAGAAAATGCAGGACCTGATGTTTTCCGTAATCAAAACAGCGAGAATCCCAGGCTTTGTGTAATCCCCGCAGCCCATCGTGAAAATACTGGTATAGGGTACCATCAAAAAGGCTGATCCCTTCAACCTCATTTGAAACCGCATGGGAATGAACAATATCTATGATCACTGTCAGGCCGGCCGCATGAGCTGTGTCCACCAGCTCCTTGAATTCTTCCGGCGTCCCGAATCTTGATGAAACGGCAAAAAAACTCGAAACATGGTAGCCAAAAGAACCGTAATAAGGATGTTCAGGGATTGCCATTAACTGCAAAGTATTATAACCGGCGGCTGCTATCCTTGGAATAATGCGTGCTGTAAATTCGTTGTAAGAACCGACCTTTTCCTCTTCCTGGGCCATGCCGACATGGGCTTCGTAAACAAACAGAGGTGTTTGCGCGGGCTGAAAATCGCTGCATTGCCAGCAATATGGTGAAGGAGGCAGCCAGACCTGAGCATTAAAAATTAGTGTTTTCGGATCCTGAACCACACGTCTTGCATATGCCGGTATCCGGTCACCCTCTCCGCCGGGCCAGTGTATGCGAAGCCGGTAAAGATCTCCATGTTCCAGCGTCTTTGAAGAAAGCCTGATTTCCCATACGCCTTCATTTCCAACAGGCTCCAGCTCAAACTCCTTTTTTTCCTGCCAGCCGGACATATCTCCGATCATATATATTGCACTTGCGTTGGGCGCCCATTCACGGAATATCCATTCGCTGCCGTTAAAATGAAGACCAAAATATTCGTGACCGGACGCAAATTCCGGCAGGCTCATTGTTCCACCGGTCAGCCTTTCCTCAGTTTCACGGATGCACTTTTGTCTGCTTCTAAGAATTTTTTCATACGGCCGCAGATATGGATCGGAATCAATAAATCGCTTTAATGGATCAACAGTTAGTTTCATGTATAATTAAATTCAGACCTCCTGAGCTCTTAATCATTATTAATAAGAGGACGCAGCAGCATTTTTTCATATAGTTTAATATACCGGCTCGCTGTAACCGCATGGTTAAAACTCGCAAGACTCTGGTTCATAATCCGTTTTATCTGAAGCTCTTTTATTCCCAGAGGTAATTTATAAAAAAGCATGGCCTGTTCAATCGCCCAAAGCAGCCCCTCTGAATCAAACACATTAAAAAGAAAGCCATTACCCTTGTTATTATCAACATCCATGCGTACAATTGTATCGTGGATTCCTCCTGTATCATGAGCTACCGGAAGCGCTCCATAAATAGGACCTATCATCTGGGGAAGACCACATGGTTCAAAAAGTGAAGGCATGAGCACAAAATCAGACGCTCCATAGGCAATACGTGCCAGGCGCTCATCAAAGTCGCATATAGCGACCCTGTTATACAGATTATGATGTCTTACAATATCTTCAAAATGTTTCCTAAACTCACCATTGGCCACAAAAACAATCTCTAGATTCTGGTCCCAATAGCGGGAAACAACCTCATAAAGAATTTCAGCTAATAACTGACAACCTTTTTGAATCATATCAAGACGGGAAGGCCAGAAAAATAAAGGCGCCCTGTTATCCTGAATAAGCCCTAATGACCGCTGTATAAAAAGCTTGTTGTTTTGTTTGTTTTCAACATGATTATCCGAGCCGTATTGAAACTTAATATCCCTGTCAATAACAGGATTAAAGGAAGGATCAGGAGCATTGAGTATCCCCGCAGCACATCCGGCATCCCATTTGTTAGATAGTTCCTGTTTTAATGGTTGTTCAACAAAATTGTGCCTCCCTTCCACCAGTTCCATCAGAAAGGTCGGGCTTACGGTATTTACAAAGTGGGCGGCAAAAACCCCGCTGACCAAAAAATCCACAGGATTCGATTCCCGGGTTTCCTCATATTCAGATGCCATATTCTCGTAATAAAGGTTCTTCCAGAAGTATGCCGCATCTATACCTCTGTCTTCAATATAGGACAGTGGGCTTTTGACGGTATGAATATTATGAATTGTAAAAAGGCATGGAATATTAAGCTGTCTTGCCATTGCCGGAATAAGTCCTGTCATCCAGTCATTGCAATGAATCAGATCCGGCCGTACATGGGGAACAATATTGTTAATAACCTCCCGTTGAAAGGCAAGAGCTATCTTTATGTTTTCACCCCCATAATTCGAGTAAACACGATTTAGATAATAAAAGGCTCTGTCTTCTGCAAGATGCACCCTCTCTTCAGGCATACTGCTCTGGAATGTGTTTCTTTCCTGCATTAACAACGGCCACAGAGGCCCGATGTTGTCGCCGAATATAGCCCTGTAATCCGGAAGCGCCACATGAACGTCGGCACCCTGTTCAAACAGGGCGCTGATTAAGGCCGCTGAGACATCAGCAAGCCCTCCTGCCTTAGCCGTAAAATAATTTGCAAGGTTTCCCATGTCATTGGGCAGATAGGTGACTTCAGGGGTTACTATAAGAATGCGGGGGTTTGGGGAAGAATATATCATGCTCCTTTGCTCCTAACCTTGATGACGTCGTAAAAAGTCATGTTCCAAGTTATTGCGAGGAGTGTAATCATCTCGTTCCCATGTAGAAGCGTGGGAACGAAAAAAATGAACGTCCAACATCGAACATCCAACGTCGAACATCGAATGACTGTACACCTTCGGTGTTTCAATTATATGATCTAATGGAGCGAAGCGATATCCTTATTCGATGTTCGATGTTGAGCGTTCGATGTTCAAATTGTTGCATCTGATATTTCACTCGACCACTCGACTTTAAGCCCGTACAATAAGATCGGGGGTAAATTTAATCCAGTCATCCGCCCTTGGTTCCACTCTGGCAGTAAAACCATACCGGCCTGAATCGCTGCAGGTTATTGTGCATTCATACATATAATGTCCCTCTCCAAGCTCTTTGCATACGGTCATCTGCTCAGTCCTGGTATCTTCCAGGCTACCTATGGATTTTATATGCCCATAACAGAGCAGCACTTCCACTTCATCCGGACGGAGTTCTCCAAGAACGACTTTGGCTGTAACACGAAAGCTATCTCCCACCAGGAATGGACCGTCTAAATCTCTAACAAGTTTGCTAATACTTATATTGTTCCAGAGGTCGCAAAATCGCTTGTGCCTGACGGCCTGATTTTTGGCTTCTTCAGCATTATGCGCGATCAGATCATTAAAATTCTTTGCGGCCGGAATATAAAAGCGTTTTTCATATTCATCCACCATGCGCAGGCTGCAATAATCCCGCATCCCCATTTTTATAGATTTTTTCATCATGCTGACCCACCGCTGTGGCACATTTCCGCCCTTTCTCTCATAAAAACAGGGAATTACATCGTTTTCCAGTATGTTATAAAGGGCCTGGCTTTCTACAATATCCTGATAAGAATGGTCTGAATACTCTTCCCCGCTACCGATAGACCAGCCTCTTTCTTCGGAGTATCCTTCGCACCACCATCCGTCAAGAATGCTGAGATTCAGCCCACCATTTACAGCCGCCTTCATTCCGGAGGTGCCGCATGCCTCAAAGGGTCTCCTCGGAGTATTCAACCATACATCGGCTCCCTGCACCAGATGCCGCGCCATATGCATGTTATAATTCTCTAAAAAGACAATCCGATGACTCATATTCGGCCTGCCCGCAAACTGGACAATACGCTGTATTAAATGTTTCCCCTCATTATCTTTTGGGTGCGCCTTTCCCGCAAATATAATCTGAACCGGATATTCTTTGGAATTAAGCATGGCTTCCAATCGTTCTGGATCCTGCAGTAACAGATCGGCCCGCTTGTAAGTTGTAAAACGCCTGGCAAAGACAATAGTCAGTGTGTCCTGATCCAGAACCGACTCTGCCCGTTTCATTGCCGCCTTTGGCGCATTGCGTCGTCCATACTGCTTTACCATTAAATCCCGAACATTCCGGACAAGATCGAAGCGGCTCATTTCATGGGCGCGCCAGAGTTTATCATCGAATATCTCGTCAATCCGTTTGACATTTTCAGGCTTCAGGGAACTCATGTGCCAGTCGGGTCCAAGATAACGTTCAAAAAGTAGTGCAATCTCTCGGGAAATAAAAGATGCTACGTGTATCCCGTTTGTTATATGGGTAATAGGAACCTCATCTTCTGGCCTGTTCGGCCATACATGGGACCACATTTTTCGTGCCACCTTCCCGTGCAGCTCACTGACCCCGTTGCAATACTGTGACATGCGCAACCCTAAAATAAACATGGAAAAAGGACCGTCAGGGCCTGATTCCACTGACTGTCCCCATGACAGTATTTCCTTCTCCGTAACCCCAAGATGTTTTTGCATAGGCTGGAGATAAGGCATTACAAGGTCAACAGGAAATTCATCATAACCGGCGGCCACAGGTGTATGTGTTGTAAAGACCGTGGTTCTCGGAACAACCTCTAAAGCTGTCTTAAGATCCACACTGTATGCCGAAATTATCTGCGCAAGCCGTTCCAGGGCGGCGAACGCGCAATGCCCTTCATTCATATGACAAACCTTTGGGCAAATCCCCATAGCCGCAAGAGCGCGCATGCCGCCGACTCCAAGCATTACTTCTTGCGCCAGCCTTGTTTTTTGCCCTCCAGCATAAAGACTTGATGTAATATCACGGCCCTGTTGTGAATTCTCAATCAGATCGGTATCAAGCAAATAAAGCGGAATACGTCCAATATTGACTTTCCAGACTTCGGCATATATTTTGCCCTCAGGACCGTCAATAGAAACGCGCACTTTTTCCCCTGAATGATCCTTTACTCTTTCCAGAGGAATACTATAAAGATCGGTTTCCGGATACTCCTCTTGCTGCCATCCATCCTTATCGAGAAACTGGCGAAAGTATCCATGCTGGTATAAAAGCCCGACCCCTACTATTGGAAGAGACATGTGGGAAGCCCCCTTTAGATGATCACCGGCCAGGATTCCGAGCCCTCCCGCAAACAATGGAAGACTTTCGTGAATTCCAAACTCCATGGAAAAGTAGGCGATCACACCTTCCTGCCCGTATGGAGACCTGGATCTGTCAACAGGCGCTAAGATACGCTTTTCAAAACGTTCTTTTACCCGCCGAATATGCGCAAGAAAACTGTCGTCATTTGCCAGTTCATCAAGCCGTTTTTGAGAAATTAATGTTGAAAAAACAATGGGATTTCGTCCTGATTCCTCCCAGAGTTCGGGATCAATACGGTTGAAAAGCGCCACGGCATCCGGTTTCCAGCTCCACCAGAGATTTCTTGACAATACCTCAAGAAAAGAAAGCCGATCAGGAAAGGTCGGAAGTACCTGATATGTTTGAAACTGATCCATTATTTCATATCCTTTTTAAACTTAACTGCTTGAGTACCTTGCCACAAAGACACCAAGGCCCTAAGATCATAAAATTATTATTCACTTCGTGCCTTAGTAGCTGAATATTTACCTTTGAAGAACAACTACAGAATTTTCACTATCCCCATATGGAGTCAACACATACCTGTCAGCCTCCCAATCATTTTCCCAGGTTTTATCATCCAGCAAATAACGAAACTGATATTCTCTATCCGGTTCAAGATCAACGGTTACGGTAAATGACCCGTTTTTTAACTTTCTCATGGGAGTAGCATAAATATTCCAGTTATTAAACTCGCCGACAATGCAGGCTGATCCGGCAGATTTACCCGCCTCCTCAGGTAGCCTGAAAGTAACTTTGCATACAGGTTTGCTTTTAAGATACTGCTTCTTAATGCTCATGACAACCCCCTTTTTTGATTGTTGATTGTTTTTACCCATACCCTCAAGAGTTCACTTGCCCCCCATGCCTGCGCGTCACATCCACGCTGGGTGTGCGGAAAATCCCCATCCAGGATTTCCGGCACATGACCTGCGCATCCAAGGTCAATAAGCCTGGCGCCGCTTCCAAGCCATGCCATAGCAGTATCCCTGCCCTGATCGCCGTATGCTTTTACCCACGCTTCGCAAAATGCGGGGAAAAACCATGTCCATGCAGTGCCGTTATGGTATGCGGGCTTCCGTTTTGCATCCTCATCACCGGTATATTCTCCATGGTATGGATTATACGGATCGTTGATTACATCCCCATTATAAACTATTTCAAGAGGATAGTGTACAGGACGGTCTGCCAGGCTCCGAATAGCGCCGGGAATCAGAAGTTCTTCACATGCCGCCACAATTTTGCGGATAACTGTTTTGTCTGTTACAGCCCCCAGCGTTACCGCCAAAAGCTGGTTTGGCCGCAACGCATCGTCGCGGTCTGCCTGTCTGGCCGGTTTTTTGGAACAGGCGTGAAGACAATCCGACAGATATCCCTCATCTTCCATCCAGTATAATTCATAAATCGACGAACGAACCTGTAAGGCAAGTTTCTCCCATTCACCCTCTTTGCCTTTATTATCAACACGTGCCAAAAAGGAAAGGGCAAAAAACCAGAGCGCCTGGATTTCAATCGGATATCCCTCCCGTGGAGTGCCTGCCGGATGGTTGGTATCCATCCATGTAAAATGAGCTGGGCTGAAAATAAGGCCCGATTCCCGATCCATCCTGATGCCGTTGAAAGTGCCGGCGATCATAGAGCGACCAATGGAAAGAAGTATCTCGCGAATTGTCCGGTCGTTGCACCGCACGTCAAGAAAGGCCTCACTTTTTTCAGCCTTTATAAGATCGGAACAAGTCACAAAATACCAGAGAGATGCGTCGGACGTGTCCCTGTTTTCAGCGCTTTCACCCCTGATCATGTTTGGAAGGGTACCTCCTTCCTCAAACCGTCCGAACTGATGCAAAATGTCCCTGACATCTCCGGTATTGCCTGCCGCGATCAAACCACGTGCAAAAATAAGGGCATCCCGCCCCCAATCCAGAAACCAGGGATATCCGGCAATCACGGTTTTAAAGTTTCCCCGCTTCACCACATAATGTTCCAGAGCTTTTTTCAGCGCTTCATTTAACTTCCATGAATCACCGTCATCAATCAGACATTCGGGCAAACATTCAGGCAGACATTCAGAATTATTGCTTGTTGCTTTTATGGGTGATCTCTTCTCTTTTTGAGATTCCACAATACCGGCATAAAGCTCCGCGGTCTGACCGCCTTTTAGAAAAGCTGTAAAATAACCAGGGCTGAACAGATCCGAATCAGGATCGATTCCACGCTCAGCATCCTCAGAACGATGCACCATATAATGCCATTCAGGCTCACTGACAAAGCTGCCTCTGGAAATCTCAATATTGAGCAAATGCCCTGTTGCAGGGGAAAAAGTAAACCCTACGGGATGTATTGTAACAGCCTTAGGCCAGAGAAGTTCCGGCCCCTGATATGCTTTTGTGCTTTCATGAAAGTTGCGGTCTTCTATATCAGGCCGAAGTATAAGCTTTATTCGCTGATCGTCGGCCAGCTTCCCTTTCTTACCTTCAGCCAAATGCCGGGAAAATAGTATTTTTACGGCATTTTTCCCAGGAATCATCTCAATTCTTACAGCAAGCAAAACATGTTCACCCTGGCCTGTTGGAATAAAGTATCTCCATACCCCCCTGGAATTATAATCAAAGCAAAATGAATCAATGCAATCGATTGAGATTTCCTGGGAATAATCTTGAAACACCACCCATGCCCTGCACCGGGTAAACATAATCCTCCTGTCTTCCGGAAATTCAGGATTCAAGTTTGCTGCAAGAAGGGCATCATACCGGCTGCCTAAATTTCCCCAGGAAACATTGGCGCGAAGCATGCCTCCACTGCCGTTAGTACCTAACAAAAAAAAGGGCCTGCAAAGCAATTCAGACCTTTGATAACACTTTTTGATCATGACATCTTCAGGCCTGCACAGAAAAAGAATTGGCGCCTCAATATGTTCGCATTTGCCGGGTGTATAAACAGACATCTTCAAAATAGCAGGGCGAGGGGATTTTGAAGGAGGCAAAGGAGATAAAAGGGCAAAAAAAGACCCGTCAGAACATTGAAGGCTTTTTTCATGTAACATGGTACGATCTTTATCCACAATCTCTGCGCAAAATGGAGCGCTGGAACGTACCATCAAAAAATGATCCGGAGGCACCATTACTTCCCGCCTTGAATCACAGGGCCACTGCCAGGTTATAACCCGCGTCTCCTTGCTCAGACAATTAACACTGCGGCAGTATTCAACAGGATTATCCGCTAAGTATTGCGCTGCATAATCGGGGTCAAAGTCTTTCAGAGCGCTGACTTCCTGTGAGTCTATTTCATTATAAAAACAAAACACGTCAAGAGCTTTGGCGCGAAGCCGCTGCTTTACTATCCGTTCCGGAACAATAAAGTCCGGAAAAGCCGCATCCTGCAAAAGATCAATATCGTTTTTATTGTCAGTCAGGCAGAGAACCTGGCCGGGATCAAGAAGATATGTGTGCCGCCCTCCTGACCCGGTAACAGTAATCTCCTTTTCTGTAAGAAGATCAATATAAACCAAACCTGTCATGCCGGCCTGCCGAGACTCCCATACAGCTATGGTCTTGTTTTTATCATCAAGGTTTGCAACTATTATAAGCTTCCTGCCGGAAGGGATATGTCGCCGCAGCAAAGCAATCTGATTTCCCCCGCCCTGATGTATAAATCTTAAATCTGTCATATCATGAAAAACAGGATGGGCTTTAAGCAATCTGTTTAGACGGCGTATATGCTGAACCTGGTTAATATCAGCGCCCCAGTTAAGGGAAACAGCATTATGAACATCGATTTTTTCCGTTGCAAACCATTCCACACCATTGGCAAAACCAAATGCCCCGTTATGAGAGCAAAGAGCGCACAGGGCTGTGCGCATCATGGCATATGTTTTTGAGCATTCAGCCAGGCGGTTGTTGTCATGAGTTTCAGCAAAATGAACCATGATTCCATCGCGTTGAGATGTCTCAATAGTCCCCGGAAGATACGCTTCGATCTGATCGCGGTCATAATTTTGAAACAGCTCCGAGTATGCCTGGTTGAAATTTGCCTTGCTTAATATGTCGCGAGTAACAGAAATCTTTCCGCCAAGTCCCTCGAGAATGAAAAGTGTGTCAGGATACTGATCCCTGACCTTTGCAACAATATATTTCCATGCCTTAACAGGAATCATGTAGCCTGCATCGCATCGAAAACCGTCCACTCCCCGTCTGCACCATAAAAGAAATACTTCCGCCATGTATTTCCACAAATCCTTGCGGGTATAATCCAGCCTTGTCAGGTCTTCCCATATTGTGCCCCATGCTCCAGGAGCTTCAATGCGTCCTTCTTTATCCCTGACAAGCCACTCAGGGTGTGTTTCATGGAGATAGGCAGCCCAGCCTGTATGGTTGATGGCAATGTCTATAACAATTTTTCCGTAGCGTTCATGGATTGCGTCAACAAGTTCGACAAACTGCTCCATTGGAGTAGCGAACTGATCGAATTCAGCAAGGGCCGGATCAACGGAAGTAAAATTCAGCGCTGCATAGGGGCTGCCAAACCGTCCCATGCGTGCATAGATAACCGGTGCAGGATGGATAGGAAGAAGCTGGATAATCCGGCAGCCGAGTTCGCCAATAATGAAATCAAGCTCCTTTATTAGATCACGAAATGTTCCGGAAGGAGGGATCACAGCATAACCGGACCTGTCGAACGATTTGATACAGGTTTCTTCTGTTGGATCAAGAATTTTGCCGGATATCCTGTTTGGCCCGAATTGCCGCACAAAAGCATTGTATATGATGTTTGCGCAACATGTATCTGATGGCTCAACATTAATAACAGCATTGGGTCCATCCGGCCATATGGGATCAGACTCACCTTTGCCTAAAAACAGACACTTTGCCATAAAATGACCGACTTCGCAAAGAGGAAGAATAACCCGAAAATTTTGATCATCAACCCGGGTCATGGGAATGTCAAACCAGTCACGTCCAAGAGGAGATTCATCATAATGAACTTCCCTGATTTTTTCCCTGCGCGAAATTCCGGCATGTCCTATGTTTGTGCGAAGCCAGGCACATCCCTTTACTTTGCAAGACAGTGAAAGGGTAAATGTAATGGTATCGCCCCGGAATAAAAGGAGGTGGGTCCCCGGAGCTGGAGACTGTGTAACTAAAACTGAATTATTCATGGGAACTTGATCTTGGCCTCTGTCTTTTCAGGACGCTTTTTACATCCTCGGTGGATTCCGCCTTGGCGATCATCTGTCTAAAGTTTGGAAGGGTTTTATGCTCGTGCCTGGTAAAGGAAAGTTGTTTTATCATGAGGCTCTCCCTTTCTTTTGTTTATGCGCAGTTGCAAACCCTAAAACCGTCGAAGCATCTTTAAAGCTTTTAGTTTTCACCGGCAGCATCTGTATCTCACACTCTGGAAACAGCCACATTATATAATATAACATATTATCAGCTTCAGGGCAATCTGTTTTGATCACTATTTTCTTCATCTTAAACCCCCTCTGTAAAAGTTCAGCCATTAAGTCACAAAGGCACAAAAGAAAAATATGATTGATAAATTGAGCAGGTGTGATCCCAGAGAGTACACCTGCCTCGACGGGCGCGAGCACGGCGGGAGGGGTCAAGGATTCAATGGTTCGAGTGGCACGAAGTAACACGTAGTGAAGCCAAAGCGCTAAGCCTCAGCACTCAACGCTAAAGAATTACAAAGAGTTGAAAGTCTGGCAAAAGTCATACAAACTCTGTTTAGAAATATATAGAATAACAGCAAGATTCCCAAAGGAAGAAAGATACGGTCTAACTTCACAGATAAGAAGATCTGTTGTGTCTATTCCTTCGAATATAGCGGAAGGATATGGAAGAAAGACAACCAGGGATTACATCAGGATGCTTTACATGTCTTATGGTTCTGTAAAAAACAGCTCGTTGCTCGTTCTCTTACCATCATTCCCATAGTAGTGTGAAATGAACCGCCACACCGCTCTCCTCTCCTGGCAGAGGAGACTCAACCCAGATTCTTCCCCCATGTAATTCTATGACCAGTTTACAAAAGGCGAGACCAAGGCCTTTGCCTCTTTTTCTCGCCTCTCCGTTTGGAATCTGTTTAAATCTTTCAAAGATTGATTCATGGTATTTTTCCGGGATAGGGCTGCACTGGTTGGAAATAGTTACTTCCACACATTGAAGGGAGTCTCCGGGTCCTTCTTTTCTCTTTCTTGCCGCAATACCTATTTCAGTGTCGGGCCAGGAAAATTCAATGGCATTGCCTATAAGATTTACCAGTACCCGCAGGAGTGAACCGCTATCTCCGCAGACCTTAAGAGGATCGGGTTTTTGCAGATCAAATCTTAGATTCTTTGATTCCATCTCCGTTTCAAATAGCGCTAAAGCATTCTTTATTAGATCAATAATATTCATAAGAGTAAAATCCACGTTAGTCACGATTGATTTAAAGCATGTTATGTCCTGGGCCTTTTTAAGCATTTCATTCGTATTCATAACGGCAGATAAGGCTTTCCCCACATAGTTCTTGGCGCTTGCAGACTTATCTAATCTCATTATAGCTAGTTCGAGATTGCCTGAAATGATCGTATTCAAATTGGCTAAATCGTGGAAGGCCATACTCGCAAAGTCTTTATTGAGAGCCAATTTCTGTCCGGCATTGTCAAAAGCTTTTTTTGTCTTGAGGAATGTCTTTACGTAGGCCCGGATTAAACCCTCATTAAAAGGTTTGACTAAAAATCCTGCCCCCCCGAACTCAATCCCCCTTTTTTGAGAATCAGTATCCGAAAGAGCGCTGATAAACAGAACAGGAATATCCTCGGTATCTTTATCATTCTTCAAGATATTACAAACCTCAAATCCTGAAATCCCCGGCATCATGATATCGAGAATAACCATCTCCGGCTTGATATCTTTGACCAATTTCAACGCTTTTTCGCTGTTAGCAACGTAATGTATCTGATAATTATCGGGCTGGAGATACCCTTCTAAAATCATACCGGAAACCGGATCGTCGTCCACGATTAAAATTTTAGGCTGATTATCCGTATTAACCATTGAGTTGGCTCCCTCTTTCCAATTCTTCACATGAAGAACTCATCCACCCTGCAGGAGATGGTTTGCCCCGCCTGAAACGATTCGTAGGGGCGGTATAAAGCCGCCCCTACGACCAATCAACAACCAGCCAATCAGAAATCTTTAAAATCTTTATCATCTAAAGGTATTACCTGATCAGGGCTTACTTCCGCACCCTCGCTGATCTCCGCTGGTTTTGTTTTGCGAACCACTATGGCTTTGGCCTTTTCCGCAAAAGCCGGAAGGGCTTTTATTGCTTCTATCTTATGATTTCCGCTTAATGTCTGCTGTGTACTTATACTGTCTTTACTGCTTCCATCTTTACTGCTTCCACCAACCAGGGCTGACAGTCCCTCTACAATCCCCATCATCTGCTCTGCCTGCGCGTTCAACTCTTCAGAAGCGGAGGCGGACTCTTCAGCATTTGCCGCGTTCTGCTGGACTACTTTGTCCATCTCGGCCACGGCGGTGTTTGTCTGCTCAATACCCTGGGCCTGTTCATTCGATGCCGCGGAGATCTCGGCAACCAGTTCTCCTACCTTGGAAGAGCTTTCAGCAACCTTGCTGAATGCATCATTGGTTCGCACTACCAGTTCGGATCCGCCTTTAATCTTTTTTACTGTTCCATCTATCAGCTCAGCCGTGTTTTTGGCTGCGTCGGCGGAACGAAGCGCGAGATTTCTAACCTCTTCAGCCACTACTGCAAAACCTGCTCCTGCCTCACCTGCACGGGCTGCTTCCACAGCCGCGTTTAAGGCAAGCAGATTGGTCTGAAAGGCTATTTCATCTATTGTCTTAATGACCTTCTGGGTTTCATCGCTTGCTTTTGAAATATCTTCC